>JACFNL010000013.1:0-13882 GCA_019454875.1 Candidatus Cloacimonadota bacterium | reverse complement strand
CGACGCTCTTCCGATCTTACCTGATTATCTCCGAAGGTTTGTGTGAATGTCACAGACAAATTAAAATCAGAGACCTTTTGAAGCATCCCGGAATTGTATTGTCGGCGATACACCCCAAAACCCGGGCTGAATAGAAGCACCGTTTTATCCTGAAATGCGGCAATTTTTTGAACATCTGAAAGACTTGGGGCTAAAAAGAGAGGATGAAGCCCCTTATTGACTAAGGAACGAGTCTCAATCCTTCCTGAATCAAAGGCAAGATTATCCACCTCACGGTAAGTTAGACTGAAATCATAAATATGAGTGGTCAGAATTGAAGAATCTGAAAACTCGGAATTTAGAAGTGTGTTGGTGACAATTTGCCTTTTAGTCACAGAGCCACTGGCAAAATCAGCTTCTAACAGGGTTTGAGTGGCAATGTTAAAGGAAGTAACCACATTTGAGGCAAAAACCCTGGTTGTTAAAGCAGTGGGGGCTAAATGTTCATCACCAATAATAAAACTGGCAAAAACAGTGTGAGGAAGAGACTGGTTGAGTATTTCAACACTGCTGATTGCCAAAGGGGTAATGCTGTCAGAAGTGAGGGTTTGAGGGTGTACATGACGGGTTTGTAGCGTATGGGTTAAAAACCGGATTCCATCAATGGAAGAGGGGGCAATTTTTACATTGGTCACGGCCCCTATGAGGACATTACCACCAGTAGCTACGGCCAATGCAAAATCTGAGCCTGTCAGGCTCTCAGTCAGGATATTTTCGGCAGTTATGGAGTTATCAAGCACAATCCTGGAGTCGATCTGAGCCGGGGCGATATTTTCTGAAAAAATGCTCAGATTGCCTATATGGGTAGTCAGAACTTCCTGAGTCTGAATGGTTCTTGAGGAAACACTGTTAAGATCCAGATGAATTCCAGTCAGGGTATTTAGGACAAAATTGACTGAGATGAGGGCTGATGGCGCAATCAGCTGGCCCGTAATCTGCGAGTCCTTAATTTTAGTTTCAGTTACTGCATTGCTGGCAAATAGGCCACTAGTCATAAGTTGTGCGGGGATTTTAGAACCAGTAATCGACAAATCCACTATATTGGTACTGAAGATAGACTGTGGGGCTACAATACGAACATCTATCTGGGAGTTGCCTATATCCTGAGTCTCAATCGTCAGAGCCTGAAACTTGTTTTCAGGAACCTGTCTGTCACCAATGGAAAGGCTGGTTATAGAGAGGGAAGCAATGGCAATTGTTGTAACCTGATGTGACAGTACCCTGGCTGAGTCCACGCTGGCAGTCCGCATTTTGCTTAAGTCAGCCGCCCGGGTTGATATTTTTGCCCCAGTGATGGTTTGCTGCTGCCACTTATCAAAGGTCAGGGCATTATCGGAAAAATTGGCATTGATCAGGGAAAAGTCCACAATATGGGTGGATAAAACTGTATTGGCACTCACTTTATCAAGTGTGACAACCCCATCACCAAGCGATAAAAAATTTAGACTATCTGTAGCGATCTGGGTTGGCCCGAACACCCCATCATCAATCTGCACATTAAGAATGGAAGCATCTGCAAACTGGGTAGAAACAAAACTCTGGTTGGCAATTTTTTCTCCCATAAGAGTGAAGGAAAGGATGTCTTCATTGGCAATGGAACCACTAGTGATTTGGGCGGAACTGACTGTGTTATTCATCACCTTGGATAAGGTGATGGTGTCGGCCTCAAAGTGAGATCCTAAAACATCAAGATCTTGAATTTTTATACTGGTGACAGCCTGGTTGGCAATTTTATGCAAAAGGGGCAGGCCTGTGCTTGGCTGTATGGCAAATGTGGAAATATCAATGGTCTGAACCTGGGAGTTACCAATTTGTTCATGGCCAATAGCCCGATCCATAAGGGTCAGGGTATTTAGGTTGTTTGTCATTATGGCTGAGTTCATGATGGAAAAATCTTCAATCTGAACACTGGAAACAGCCTCAAGGGCAAAATCAGAATTGGTCAGAACTTCATGGGCAAATTTACTGGTATCTATGGCATCGGTCTGAATTTTGAAATCAGACAGGATGTCACTTGCAAAGACGGAACCAAAAAGAGAGTCTGAAATTATTTTGGCTGAGTTCACCGAGTTTGTGGACAGTTTTGACTGTAGAATGGATTGATTCTGAATTTTAGCAGAACTTATGGAATCCATGCCAAAAACCCGGTTACTCAGGCTGTTGGTCTGGATTAGGCTGGATTGAATGGTTTGATCTTTTAGATTACGACTGAAAATGGATTCATTGGATACAATTCTTGAGTTGATCTGGGAGAGGGCAATGGCTTCATTGTCTACAGAATTAGGGCCAATTTCCAGGGAACTTAGGGAGTTATCTTTTAAAGAACTGTTGCCAAATCCATCAGATTTCAGAGTTCTCCCAGGCAGAGAATTAGTTAGAAAATGCCTGCTCATCAAGACCCCAGATTGAAAGTTTTCACCTCGAACCGACTCGCTTTTAAGGCGATTACCCTCGATTGTGCCGAAAACAAAAACCGGAAATTCTGCATGGGCTCCACCGAGATTTTGAAGGAGATCACCCCGGCCAGTAAAACCGCTACTCTGTAAAAGTCCACTTTCTGTAAGAGAGGCAACTACACTGCCATCAGGTCTGAGTATGGCAAACACAGGTCTGGTTGTTGTTGCAGATTTGGGAGCAATTAAAAAAGTAAGTCCAGTGGAGGTGTAGATATTTTGATCCTCAATAGCTCGAAAGGCTCGATTTTGAGTGGTTCGTTGCGAAACAGGGACTGTGTTTTCAACATCAATTCTGGCAAAATCATCCATTGGGACCCCGCCAAGATAATCGTGTGAATGCAGATAATCAGCGTAACTGCCATTAAGAAGAGTGCTCAGATCTCCTGGGGTCAGAAGGATGCCAGCACCGGCACTGCTGTTTGCAATCCGGATACCGGTAGAGTTGTTAATAGCAAGAGTGGAGTCCCACATGACAGAGGTTCCGGTACGAATCAATTTCTGGGACTTCTGCACAAGAAGATTTTGCCAGTCAAGCAGGGTTTGTCCCGGACTCTGGGCTTCTGCGTTTAATACATACCCAGGTATGTTCAGATTTTCACCAGTGGAGTTTCGCAACACCTCCAAAGAAAACAGACTGGAGGTCTGGTTTAAATCGATCAGAAGATTTGTATCAAGATCCAGAAACTGCAAAGCAGTAATACGGCCCTCCACGGAGAGGTTTTCAGAAATCCGCAGTGCTTCAATCTGTGAATGTCCATCAGGATTTATGTAGCGGTTTAGAGGGTCATCCCTGTCATAAAACTGGGATATGGTCAGGGTGCGGGCACTCAATTTCTGTCCCGATGCCCCGGCAATGTGCAGATCCTTTTCTGCATTTAAACCAATCCGTACGGTAGTGACAGTTGAGGCTCGATCAGAAACCATGATGCGGTTGGTATCACCATAAAGTGATACAGATGTAGAGAAGGCCACACTTTGTTGACTGGATAATTCTTCATACAGTCGAATCTGGCCCAGGTTGTCCATGACAAAGGCACTTTCCACAGTCATGGGGTTGGTACTGATATAGTTTTGTGCCCCACCATCAGTCAGGGGGGAGGGGGGCAGAGGCTGAGCCCTGTATCCAAAAAGACTGTGCGTAATGATTTGCATGGTCTGCATTGAAGTTGGAACATTAAAGTTGGCCGAACCTCCTTCAAGCCTCAGACTTCCGGCAATATCTAGGTCATCCAGAAAAAGGTCATCACTCAGACTTAAGGAACGGGCTATCAAATGCCCCTGTTCGTCCACGGAAAATGGAGAGGTAAGGCCATCCATGATACGGATGCTGTTTCTGTAGATCAGATCCCGGCCTACTGTCAAAAGGCCATAAGCCTCAAGGGAACCAGTGGCAAAAAGATGATTTTGAATCGAGACATCTGAAGAAAAACTTGTGGCAGTAAGACTTTCTAACCTGTCAGCAACCTCAATTGAGGCCATTTGACTCAGACTGGCAGGATCAAGGACAGAAACAAAGTTATTTCTGTCAGCCAGAGAACGACTTCTCACATCTGTGTTTACAGTAACATTTCCATCGACCTGCGAACGAGAACGATGGTGAAGATGCTGGGAGAGGGTTAATGCTCCGAGGATATCCCAGTTTGAGGACTGTGTCAGAACCATGGAACGGATTGTGGATTGTTTGTCAGGATCTATCTGATATCCGGGACTGGTAATTTTTATCATCCTTCGGCCCATGGCCACCTGGTTTGTCTGACTCAGGCTGATGGTACCATCCGTACTGAAATTACCATTTACATCAAGGGTTCCACCAATTTCCAGATTGTTGTCAATGGTAAGTTTACCCATAGTGCGCAGTGTCTCGGAAATATTGAGGCCCCGTAATCGGCTGGATTGCACAGGTTCCACAAAAAAGGATGGGTCATCGGCATCCGATAGTTTTTCTGTGGTTAGAACATTTTCAATATTAAGCTCACCAGCTGTCATCTGGGCCTTGAATTCAGCGTTTACCGAAACATCAAGTCGTCCACGAAGAGTAATGTCCCCGGTGGCTAAAAGGGAATTGATTTTACTCAGGCTGTTAAACTGGAAATAATAATTAGGGTTGGCTAAATCTTCAATGCGGTTTTGAACCCCTACTTCGTTAAGGTTTAACAGTCTTCGTTCCGCAACCTGTGAGGCAGGGCTAAAATAAATGTCATTTACAGTGAGATCCCCAGGAAGATAAAAAAATCGTTCCTTGTCAGCTGGTTTTTCAAAGTGCAGATCGCGGGAAACATTCAGGTTTCCGCTGACATTGAGATTCTGACTGATTCTGGTTTCTGCCAGGTAGGCACTTCCGGCATGGGCAATCATCCCAACCGCTGCCTGTGTTTCCAGATTTGGCAAAAATCCCTGGTTCTGAAGATAACGGGTGGGGGTGGAATTGGGGGAATAATTCTCAGCACGGATGTAGACACTTTGGGTATCACCACTGATTCTGGCTTTGTTCAGGTTTTCAGTGGAGGCTTCGACGGCAGAGCGGATGTAAATGTTCTGATCAAAAATGTTGTCCGCTGTCATGGAGGCTGTATCAACCCGGGGTACTGCCTCAGAGGGAAGAATTCGACGAATCAGCCTTTTTCCGGCACTGGAGGAGTTGATAATTTCAATCAGAAGAGGGGCTGAGGCTGTGTCAGCATCATGCACATGGTTTTCAACCAGATATCCGGCATTGGGGTGGTTCCACTGGGTAAAGGATGCATAACAATAAATTGGGATGCCTACCAGTGGGATGACAGAACCGTCATTGTTTCGACAAGGGTCAATATGGCGGTACTTATCTCCGGCCAGAGGGGTTGAAGCACAATAGTCTTCCCTTACGGCCTGGTGATATTGCCCGTTTTTTAAACAGAGTGGGGCCAAAGAGACCAGATCAAACATTGTATAGGCTGTTAATGGGCTTTCCAGGGCCTGTTCAGGGGAGACAGTCTGTCTGGCATCAGTACTTCCGGCCCTGTCACTGACGAGCAGAGCGGAATCCAGCACTGTGAGCCCGGCAGGTTCCAGTTTATAAGGCCCAGGCTGGATTCCACTCTGTCCGTAGGGAGAGCGCATTACCGGGGTAATCACAGTACCTGAGCTCATACGGATATAACCTGTGGAATCAACCAGAGGCTCGGCCCCAACAAATTTAAGCGAACCGGCATCAAGACCATCAGACTGGATTTTTAATGAATTAATCTTGGAAACCCTGCCTGCCAGAAGCTCTTCATCCGTGGGCCAGGGATCCAGGATGTGGTCCTCAAAAGCCTCACCGGCAAAGGGCATACAGTCATCCAGTGATACGGGATTGGATGGATTGTGAAAGCAGTGCTCCAGAGAGGATCCGACTACCACTCCACCCTGTTGCCCACTCATCAGCACATCTCTTACTTCGACTTTTCCGCTAGCAGAAACCTCACTGGCT
Organism: Candidatus Cloacimonadota bacterium; assembly: GCA_019454875.1. Taxonomy (GTDB): domain Bacteria; phylum Muiribacteriota; class UBA6191; order UBA6191; family UBA6191; genus UBA6191. The sequence continues at coordinate 7,939 of JACFNL010000013.1, read as the reverse complement.
TCCAGATCTCCGGGAAGCTGGGAAATTCCATTTAATACCAGGGGAGCAATTTCCAGAGTTCCCAATTCTACAATCCCATTCTGCACATAAGCACCTACATTGCCGGGAACCACCGGTGCCATTGGGTCAAACAGAGGGGTTGTGCCATAGGGGATCATTGTGTTTCGGTTCATGGGAGTCAGATTGACGGCCTGACCCAGCGCATCTCTAGGAATCTGAATGTTAATTGCAGTGCCTGTAGTAGCCCCAGGAACGGAAAGATGCTGCAAGAGCATACGGTAACGGTATCCAGAACCAATCTGAGGGGCCATTTCAGCAGGGGTTCTTAACTCAAGCAGGGCGGCAAAATCCGAAGACTCAAAAGGTTTGGCCGTAATCTGAATGGTACCGGTTTTTACATCAGCGCCACGAACGGCAACTGAGGACACAGAATAGGCATGTCCATCCACCTGCATTGGCCCAAGGTAGGTGTAATCAGTTCGTCCCGTACCAAACGGTACAACCCCAATAGTCATCTGTATATCTTTGGTACCGTCAAACAATTCTTTTCCCAGGGGGCTGAACATACCAAGTCTTAAGGTAAAAATTCCGTCACGGACGGTTACTTTTTCATGAAACTCCTGCCAGAGACTGTTACCTAGAGGTGGAGGGGTAAAAGCAGGCCGTATTCCAGTTTCATGCAGACTGAACTGCATAGTGAAAGTGCCATTTAAGGGGGCACCCGACTCTTCATTCAGCAAAAAACCCTGATAATTGATGGTTTTAACCAGTCCTTCATCTGCCCGCAGAGGGGCAGAGAAAACCAGAAAAAGCATCAGGATAAACTGAATTAATACTTTGAAAAAAACCAGCATCAGATGTGTCCATGCAATCCCCGTACCCATGTTTTGGGTGTGCATTTAGGGACAGGGAATCAAGGGAAAAATCTGGGGATCATTTCTGGCTCAAATTCGTTGCCTTGCCAGATTACTTTTCCATCTGCACTGCGAATGGCATAAAAGGGAATAAACTGAGCCTGGAACTGGCTCATGGCCGACTGAGATTCATCATAGGCCACGGAATAATGTATGGAGCTTTTGGCATATTCCAGAGTTGCGTCATTGTTCTCCAGTGAGATACCAATAAAGTTGATTCGGTTACCATACTGTTTGTGCAATTGATTTAAAACAGGAACACGGGAAAGGCAGTTAGGGCACCATAAGGCCCACCAGATAAATACGGTAGGTTTTCCCAAATCGTCCACAGGATTATTTAAAAACTGAATCCCTGTCATATCGGGAAATGGCTGATTTGTCAGATCAAGGTAGTGGCTGGACTGATTCTGTTCTAAAAAAAAGAGCCAGCCACCAAGGCTTAACAGGCAGAGTGCCAGAAGTGTAGGGATTGCCTGTTTCATAACGCAAATTCTGCCAGAACCGGGTAATGGTCCGAGGTCTGTGAGAGGCCTTCGTTTTGAACTATGTCGCATCGGGTACAGGCTTGAAGAAAGTTCTGACTCCCTAGAATAAAATCAATGCGGACCGGATGTGGGTACTGGATATTTTTATCGCCTAGTGGAGTGGGATAGGAACCCTGAATTTTTTCATCCTCCACGGTGTGAAACTTACTCCACAAATCATAATAACCCTGTCGAAAAAGATTGGTCAGGGCTCTACAGTCTGCTGTGCCATCAGCATGGGTGGAGCGAGCCTGAAAGGTGGGTTTGAACTGAGTAAAATCCACTGAGAATTCAGGGGAGATCGAGTTAAAATCACCAGCAATAAGGACTCTTTCATGCCTTAAGGCCATCTGGGCCAGAATCTGGCTTTCCATCAGGCGGAGTTCAGCAGAGTAGGGGTTCAGATGTGTCAGGATTAACCTGAAATCGCATGTTTTGTAAACCAGATCGGCCACGATCATGCCGTGGAACAAAAAACGGTCAAAACTGGAGACATTTTTTAATTGCAGTTCATCACGAAACAGAAGGACAAGGCAGGTTCCACTTGGGGTGGCATGACATACGGATCGCATTCCTAGTTCCTGCTCAAAGGCTCTTAATATGGCGTTGTGGTTGGCCTGAAAATAATCACATTCATTCAGGCAGATGATATCCAGTTCTTCAGACTTCAGAAAAGCCAGGATTTGACCAAGCCGGTTTCCTGCCTCAAACTGACCACCTCTTAAAATGTTATAACTGATGATTTTCAAACCAGTTTCCTTTCTGATTCCAGATCAAATCCCCCAGGTACCATACTCTGACAGGATACGGAAGCTACAAACAAGGACCATTCAAGGCATTCAAGGGGACTTTTCCCTAGAATTAAAGCCTGAGTGAAGGCCGCACAACACACATCACCCGCACCTATTGGATTGACAATGTTTTCGATTTTTTGAGGATTGGCGCGGTAGATCTCCCCATCCCATTTCATATAAGCGGGCTTCGAGCCATCCGTAATCAAAAGCCTGCTCCAGGATGAATCCCTTAGACATTTTTCCTGACAGGATTGTGCGGATTGATCTATCTGGAAAATCTGGGAAAACTCATCGCGGTTAATTTTTAAAAGCCAGTTTGACTCCGGTTGGGTGGACTTTAAAAAGGGCCTTGAGGAATCGACAATTACGGGACAGGTAAGTCGGCGCATTTTCTGAAGAATTTTTTCATAAATGCTTATAGCCTCGTTCGTTTCAGGAGAAGTGCCTGTAAATATGACGGCCAAGAACTGGTTGGCCTCCAAGAGGGACTCCAGAACCAAAAGGTATTCCTTTTCTTCTTCAAGACTAATGGTGGGGCTTTGGCCAATCACTTCGGTTACCTCATCCTTGCAAAGAATAGTGTTGGTAACCCGAAGCTGTGATTTCATGGGAACTATGAGACTGTTCAGTCCCTCCGATGCCATAAGATCACGCATCAGGGAGTGGGCGGACCCACCGGAAAACAGCAATAACTCGGCTGGGATTTTTAAGTGATTGAATGCCCTGAGCACATTCACGCCCTTGCCAGCAGCCACTAGATGAGTCGATTCAACGCGATTGACAGCTCCTGGAACAAAGTCACTGACAGTGTGGATATACTGCATGGTCAGGTTTGGTCCGACAATCAATACTTTCTGGGCCGGTTGCATGGCTTAATCTTAACAGATTCTTCAAGGTGCGAAAAGCATTGTCGTTTTCAGGGGATCTCTGACATTATACAAAGAATTATGAATCAATGCCGTTATACAAGCGAAAATGGATTTGTGTGCAACCGTGAGGTGCTAGAAGATTGTGATTTGTGCTTCTGGCATTCATCTGTTTACAAAATGGAGGATCTGACAGAACTTCTGAGGAAGGAAGCTCTTAATGGCCAGGGATTTTATCTTAGGGGGTTGAGCCTTCAGAATTGTGAGTTAAGGGGTCTGGATTTACGGTTTTCCCTTTGGGAGGGGGTACAGTTTAGGGGCGTGACCCTGATCGATTGTAATCTGGATTTCAGCCAGTGGAAGGATTCTAGTCTGGAAAATGTCAATTTTAAAGGTTGTTCCATGCAGGGTTCAATGCTTAAGCAATCTGAGCTGAAACGCATTACCTATTCGGATAGTTCCTGGGAAAATGCAGTTCTTGAGGATATTGATTTTGAATCAACTGCCATGACAGACCTTTTGATTGCCTCAGTTCGTCTCAGAAGAGTGATCTTAAGAAGGGTAGATTTCACAGGCACCTGTTTTCAGTCCGATCGGTCTATTGAGGAGAGGGATTATCCCGAATGGCATTCCTGTAAATTGATCGATTGCCTGTTTGGAGGGTTGAACCTTAATTTTTTTACCTGGGAAAATTGCGAGTTCACAAGGACGGATTTCCTTGACTGTAGCTTTCGCCGCAATTATTTTCACCTTTGCCGGTTTTATGACTGTAGCTTTGATGGGGCAGAGTCTTTAAGCCAGGAGTGTTTTGCTCTAAGTGAGTTTAATCAGAATTCCCTTAAGAATTTAAAGGTCGTCTGTCCAGAAATGAAGATACAAAGCGAGGAAGTGTGATCTCTTTACAGAATGTCAGCGTGCAGTACGGGGAGAGGGTATTGTTTGGCGGGGTCAGCCTGCAGCCAGAAATTGGGGCCCGTTATGGAATTGTTGGTGCCAACGGGGCTGGAAAAAGTACTTTGCTTCGTGTTGTAGCCGGCACAGAACAGCCTTCTTCTGGTTTTGTGGAAAGGCCATCTTCGATTAAAATTGGTCTTCTGGATCAGGATCACTACCGTTATGAAGAGGTGATGATTCTGGATGTGGTATTAGGGGGGAGGGTAGAACTTGCTTCCCTGCTTTCCGAAAAAGACAGAATTTTGTCCCTGCCAGAACTCAGTGATGATCAGGGAATGCGTTTAGGAGAGATCGAGGAAAGAATAGGTGCATTGGGTGGATATACAGCCGAAAGTGAGGCTGCCATCATTCTGGAGGGCCTTGGTATTCCTGTTCAAAGACATAGGGAACCGCTTCGGGTATTATCTGGCGGATATCGCTTAAGGGCTTTGTTGGCCCGTCTTTTGTTTTCCCAGCCCGATCTGATGCTTTTGGATGAGCCTACCAATCACCTGGACATTTATTCCATTCAGTGGCTTGAAGGTTATCTTATCCAGCAAAAACAGACCCTGATGCTGGTTTCTCACGACATTCAGTTTCTAAACAAGGTCTCCACCCATACCCTTGATGTTGATCATGAAACCGTCAAGGTTTATCGGGGTAACTATACCCATGCCATGAGGCAGAAGGCAGAACAGGCCCTGATTCTTGATAGCACTTTTAAACAGCAAGAAAAAAGAAAGGCCGATTTGCAGGAGTTTATTGATCGGTTTAAAGCCAAGGCATCCAAAGCCACTCAGGCCAAAAGTAAGCAGAAGATGCTTGATCGTCTGGATGCGGAAGGCTCGGCCCAAAGTTCCCGTCGTGCTCCCTCCTTCACCTTTAACATTCATCGTCCTTCGGGACAGATTGCATTAAAGGCCAAGGATATCAATAAATCCTTCAACGGGGTGCAGGTTCTGCACAATGTAGGATTTGAAATCGGCAGGGGAGAAAAAGTGGCATTTCTGGGTCCCAATGGAATTGGAAAATCCACCCTGCTAAAAATTCTTTCCGGTCGTCTTACAGCCGATTCTGGCAAATTTGAATGGGGCCATGAAGCCCACTTCAGTTATGTTCCCCAGGATCACAAGGAAGAGCTTGAGGCCCAGACTTCGTTAAATGACTGGCTGCATGACTGTCGGCCTACAGCCACAATCTCCCAGGTGCGCGGTATCCTTGGATGTATGCTGTTTTCTGGAGATGATGCCTTAAAAAAAATCAAGTCTTTGAGCGGGGGTGAGGCATCCAGGCTTCTGATGGCCCGTTCCATGATTACCGATCATAATGTCCTGATTCTGGACGAACCAACCAATCACCTGGATATGGAGGCTATTGATGCCTTGATTGAGGCTCTCAAAGATTATGCCGGAACATTATTGTTTGTGAGTCACAACCGTCATTTTGTATCTGCTCTGGCAACCAGAATTATCGAAATGACAGCCAGTGGTATCGGGGATTTTATTGGTACATATGATGAGTGGCTGGCCAAGGCTCATGCGGATTGGCTCTCTGCTCCAGCTACGGGGGGCAAGGGCAGGTCTTCGGCCCCGGCTGCTTCTGAATCCGCTCGCCGTCAAACTGTTATGGCAGAACCGGCTGTCATGGATCACAAACAGAGAAAAGAATTGCGCAATCGTTTAAGCAGTCTTGGGAAGCTAGTAGAGGAGCTTGAATCAAAGCAGGAGGATCTGGAATCAGGTATTTCAGAAATTGAGGCCACGATTTCTGACTATCAGAAGTTTGGAAAATTAAGCCCGCAGGAGCAAAAAAAGCTGGTAAAACAGAAGGAAGAACTTACCCGTCAGGTTCAGAAAGTCATCCAGGAATGGGAAGCAAAAAGCCTTGAGGTGGAGGAGTTATCCCAAATTGTCTGAAATTAAGGATGTTCTGGAACTGTTTTATCACCTCCTTTTGGACCATGATCTGATTGGACAGGATGTTCATGGGGTTGTTGTGGGGGAAAACAGGATCGAGTTTCAGCTAGATGGCTGGTTCAGCCTCTGGATAGATTTGCCTAAAAAGGCTTTGGCTGTTCCCGGCAAGCTGGTTTTGAATACTTATACAGATGAGTTAAGACGATATGCCCTGGATCTGATGGAGAGAGTTGGAGAAATCAGCCTGCCAGCCGATTTGACACTGATGAGTCAGATAGAGGTATACTCAGTTTATATGAACTGGCTTAAACTGATGATAAAGATTGCCCAAAACAGTCGCGGTGTCCAGGCTTAACGGTAATCTGAAAATATTTTTATCATTACTTTTGCTCCTGAGCAGCGGGAATGCCCAGGTATTGCTTGAGGTGTCTTCGCCCTCCCATCTGTTTGTGAATCAGGATTTTTTGCAGGCAGATGCCACTAATCGTGAGTCCTGCAGGATACAGGGATTAACAAAAACAGGAAGTAGTTATGTTTTAGCTTCCTGCCTTGAGGATCTGGGGCGATTTGAATATGAGAATCTACCTGGGCCTCAGACTCTGGAACTGGAACTGGAAGTTCTTTCGGAAAACATTTCTCCCATCCTGGCTGTTTATTACAAGGGAATTATTGCTGGGAATGAGGAGTTTTTACATAAGTTCTCATTGCCACCAGGGCATAGGGGGTATCTGAAAATTGAAGTACCCTTGCCTAATCTTGACTATTCCCGGCCCGGATTTATTCAGTTTGGACAACAGGGGCACAGAAGACCTTTTGAGCTTTTACAAAATCAGAGCCGTGGCTGGAACTCACATTTAGGGGATGAATTGTGCTGGAATCAGTCTGAAGATCCGATTCGTGCTGCTTTGGGTCAGCAGGATGGGATTGGAATAATCTCCATGGCCATAAAGACCATAGATGACTCAAGGTTCAAAGCCTGGGAACCATATCATGAGGTTTTTCCTAACTGGATATTTTCTCTAATCTTTATTGGTACATTGATTTTGATTGTCATTGAAAAACAGAAGATCCGCCAAAAGATTCTGGTACTGTTTCTTACCCCTGTACTTCTGATATTTTTATTTGTTCAGTCCTATGTTCAGTCTCTGCTACAGGAAGAGAGGACCAACTCGGAAATTGAGATTCAAAATCGTATAAAAAACCAGTTTCAGATGGCCAATGAATACCGGGGTTATCTGAATTCAAAAATGGAGAAGGCAGCCGCACCCTATCTGCAAAAACTTCAGGAGGTGATTGAGGACAGGGAAGGAGTTTTAAGGATTCAAGGTTTAATCTCAAAACGGTATGAAGAGTATGTCCAGGTGCTTGATTCCAAAAGGCAGATGTTTTTTTTGGCTGACAGGCTGGCAACCCAGTTTTTTGAGGCTCGTAAACAATTGATTTCCCGGTATCAGAAGGACAAACATAACTGTGCCCTCCCAGGGCTTAAAGAAGTAAGGGTGGGAAGGCTAGTGCCTCTAACGGACAGGCACAGCCAGGAAGAATACCTGACCAGACTGGTTGGCATGGAGATGTTTTCCCAGCAGCCCATCAGCAGGATTTTATCTGAAATTCGCCATTTTACTGGGATGGAGCCTACATTTTCCAATGGGGAAAACTCCTTTACCATCTATCATAGCAGTATTGGAATGCCCGCTAACAAGACCATGGTCAATCTCGTAACCATGAGAATATTGAAGGAATATTCCTTTGCCAGGGATGTGGATTCTGAAGATGTACGCAAAACTTTTGTGGGACATCAGATGATAGAGGATTTTGAGGCATCAGGACTGTCTTACAGGCAGTTTGACACTATGCTGAATTCCACCTGGAACTTCCAGGAGATGGGATCTGTCAGGGGAAATGAGTTTCGTCTGCATACATTTACGGTTCTGTCCCAGGATCAAAAACCTTGGGTACTATGGCTTATTCTTGGTCCTGAGAGTCTGGAGT
>JACFNL010000142.1 GCA_019454875.1 Candidatus Cloacimonadota bacterium | reverse complement strand
GTCAGCCACTTTATAAGGATGTAGATTGGCGTTACTCCGATGCAAAATTTCCCAAACATGCCTTGCCGGAAACTCCTGATGATTTACATGGAGTTGAGAAAGAGTTACTGGAATCTATGAAAGATCGCTGCCGCTGGTCGCTTCCAGTATTGATGAGGGAACAAAATCCAGGCAAGTGGGTTGGCAAAATTTGTGGTAAGGATCAGAAGGTAGTGGATTTGTTGTATTCCAAAGAGACTGGACTAGAGATTGCAAAGCAGGATCATTATGAATTTTAATTTATTGACTGAAAAGTGGATTCCTGTGTTAAGGAAGGATCAAACCACGGACTGGATTTCTCCCGATCAGATGGGCGAATCAGACATTGTGAGCCTACACTTCCCCAGACCTGATTTTAATGGGGCTGTGATACAGTTTTTAATTGGGCTACTACAATCGTTTGCTGCTCCTGAGACAGAAAAACAGTGGAAAAAAAGTCTTCAGGAACCTCCAAATTCATCGGTGCTTTCAACTTTGTGGGGAAAATACATTGAAGTCTTTAATTTGTTAGGGGACGGGCCAAGGTTTATGCAGTCCTTTGAAGAGTTAAAGGCTGAATCTAAGCCAGTATCTTATCTTTTGATTGATTCTCCTGGAGAGCAGACCTTGAAAGAAAACAAGGATTTTTTTATTAAACGGGGCCGAGTGGAGAGACTATCTTTACCGATGACGGCAGCGGCCTTGTTATGTCTACAGATGAATGCCCCAAGTGGTGGGGCGGGACATCGTACTTCTTTGCGTGGAGGTGGTCCTTTAACCATATTGCTAGAAGGGGATACTCTTTGGCAGAGTCTTTGGTTAAATGTGTTGCCCGAAACTGAGTTTTTAGAACGGCTGAATTTTTGCGATAGAACCTTAGTGGATTTGCAGTATAAATTTCCGTGGATGGGATCTACTAGAATTAGTAAATCTGGGATGCCTACTGAAATTACCGATCCCGTTCACACTCATCCCCTACATATTTTTTGGGCCATGCCCAGAAGAATCAGGTTATGTTTAGAATCAGGCATTGGAAAATGCTCCGTGTCTGGTGCCGAGTCCGAATTGGGAGTCAGTGAGTATGTGACTGAGGCTTATGGATTTAACTATAAGGGAGTATGGCAACACCCCTTCTCTCCATACTATTTTGATAAAACTCAGGCTCCATTATGTAGGCATCCTAAAGCTCATGGAGTAACTTACCGTCATTGGACGGATTATATTTTGGCAGCTTCTGATAAAGATAGAAAACCTTTAAGTTCCCCAGCGTTAGTAGTTCAATATGCTCGTACTAAGCGAAGATCTGAGGTTTGTGAACATAGGTTCTGGGCCTTTGGCTATGAGATGGATAATATGAAAGCTGTTAGCTGGCAGGAATACCGCGTGCCAGCCAGGGTATTTCCTGAAGATATAGAACAGCGTCTTGATATCAAAGACGGAATCACAGCCCTAGTGAGTGCAGCGGAGGCTACTATTTCTGTTTTGAAGTCGGCAGTCAGGGAAGCCAGTAGTGTTAGTTCTGACACAACAAGCTCTATTTTTTATCAGGAAACAGAGTCGGAGTTTTATATAAAAACTGAACAAATTGTGGCAGTTTCCGGGAACTCTGAGAAACAAAATGCTGTTAAGCAGGACTGGATGAATTATCTAAGAAGGGAAGCGGAGAAAATGTTTGATGCTTTGGCTGCCAATTTTGATATTACCCAAGGCAATATGAAACGAATTGCCGTGGCCCGTAAGGATCTGATGTCTAAATTGTACTCTAAAAAGATGTTACCGGAGACGCTAGGACTACCTAGCGAAAAAGGGGGATTAAATGTCTGAAACCAGTCCAAGACATGAATTGGTTAGGCAATGGTGGTATGAGTGGATTAAGCAGGAGCGAAACCATTCAGGCAAAAAAAATAGTGCGGACAGAGCCAATTTAAGAAGAGCCAAGGAGCCTTGGGAAATCGTCATGATACCTGCATTTCACGATTTGGTGCTTCAGGTTCGTGATTCATCAGCAGGAGTTGAAGACAATATTTGGGTGTGCTGGTTGGCCCATATTTTGGCATGGGTGGAAGAAAATGATCCCCGATCCATGGGGGAAATTCTTGCCAAAGCTGAGGTTTCTGAATCTCGTTTTAAAAGACTTTTACAAAGTCAGACGGTTGGGGAATTGGCTACGCAAATGCAAAGAATTTTGCAACAGAGCGAGCATAGCGCGAGTATCAAGGATCTCGTAAATGCATTTTGCGACTGGAGAAGTCCGCAAAATCGTGAAAAAATTCGTCATACATGGGCGTTTGCCTACTATCAGCATCTACCTAAAAACAAGGAGAACAAATAATGACCCGATTTTTACAAATCCACTATCTAACAGCTTATCCACCATCCAATCTGAATCGTGATGATTTGGGCCGTCCCAAAACTGCCGTGATGGGTGGCAGAAATCGTCTTAGAATATCTTCTCAAAGCTTAAAAAGAGCCTGGAGAACTTCGGATGTATTTGAACAAACCTTGGATGGAAATGTGGGCAAACGAACCAAACAAATTAGCCATTACTTGAAACCTTTACAAGATGCAGGGAAAACTGAGAAAGAGATTGCTGAAATTAGAAGCCAGATTTTATCTGTGTTTGGAGGCAGTAAAAAGGGCGCTGAGGATTTGGATACCCTGGTTTACATCAGCCAGTCTGAAATTAAAGCCATAGAGTCATTGGTTCAGGGATTATGTTCAGGCAAGACTATGCCAGAGGCAAAGGATTTGCAGCTCTTAAAAGCAGAGGCCCATTCAGTGGATGTTAGTATGTTTGGGCGTATGTTCGCCAGCAATACAGACTTTAATGTGGAGGCAGCCACCCAGGTGGCTCATGCCATTACTACGCATGAGGTGGCCGTAGAGGATGATTTTTTCTCTGCGGTGGATGATTTAAATGAAGGTACCGGTTCTGGCCATCTAGGGGTTCATGAATTTGGTGCTGGGTTGTTTTATGGTTATGTTTGTATTGATTTAGAATTGTTGAAAAAAAATGTAGCAAATGATGAGCTGAGCAAAAGAGGCGTTATAGCTTTGATTGAGGCTATTGCCAGGGTATCTCCCACGGGCAAACAAAACAGTTATGCATCTAGAGCTCACGCAAGCTATATGCTGATTGAGGCCGGCAACCAGCAACCCCGTTCTTTGGCAGTAGCTTACTTGAAGTCAGTAAAAGATGAGGCGGATTATCTGGAATCATCGATTGTTAGACTGGAAGGTACCAGAAATAATATGGATAAGGTTTACGGAAAAGGCTGGGACTCGGAATGTATTCTGAATGCATATAAGGGAGAAGGAAGCCTTGATCTGGTGAAGTCGTTTGTGGCCGGAGTGGTGTAATGAATCATTTTCTGGTGTTTCGTATTTACGCACCCATGATGTCCTTTGGTGAGGTGGCCGTGGGGGAGAGTCGCAGTAGTGCCAACTGGCCGACCCGTTCTGCAATTTTTGGGATGGTGGCTGCCGCTTTAGGAATCCTAAGAGACGAGGAAGAGAAGCTTCAGAATTTGTCTGAAAGCCTCAAATTGGGGCTTTGTCGGCGTAGCCCAGGGAGTATTTTAAGAGATTATCATACCGTGCAAATGCCATCTCAAAAAGATGTTCCCAAAAAAACAGGACTGTTTACCCGTAAGCAGGAATTAGAAAGAGAACCAGATTCTTTAAATACAATGTTGTCAACACGGGAATATTTTTGCGATGCTGTGTTTGATGCCGTATTGCAAGGCGATCCGCTTCAGTTGAAAGAGATTCAAAAGTCATTGTTACAGCCAAAGTTTACTCTTTATCTGGGAAGAAAGTCATGCCCACTTGGCTTACCGCTCGGGCCAGAACTTTTTGAGGCTGAAGATTTTATGGTGGCTCTGGAAAAATATCATGAACAGAGGCAAATTCAGGGTAATGATTTTCTGAACCCGCTTCTCTCGGATAAACAGGTCAGGTACCAATGGGATTTAGGGATGAAGAAGGTGAAAGAGGGAGATGAAAAAATCACCCGTTACGATCGTTGTATCTCCCGCGATAAATGGCTGTTTGTGACTCGGGATGTATTGCAGGGAGGCAGGTTATGAACGACACACAACCCGCATATTTTAGTCTTATAGAAACAGACAGTCTTACTCTGCCACCTGATTTATTTGAAAATGTTCAGCCCTATTTTGAACATCAGCTACTCTGGAAACTTTTTAAGCAGCAAAAGGACAGGGAGTTTTTGTTTCGACGAATTCATCCTCAAGGGACTCGATCAAATATAGGCTGGTATGTGGTATCGAAGGTAAAACCTGAGTCAGGAATACCCGGCTTAAAGGTTGCGACAAAAATTTATCAGCCCAGCTTGAGTGAGGGTCAAAGATTCCGGTTTTCTATCCGTGTAAATCCGGTGATAACAAAAAAAATTGAGAACGATAAAGGCAAGCGACATGATTTGATTATGGATTTGAAGCAGCAAGGAAACAGAGATCTGCCGAAGGCACAATTGGAACGCTTAGCGGCCGTTCATTGGTTACAAAAGCGAAGCGAAAATGCGGGATTTGAGGTACGGGAAGCAGATATTTTTGCTGAGGGCCATCAGGTTCATCATTTTAAACGATTGGGCAATGGCGGAAGAATTGCCACTTTGGATATTCAAGGAGTGCTGACAGTGAGTGATCCTGAACGATTCCAAAAAATTCTATTGAATGGTCTTGGTCCAGCTAAGTCTTTTGGGTGTGGATTGATGACCATTGCTCGAGTATGAAATTCAGTAGATATTTTGTGGAACAGGTTCTGCTCAAACGGCCATACATTAGGCTCGAATGGCTAGGACGAGGTGTATTGCCTGAGTTGACTGTGGAACGGCAGCCTGATGGGCGTATCAAAGTATGGGTTTACATTGAATCTGAGGATAAGTTTCTTAGAATTGTTTATCTTGAAGATGGAAAAACGGTTCATAACGCATTTTTTGACCGTGGATATAAAGGAAGTAAGCATGAAACTTAGCTATTTTGAGGATACCGACACTTTGTATATTGAACTGTTAGGTACTCCTTCAACAGAGTCTCAGGAAGTGGCTGAGGGCATTACTTTGGATCTCAATGACTCAGGTCAGACCGTTGGAATTGAGATTGAGCAAGCCAGTAAAAGGGTGGATTCTGCTCATATTCAGATGAATTTGCCATTCTTTTCAGGTGGAATTGGTGATAGGAAATAAAGATTTACCAAAGTTAAAACCAATCGCTATCAAGGAACGAGCATCCATTGCCTTTATTGAACGAGGACAGCTTGATGTTTTGGACGGTGCGTTTGTAGTTGTTGATGAAACTGGGGTTCGGACGCAGATTCCAGTTGGAGGCATAGCCTGTCTGATGCTGGAGCCGGGCACGAGATTATCGCATCGAGCAGCAGAACTTGCTTCTAGGGTTGGAACCTTAATTGTATGGATAGGTGAAGCCGGAGTGCGTTTGTACTCCGCCGGACAGCCGGGAGGGGCCCGTTCAGATCGACTGCTGTGGCAGGCACAATTGGCATTAGATGAAACGGCCCGGATAAAAGTTGTCAGAAAGATGTATTCGGTTAGGTTTGGTGAAGAGGCCCCATCCAGAAGATCTATAGAACAGTTGCGAGGAATTGAGGGAGCTAGAGTAAAGAAGATTTACTCTTTATTGGCGCAGAAGTATGGAGTTCCCTGGAAACAGAGGGATTATAATGTTCGAGATTTTAACAGTGGGGATTTAGCAAACCGTTGTTTGAGTTCAGCGACTTCCTGTCTTTATGGTGTTACTGAAGCTGCGATTTTGGCGGCTGGTTATGCCCCGGCAATTGGCTTTTTGCATACAGGAAAACCCTTGTCCTTTGTCTATGATATTGCCGACTTAGTGAAGTTTGAAACGGTTGTCCCTGTAGCGTTTAAGGTTGCAGCCACCAAACCATCTCATGCGGAAAGAGAAGTAAGGTTGGCATGTCGGGATTGTTTTCGAGAAACAAAAGTTTTAAAACGCCTGATCCCTCTGATCGAGGCAGTGTTGGAGGCTGGCGAATTGAAAAAACCAGACCCTCCACCTGAGGCCGCCGGACCATATTTAGAAAATGAGGAGGGCATCGGGGATGCTGGTCATCGTAATTGAGGCAGCACCGGCTGCGTTAAGGGGGCGTTTGGCAATCTGGCTTCTGGAAATCAGGGCAGGGGTTTATGTAGGCAAGTACTCAAAAAAAATTAGGGAAATGATTTGGACAAATATCCGTGATGGTATTGGGGACGGAAGTGCGATCATGGCTTGGAGTACTCCAACGGAATCGGGATTTGATTTTCTGACCTTGGGCAAAGATCGTCGCATTCCGGTTGATTGGGATGGCCTGAAATTAGTGTCTTTTCAGCCTCTGGGATCGGAGAAGACGGATTAAGTCAGGAGTATTCATGAAAATTGACAACAGAATACTATCATGCGTTATTATTAGATGTCTGAGAAGTCGGTGCCTTTTTTAGCTATCTTTCAAACCCGCTCCCAGAGCGGGAATGGGAGTTAGTATGTTCCCCACAGGCGTGGGGATGAACCGTACGATCGTACGATAGTTCGTTCGATGAATGGATGTTCCCCACAGGCGTGGGGATGAACCATCAAGATATTCGACTTTAGGATCTTCAATGTCATGTTCCCCACAGGCGT
>JACFNL010000141.1 GCA_019454875.1 Candidatus Cloacimonadota bacterium | reverse complement strand
GTGAAACACATCATATTTATCTTCATAATCGGGAAGAAATAGAAAGGTCTTTGGCGCTGATCAGGAAGCTTCGCCTTGAGCAGGGGATCAGGGGATAGAATTTCTGGGGGTGGACTAAGCCATGCTTTTGAATTTCAACCTATCGCTAAAACTGAGTTAACCGATGAGCAGTTAAGGGTCATTCTCCCCAGGAGCGATTCGTGGCTGATGTACATACTACAAATCTCTTCGGGGAATTTTCACATGTAAATATGAGGCAACTATGCCAATTAATCTGAGATCACAACAATTTCTGGCGTAAGAAAAGCCAGAACTAAGGCACAGAATGTTGAATCCGTTAAAGGGGGCATGGCGTGCGCTTGGTACTCATTGTCTTTGTGAAAGGTTACCTTCTGGAAATGTTGGCAATAAAGGTATACACTGCAACAAATAACGGCTTACAGGAGGAATGTTTGTGAATTCGATTCGTGGAATTTTATTGCTGAGTGGAATTGTATTGATGTCTGTACCCCAAAATCATGCCTTTGGCGGGTTTTTGAAAAAGGCTACTAATGTACAAAATCTTGTTGGTGGGGGAAGTCTGGAGGACAATCCTGCTAAGGCTCTGGAGTTGGCCAAGCAGGTAGATGATATGTCCAAATTGTCCATACGGGAGCGGATTAGTGTATTTCAATCCGGAATCGCTATGGATTCGGCTATGTCTTCCGCATTTGCAGCCCATCAGTCAAAATCTGCACATATGAAGCCTAAGGATCAGGAAAGAGCATTCAACCAGTTTCTGAAACAGAATCCACAGGCCAATCAGCAGTTTCAAACCATAAATGCAGAATGGTCCCTGCTTTCACCTGAGGAAAGACAGGCCAGGATTCAGGCCGCTACTGCTATTGCCAAAAATATTTCCGAGGATAAAAACCACGGCATCAAAACAGCTGCCCAAGCCCAGGTCATGCAGCATGTGATGAAGGATGTAAAATCCATGAGCCCTGAGGAAAGAAAAGCCTATCTTCAGGAATTGCGCGCCAGAAGGCAAAACCAGAACAACAAATAAGCCCAGTGCTTAAACCGGGGAGAGCTTTGTAAGCTCTCCCTAGATCATACCCCGCCGGTCATTTTTAATCCAAAAATTGAGACCAGCAACAGGGCAAGAAAAAATAGCCTGGAAGCTGATACCGGCTCATGAAACAGAAAAATTCCAAACACTGCTGCTCCCAATGCTCCAATGCCCACCCATACGGCATAGGCTGTGCCTATTGGTAGAGTCTGAGCAGCTTTTGCCAGGCAGAACATACTGGCAATCAGGGCTACAATCGTAAAAACACTGGGCCACAATCGTGAAAACCCATCCGTATATTTTAAACCGACAGCCCAGCAGATTTCCAAAAGGCCGGCCACCACTAAATACAACCATGCGCTGTTCATAAATTCATCACTCCCCAATGCACCATATAATATAATACAATAAACAGATGAACACCCCATACAGAGGGCCCTGTCTGACCCTACTGATAGTATTTATCCTCACCTGGTCTACTGAATGTAAAACCATCCTTGAAATCCGGGATGGAGATCTGGTTTCCAGCATGGGCCAACTAAATCCAGTTACCAATTGTGTTCTCAAAAGGATTGAGAGCCTGGAAGCATTTTCAGCACCATGTCTGGCTAAACTTCAGAATTTGGTGGTTATGGACGCCAATGGACTGACCGGACTGAAGCTTTCTATGTATATTGAGGGCTCAGCACCGGAGCAGGTAGCCTGGATAACCTATCAGTCCACCTGGTACCGCTTTGATTCTTCAGGTGCGTCCCTATCCTCACTAGGCCTGCCAAAAAACCAGTGGCTCACCAAGGTGATTCCCCTGATTGACAGCCTGGATTCAGGCCAGGGCATGTTACTGTCATTACATTCCAATGCTCTGACAACAGACAACCGCAAAGTTTTATACAAAAAGGATGTGCTCAGGGTACAGCAAAAAATCCACAGGGACATTCTGCAGGATGACCCACTCTGGCTTAGTGAAATGCAGGGGGTCTGGTTTCACAAGGTTGAATTTCTCAATCAGTTGCCAGATTTGCAGGATGCAATCATCCCCGATCCCATCCCTTTTGGCCTGAACGCATCACGATGGCTCTGCATTTTTACCCTGGTACTGTGGATCTTTCTATTGATAAAAGCTAGAAAAAGACTGGTTTATGCCATCGCCTCCGTCCTTTTGATGTTACCCCTGATTCTGATTTCGTATCTGGTGCTGGTGGACAGTAAACCTTTAGAAAATCTGCACACGATCCTTAAAAACAGCATGGAGGAAGATATTTCTGAATTGTGGGAGAGAGTCAATGACCTGGCCCCAAAATCCTATAGAAACTGTGCCAACTTCATTCTTAAAGAGATAAGGGGGCTCAACACTTACTTTGAACCTGAACTGACACCAGAGATTCAGGAAAATCTTCGGATCAGCACCAGAATCATCCGCAGTGAAAAAGAAGGACAATACCCAGATGTAGCAAACGCCATTTCCAAAGTCCTTCCACTCTATTGTAATACATTATTTAAATGGCAGTCCTTAAACAACTACCTTTCCGAAGGAGACAGCCTCGAACTGCCACTCTGTCAGAATCTGGATAAAACACTGTCTGAACTTCAAAGCAGAGCCGAAACACAACCCAGTCAAGTCTATGCACTTGCCGCAAAGTATGCCCGTCATACCCACCCTCTTACCCTGGAACTGACAAGATTTAGTCTTACGCTTGGTTTCACGGCATCTATAGTGGGCCAGAACTTCCATTTTTCGCGGGACTACGCAGGAACCCCGCTGAGTGCGGCTCAGGTAAGTCCCGTCTGGATGGCCTACTTCAATCAGATGTGTCAGGTAGCACTACCAGCCGGGGCTAGTTTCTCACAATGCAGCTACTGGCAGACTCTGGGTGAAGTTCGTCTGCTTTTGGGGCTTGATGTGTCCGGGTTAAAAAACCTGGATCAGTTTATTCAGGCTCCCGAACGCTCGTTTCGGGGTTTTGATTCCATAAACTCCGTGGACAACCATCTGGGACTCTGGTCTGTACAGAGCACCCCTTGGGGTACTGGTCTTGTTGATGTTCGTTATTCCAGAAGTCTATTTATCCCTGAACTGGTAAAACAGATAAATTTGCATTTACCGGATATCGAGTTTTATCTATTCCCACCAGCAGGCCAGGAACCCTGGCCCTATGAGCGTATGAATGAGGGAAGGTTTCATGAAATTGCCTCACACCAGCGACATACGGCACAGCCAGTCCTGATTCACAGCATTGAAAACAATCGTAATTATCTATATCTGGCCAGAACCTTTGAATCCTGGAGACCCTACATTCTGGTTTTGCGAATCGATACAACTAGCCTGTGGCAATGGAGTAAACTCATAGCTATTGGAATTCCCATATTGATGACCCTGCTGATCGCGCTTTCCCTTTTTCTTTGTCTTCTGATAAGTCAAAGATCAAGTACTCCACTACAGGAAATATTACATGCCTGTGAGCGGATCAAAAATCAGGATTTGAGTCAGGAAGTACGGGTATTTAGCAGTGATGAAATCTCTATTGTAGTCCGGCTTTTGAACAAGGTTCTAAACGGCCTTAGACAAACAGTTCTGATGCAGGGATTCTTAAATTCTTTGGTCAAAAATTCCAACCGATCCACCCACAATACCTCTCAAAGAGTAAAAGCCCTGATTATTTTTATAGGCTTTCGTGACCCAAAGGGCCTGTTTCAAAGCTGGGATGAAGATAAACTGATTTCTTTTCACAATCAGTTTTTGGGCCTGGCCCAATCCACACTGCTGCAAAACCAGTGGGAAATCGACAAATTTACGAATCATGACTGTCTGGGACTAAAACCTTTGCCTGTTTCAAACAGTGAACTGCACTCCTTTACCCAAACACTAAAAACAGACCTGGCCCAATTGATTCAACAATATCCTGGAATTCAGGGTGGAATTGGATTGGCATCAGGGGAAGTGGTTGTGGGTCGGGTTGGGGTACAGTCCCGTATGGACTATACCTGTATCGGTGATACTGTCAATCTTGCGGCCAGACTTTGTGCCCTTTCCCAAGGTGAAAAAATCTGCATCATGACTCATGAAGAGCTAGCCCATGCCTTTGATATCAAAAACTATCAGTTTATTGAAAATATGCAGCTTAAGGGCAAAAAAATCAGTGTCCGGGTGGTCAAGGTTTGATGCGCTTAAAACTTGCAGCAGCTTTAACCCTGGTGTTTTTGATGTCCTACGGTATCGATTATGCGATCCGTACCTATCAAGGTAAAAATGAAGTACAACGGGCAAATACAACCAAAGAATCGATCCTCAAAGGGTTTGACGGTGTACAAAGAATTACAGATCCCCTGTTTCAGGAAGTTGTAATTGAACTTATAAAACCTGAGATAAACCCCATTGGTGAACACCTGCCCTTCCAGCATGCCGGAGGAGGATTTGTCAGCCGCCGCCATAGAGTCATGACAATGGTAGGCAACCAGCACCCCGGTTTTATGCCTGATGACTGGCAGCAGGCCATGGCCATGGCTATGTTTGGCAAGGAGGAACTTTATGAAAGTAAGGCCCCCCTGTTTTTATCCATTCCTGTCACCAAAGCCCAGATGCTGGAATTCAACAATGAATTTCGTCTGATCTCCATCCGCCGCACACCCTGTCTGTTCTGGTATGGATTGGACAAGGACATTATGACTGTCATTCTCTACAGAATGGATTTGATCAGCGAACAGGATATCCTAGATCTTGTACGGGAAAAGATAAGGGTAAAACACCCAAAAATCACCGGTACTCTTAACTCGTTGACCCTGCCAGTATCCTGGTTTCCTGGAACTACATTTTTGTATTCCATTCTGGGTTTGATTCTTTTGGCTCTGATTGGCTACTTTGTTTATCCCCTCCTGCAAAGGTTATTGTTTCATTTTGAGCTACGGCTGCTCATCGTGATGCTTTTTTCATCCCTGGTGGTTTATCTCCCATTCTGGTTTTTACATACGGTTGCCTATGACACGGAATTTAAAAATCTCAAACTGCAATGGGAACGCCAGTCTTTTGCAGAAATCAGGCAGCTTGAAGAATCCTGGCCTCGTTGGGAGACTGAGTATCTTGAGAATCTAAGGAATACTTTTCATTCAGGATCACGAATCGAAACTCTTTTACCCAAAGGCTATACATCTGTTTTTTTTGATGGGAAAAATCCACCCATACACTTCCCAAAAGACATAGAAATTTTACCAAAAGCTATTCTCAACAACTTTGCCCCCTGGATTATACCCAATCTGGCCCATTCCGGATTTGAGTCCCTTGAAGAGGTACAGAACCATTTTCCCGTAGAAAATCCCCTCTTTAGAAGAATTATGCTTCCCAACGAAGTTAAATCATCGGCAAGTATTCTCAACGACTCAGGCAATGGTATCGCTCATCAGTTATCGCTGGTGGGTAACAGCTACCATGTAATATGGCTGGCTAGCAAACCAGATCAGGCATTTCGGTTTCAGCTTTCCGTATATTTTACTTCGGAGCTGCAAAAACAGTTTCTACATTCTTTGCCCAATGTTTCCCATCGTTATATTTTAAGCGGTGGAGACTGGATCAAGGGGCCACCACCCTCTGATACTGACCATGTAGTTTTCACATTTGTCTCACAATCTCTTGGCAACACCAAGTGGATTGTACATATCCCGGAATCCAGGCTCTATGCCTCTTTGTACCGGATGGACTTCTGGTTCCACATTCTTACATTTCTGTTTTTTGCAACCGCACTGTTTCTCTCCCTTGTACTTTCAAGAATCCTGATGCAGCCGGTAAATATTTTAAGGCATGGTTTGCAGGAGCTTCTAGCCAACCGTTTTTCCCTGGTTTCCTCACGGGGATTACATCCAGAAGGCAAACTGATTGTTGATTCATTCAATACCATGTCCGAGGTTTTAGAGGAAAGGCAGAGAATTTCTCCTTATGTTCCCGCTGCCCTGATTGGAGCCTTCACTAAAATTCAGGAGTCTCATCTTCTGCAATCAGAATGTGTCCTGCTGGTGTCGGATATCAGAGGATTTACCACCATTTCCGAATCCCATGACCCAGAAGAGGTAGTGGCTATTCTCAATGCCTATTTTTCTTTATGGCAGGAACAGGTAGATAAACATCAGGGTATTGTAATTCGTTATATTGGGGATGCTATTGTAGCTGTATTTCTCAAGGACACTTCCCCCAACTACAGGCAGGATGCCACAGAAACCGCCTTGGCCGTACACAACAAACTCCAGTACTGGAACCGCGAAAGACTGGCCCACAACCAGATTCCCATCAAAAATGGCTGTGGCCTGGCCCTTGGTGAGTTAAAACTTGGAATTATTGGCACAGAGGCCAAACGCGAATTTCTGGCCCTTGGGGGAATGCTTGAGAGAGCTGAGGAACTTGAGGTTCATTCCAAAAATGGACTATCCACCTGTGTCCTCTGCGATAAAAATCTGATGGAACATTTAAAAAATCAGTACGACTTTACTCCGGTTGGGACTGGGTTTGAAATCATTGCCTAAAAAGATGTTCCAACCTGTCAAACGATAAGCCCCAGGTTTGCATCATAAAAAACCGAGCGTTTAAAAACTCCATAGCATCACCAGCACTTGCCTTGTCCATAACCTCACATAAAATATCAATTCTGG
>JACFNL010000140.1 GCA_019454875.1 Candidatus Cloacimonadota bacterium | reverse complement strand
GTTTACAACGGAAGGCCTTCTTAAGAAAACTCCTATTAGAATTATGCAGTATGCGATTAATAGTTCCACATATCTAATGGCAAATCTAAACAATCCTGCGCGCAGTCTAACCTTCGAGGCTAAATCAGATATGGGATAAAACACCTTGTTGATATTAATCCCACCTACATCAGCATAAGGGTAGTAGCTGCTGACATATAAACTCTGGTAACAACTCAATCCAGATGAAATCCCAGTCACTATTGAATTCAAGTACGCACCCGCCACTCCAGATGTGCCAGAATAAATATGAAATATAGTAGGTATTTTAATTTGACTCATTCTAATCCTTGAACTTTCCTATACCATTACAGCAGCTTTAAACTCAGTGTAGTTCCGATAGTAGTCGGATTCATCAAACTTGTCAGATGCCAAAACCATACACACCGAACCAGAAGAAAAGTTGCTGAGTTCGCCCCATACCATAGGACAAACATACAAACCAATAAACGGGCGATTCAACTGTACAACTACACTCTCTCTTCCATTGTCTAACCTAACATCAAAGCTACCCGCCAGTGGCACAATAAACTGTTGTAATTGCTTATGTGCATGCCCCCCTCTAGCAGCACCTCCCGGAACATCATACAAATAAAAAACTCTTTTTATCTCAAATGGGATATGATTCTGACCCTCAATAAATGTCAAGTTTCCCCTTCTATCTTCAATCTTTCCAAGGTTTATCAACTGGCAACCACCTAACATACAAAGCCCTTAAGATTTACGGTTATTCAGATTATTTGGTTACAAGCCGAAAAATATGTTCTGATTTAGCATATCGGTACCCTAACTTTTCCCATACCGAGATTACTGCATTATTTGTAACTTGAGTTACCAAAAATAACTTTTCTGCCCCAAATTCTTTTAAATACAAAGATAGCTCACTAATTATTTTTCTGTACCAACCTTTAAATTTTGGAGATACAGCACTAAAAACAGGCTGAGATGCTCGACAGCCCCATTTCTCCCATTTAGATTGATGTGTTTTAAATGTACAAAATGCTCCCGGTTCAGATGAGTCTACAACTAAGACTCCATCAGCAAAATCTGTCTTAACAGAGGCTTCTATCCAAGTTCTCATCAAACGATCAACTCGTTCCGAAGGAAGTGTGGGGTCTGCATGAAACCTATCGTACAAATTGATGGTTGTTTCTGCTACATTCGAGAGAAACGAAATGTCATCAATTGTGGCCAACCTGACATTGTAGCGTTCTGATGGATAAAATTTCTCTGTATCAAGAACATATGTTAGCCTTGTTTCGATAAGCTCGAACCCTAGCTTTGAAACTGCTTGCACATACGCAAGGGAAGTGGGCTCCACCTTAGACAAAACATAAGCCCCCTTAGGAAGGGTATTTAAAAATGAGCTTATGCCATCAAAGATGTCCCCTACATGCTTACCGCTTACACTTAAAATTTGAAACACATCCAAGCCAAAAAAACCACTATCCCAATCTAATCTTTCCCACAAAACAAGTGTATTTTTAGAGCCACAAAAAATGCTTTTCTTACCATTCTTTATTTCAGAAAGAATCTCATCATAAAAGCTCGTTACTCCTCTAGAGTGATCTACACCATGTATGAAATCAATAGGACTTTTTTTTAAAAAATCATACATATCAAAAAAACCTTTCTCAGTAAATTATTCAGAGTTGAGAAGCAAAATAAAGCCATCTTTTTTCAATTACAGGCCCCATCGGCAAACTCAAAACCTCTTCATGTAATCTCTCCGACAAGGGCAAAGACAATCCATGCAACTCTTTATATCCCATTTGCCTATGTGGGGGTATGGGGTAATGTACCATAGTCTGAATCCCCCGCTCTAACAATCTCTGAGCCAACTTATCTCTATTTTTACTGCGAATCACAAACAAATGCCAGACATGCTCTCCCGCCCCCCCTGGAGCAGGCAAAACAATTTCTGAATTTTTTATGTTTTCCAGATAATATTTAGCAACCTCAATTCTATGCTCATTATCTTCTTGCAGGTGCTTCAATTTAATGCGCAGAAAGGCAGCTTGAAGCTCATCAAGCCTTGAATTCAAGCCCTTGTACAAATTATGGTATTTCCGTTCTGAGCCATAGTTGCGTAAAGCCTTTACAACCCGAATAAACTCATCATCCTGGCTTGTAATGGCACCCCCATCACCCAAGGCACCTAAATTTTTACCCGGGTAAAAGCTAAACCCTGCTGCATCACCAAAACACCCTGAACTAATGCCTTGAAAACGGGCACCATGAGACTGCGCACAGTCCTCCAGAACCAGTAAGTTGTGAGCTTTGGCAAAAGCCATAATCTGATCCATCTGGCAAACCCGACCATATAAATGCACAGGTAAAATAACTTTGGTCCTTGGGCTTACATATTCATGCAGGTTCTTGGCATGCATTAGAAAAGAGTTTTCATCCGGCTCAACCAGAATGGGCTTCAAACCGGCCTCATAAACTGCAAGGATAGAGGCTATATATGTATTGGCAGGGACTAGAACCTCATCACCTCTGCTAATCCTTCCCATTTCAATCCAGGCCCGCAAAGACAAAACCAAGGCATCAAGCCCATTGGCAACCCCAACACAGTGTTTACTGCCAAGAAAATCTGCAAATTCTCGCTCAAATGCCTCTACTTCCTGACCAAGAATAACCCAGCCAGACTCAAGAACTCTCTTTTGAGCCTCTGCAAACTCCTCAGAGAAACGCAGATTAATCTCTTTTAAATCAAGAAACGGAACCGAAATACTCATTTTTTTCACTGCCTTCAAATCGGGCTGATTCTACTCCTGCCCCAATACGACCGCAAGAAATATTAGGCTAACAGCCTGGGATTAACCGTTAATATGTCAATCCCACTATACTTAAAATCCCCATCGTGGGTCATAAATTTGAACCCGCCCTTTCTACAAATATCTGCCAACACCGCATCATTGAAGTCTGTTTTACCCGATTGAAACTCTTCCAATGCCTGATCAAAGTTCAGATTAGAAATGGAGACAGAATGAAACTTGCAGAACTTTAGTATTTTTTTTGCAAAGTTATGGGCAGAGGTAGACACTCCCAAAAAATCGTCAGACTTTCTGAAGCCCTTATAATCCTTAAATTTCTTTTGAAATGTTGCGTCATATTCAATCCGACAGTATCGATTGAGATATTCACTAAGTACCATTGGATCGAGCAAAGGCTGTGCATTTTCCTCACAAAGCCGCTTAAACGCTTCCGAATATTTGCAAGCAAGTGCCTTATTAATAGAAATTGGGGCAGGAAACAAATAAAGCCAAATATTTGCATCCAGCAACACCTTCTCCCCCGGAGTAAAAACATAGGATTGCAAGCTATAAACTTTAGTGCTCATCCTCATCCTCTTCAGATAGCCATGCCTCATCATAAGATTTTGAATTCGCAAAATACCGTTTGGCATTATCTATAACTCGCTTCAGAAGCACCATATCTTCCTCAGACAACCCAATAACTTCAACTCTTGCCTTAACCTCATCCTCACTAAATGAACCATATAACTGGCCTATCGCGACATTAAGAAATAAAGAAATCAGCATATCAACCCGTTCAAATGATATGACAACATTTTTTCCGGCACTCAAAAGTTCTTTTAACTTGTCAAAAACCTTCTGTCCGTCATCCGAAGAAATACACAGCGGGCTACCTATCAGCTCAACAACCTTAACCGTGATTGCCTTATCCATTGCAGACCCCCTATCTAAAAAATACTGTCGCCATTCAAAGCAGGGACAAGTGAGAAACTGCCTTGATCGTGTGTATTAATTTCAATGTTTACACAAGTTCCAGGAAAGTCATAAGGCATCTTATTTACGGATTGGCCCTTAGATGAAAACTCATAAAAGCCAAACCGGGAAACAATTTGAAGCCTGCCTTGATTTGTATTAATAAAATCCTTAATCAACTTAAGACCTAAACCCCCTGGATGCTGACTGTTTCTCGTGGAGTGCCCCTCGACCAAAGCCCACTCAATAGCCTTGCAGGAACTCATTCTAAGTCCAGTAAACCTGCGAACTTTCTCCCGTATACCAACTCCAGCATCCGCTATCGTAAAATTTAGTTTATGCTTTTTAGGGAAAAACTGTCCACAAACAAAAACCCCTGATACAGATTCAGAATGAACAAATGCATTCGAAAAAACCTCTAAAATACTCTGAAAAAATCGTTTATTGAGCATTTTCGACATTATAGATGCTCCTTTATCCGGCACATACTGTTTCAAGTAGTCATAAAACTGCTCAACCGCATGGGTTTTAAAAATTTTAAAGGGCAAAGTTGTGTGATTTGTATCCTGCATTTGTCTCAAATTGAGAACCTCAAGAAAACAATTCTTCCTTAAAATCTCCTCAATTTGAACCGGCAGATTTTGGATTGATACTTCATTCAGCTCATCGCGCAATCTTGTGACCACTACATAAAGAGGTGCCGACATATTTGCGTCAAAAAACTTGCATCTTCCAAAATCTAACTCTGCAGAATCCCAAACCAGTTTGCTGGTCTCCTGGGCTAATTTTGCTACTGCACTGAATCCGTTGAAATCACTGTAAACTGTACCTACTGGAAATCTCATTTGCTATTGCTCAGCCCGACAAAGGCCAAGTAAGTACTTATTATATAAAGAACTACCTCCCTGTTTTTCCAGCCTGGTTCTTAACTCATCCTTCTGAAGCCACCCCTGCTTTAAAGCGATTTCCTCAAGACAGGCAATCATGTAGCCCTGTCTTTGTTGCACTGTCTGCACAAATTGCCCAGCCTGCAAAAGGCTGTCATGAGTCCCGGTATCTATCCAGGCAAACCCTCGCCCCAGGCATTGTACTGAAAGCGAGCCTTCCTCCAAATACAAGCGGTTTAAATCAGTAATTTCAAGTTCTCCACGAGCAGAGGGTTTTAATGATTTTGCCTTCTGAACTACAGTTTGATCATAAAAATAAAGGCCTGTCACTGCCCAGTTAGACTTTGGCTTTTTAGGCTTTTCTTCTAAAGAAAGAGCCTTTCCAGTATCATCTATCTCCACTACACCAAATCGTTCTGGATCTACCACATGATACCCAAAAACAGTCGCACCTTCTGCCTTTTGACGGGCCGCTTTTAACAAAGTGCTGAAGCCCATACCAAAAAATACATTATCTCCCAGGATAAGGCAGGCAGAATCCCCGGCCAAAAACTCTTCTCCTAAAATGAAGGCCTGAGCCAGTCCATCTGGAGAAGGCTGAACAATGTACTCAAACTGAACACCCCAATCAGAACCATCCCCTAAAAGCTGACGAAACCGGGGCAAATCTTCAGGAGTAGAAATAATCAGGATTTCACGAATCCCAGCCAGAAAGAGAACAGAGAGAGGGTAATAGATCATTGGCTTATCATAAATCGGTAAAAGCTGTTTACTTACAACTCTAGTCACTGGGTGAAGTCTGCTTCCAGCACCACCTGCCAATACAATGCCTTTCACTTGAACCTCCTTAGCATTATTTCCACCACATGATATACTCCCCAGCTTATGAAATCATCTATTCTTGTTACCGGAGCGGCCGGTTTTATTGGCTTTCACACTTCCATGAATCTTCTTGGTCGGGGAGATACCGTTATTGGCCTTGACTGCATGAATCATTATTATGACCCTGAGCTAAAACGCTCCCGGCTCAAAATCCTTAAACAATATAAAAATTTCCATTTTCTGGAAATGGATCTTTGTGATCGGGAAAATCTCAGACAGGCATTTTTAAACTTCAAGATTTACAAGGTGTGTAATCTTGCTGCTCAGGCCGGGGTGCGCTACAGTCTGGAAAACCCCTATGCTTACCAGAAATCCAATCTGGAAGGATTTTTAAACATTTTGGAATGCTGTCGGGAGTTTAAGGTAGAAAACCTGGTGTATGCGTCCTCATCCTCAGTCTACGGAAAAAACACCAGTTATCCCTTCGCGGAAACCCACAATACCGATCAACCCATCAGTCTTTATGCAGCCAGTAAAAAGGCCAATGAACTGATGGCCCATACCTACAGCCACCTGTTTGGCTTAAATACCACGGGCCTGAGGTTTTTTACGGTTTATGGGCCGTATGGAAGGCCAGACATGGCCCTGTTTTTGTTCACCGAAGCCATATTGCAGGATAGACCCATTCAGGTCTTTAATCATGGGGATATGTATCGGGATTTCACTTACATTGAGGATATTGTCAGTGGAGTTGTGGCCAGTTTGGACAAAAACTATGCCTGTGAAATTTTTAATCTGGGTAACAATAAACCAGTCAAGCTTCTTTATTATATTGAGTGTATCGAAAAGGCTTTGGGCAAGACTGCCACTATGGAATTTTTACCTCTTCAGGCCGGAGATGTTCCCAAAACCTGTGCCAACATCGATCATGCCATTGAAAAACTGGGTTACTCGCCTAAAACCTCCATTGAAGAGGGAATTCATCAATTTATTCGCTGGTATCGCGAATATTACGGGAAATAAATTATGAACCATCAGAATTTAACTATCGGGGTTGTGGGATTAGGCTATGTGGGCCTTCCCCTTTTAATCTCCTTTGCCAAACATTACAAAATGGTCGGTTTTGATATCTCCAAAAGAAAAATCCAAAACCTGCTCTCAGGACATGATGACACCAACGAAGTTGGAAATGATGCTATCAAAAATACCAAAGCCAGCT
>JACFNL010000139.1 GCA_019454875.1 Candidatus Cloacimonadota bacterium | reverse complement strand
TCTCGCTTAAAAACCTGTCAAGAAAAATTTACAATAAAATGGTCGTGACAGATGGTTTTTTGATCAAATGGAGAGCGCTGTGATGAAATTGGCTGGCGTGAAAGATGAGATTAGCTTGACTATTACGGAATTCGGTCAACATCTAAAGATACCAAACCAACAGGCCCGTGACAGATGTCGCAATTATAAAGATGCAAAGCCAAAGTAACTCAATGTAGGGCTAATTTTAATATTCGTGCAGCTCTTCAACTACCTTGTAACCCCGTTCCAGTATCTGGGATTTAACATCGTACCAGGCAATCTGCTCACAGTTCGCATCGGAAAAAGCTTGAAATCTCTCTCCTTTGGAGAACACTTCAAAACCTACATTAAATCCGCCAACTGCCTCAATTACCCAGCATTTGACAGTGCAGACCTTACCCTCTTCATCTTTAACCTGTAATCTTCTAACAGCCATCAGAAATCCTTCATGGTAAAGGTTTAGGGCAGTGTAGCTGAAACCGTGCAGCAATACCAAGTAAAATATTACAGACCAATCAAAAAGCCTTGAGGAATGGGGCCTGCATGTATGTATGAGCCAAATCCCATCGATTTGTCTCTGGTACACAGTTTCCCTGGGCTTTATGGTTAAAAACCGTGTGCACAAAGGCACAACCTCTTAGATTTGCATTGATGCCAAGCTCCGCAACGGGTAATTTTGTTCCCCGCTCACACTTCTTGGGCCATAGCCGAATCACATCAAAATCCAGCTGCTCTAACTCCACGCCGGCCACTGGCTGAACTGAGCTTATCGCTTTTGGTGTACCCAGCAACACAACATGACAGGAGCCAAAAAATTCCAGAGTCTCGGCTTCCGAACTTATTTCGAGCCAGACGGATTTTTGGTTCTGGGTCAGATGTACCCTGGGTTCTTTTGTTTTGTATCCCGGAAGAAGGGTACGAAGACCTGCACCGGATGACTCTACGGCCACTCCACTCAGACCTTTTTGAGGAAGTTTTAACAGCGTTTTATATCTGTTTTCAATAAACTCTTCACTGAATCTGGTGTACAAAAACATCTGTATGCCCAAATTACCAAGAACACTGTCTACCAATGGCTTTCTTGGTATCAGTTCATACTGAAGGGTTTCAGATGCTGAAATCACCCGGTGGACCCGAAAAGGATGATGAGATAATGCAAGGGGAGATTCGACCTTTATACCAGATTTTGTCCTAAGATCCGGGTTAGTATTCATAAGCAGCTGAAATGTAAAGTCTGCCTGATTTAATCTTTGAGACAGGTTTTGAATCAGATCCTCATCCATCCCGGTAACATCCACTATCAGAAGATTTTTGCGGCTTAGTCGGGAAAACTGATCTTCACTTATAGACACCAGACTAAAACCAGGCATCACCAGCACAATCTCGCCAAGACCACTATCAAAATCAGAATCAATTCCTTCAAGAAATTGTAAAGCCCCTTCCTGTGATAGGGAGCGCAAATCAAGGGAAAATCCCTGAATTTTTTCCTGATACCACTGTTTTTGCTTAAAAAGATAGTCCTTTAAATGCGTAAAATGTGTAGACGAAACAGTGTCTAAAGAAAGTTTTAATCCGATAAGCGAACGGATTTGCCAGCGCCAGGACCAGAACCTGTCATCCTTCGGTAAAAAATTCACAATCCCTGTAACCGGATTTTTTGAACTTACTTCAATCGTACCCACAGGATCAATAATTCTGAGAAATCCTGAGTCGCGAAGGCGTAAAATAAGACCTGTGTCCACTCTCTGAGTGTTGATTAAAAGCGTATTGCCACGATATACCTGGGCAGAAATATGGCCGATCAATATCAAAAACGACAGCATTGCAATACGCATAAAGATCCCCGTATAAGTAATTGGGCCGATCAGGAACTGATAATCAGCACCCGTCGGCCCAAACATTCAATCAGATTCTGATATCTGAATTAGGCGTACCCGATCTTTCTTCCGGCAAATTCGCCTGCTGTAGCTCCTGTTCCAGCAGATGGAAACAGTTTATCTACATCTTCTCTTAATTCACGAACCCGAAATTTAATGTAGTTTTCTGTGGCTTTTTCATCCATGACCACATCACCATTAAACACCAGAATCTTATCTTCATCCACCAGAAAGGTCAGCTCAATCAGAGGATGAGATACCTGGGGCAGGAGGCTGCGTAAGGCCTCAATGGTTTTTCTGAGCTTCTGGATAGAAAACCCACGCTGTCGTAAAACTTTGGATATTTTTAACTGAAACAAATCAGTGAATGTATACAGTCTGTACTTGGACTTGCGACGATAGGACGGCTTGATAAAACTGGTTTTGTCCCAGTACTGGATCTGGCGATACGATATATCGATCACCCTAGCGACTTCCTTCGGTGTAAAAAAACTCTTCATCGGACTTCCCTTTGTTCAACAATGATTACGGCATCTGTGCTTCGGCTGTTGTTTTGGCTTTTCATATTTATTATATTTTTTGGCTTCGTCCACCAGTTCAATCTGGTTGATCGGATCTTCGGATACATTTAATCCTGCACTTACAAGATTCTGTAAAATTACAGAACATTTTTTTACAGAAATTATCCTCAAAACCCTGATCCAGAGCGGGTTTGAGCAATATCCATCAATCTCATTCCAACCCGCTCGAAAACCATCTCAAACTGTCCAAGCAAAACAAATTCATACCTGAGGAACACAAGCTGAGCAGCAATAAATTGCTGCAATCAAACCACCCTCAACAACAGATGCCAGCCTCACTGTTCATCAAGCCGAATGAAATGCTAACGCTTCTCGGACCAGATCAGTAAGACTAGTCTCATTTTGGATCGATTTACTCTGATTAGTATGATTCAGCTTAAAAAAGTACTCTATGTTTCCTTTTTGTCCTGCCAGGCGGGAATATGCCACCTTTTCGATTCCATATCCTAGCTCATTAACAAGAGTGCAAAATTGCGAAAGAGCCGTAACAATTGCATCCCCATCTTTTACGATCCCCCCTTTTCCAATATTTTGCCTGCCGACCTCAAACTGAGGTTTGAACATGGGAATCACAAAATGATTTGGCTTTAAAAGGGAAGGCAAACAAGGTATGACCCTCCCCAGGGAGATAAAAGAAACATCAATGACACAGGCATCCGGTATAAATGGAAGCATCTGCGGCTTAAGGTCACGAATATGGGTGTTTTCCAGGGATACCACCCGAGGGTCCTGTCGTAATTTCCAGGCCAGCTGATTGCTGCCCACATCCAGGGCAAACACTCGCCTTGCTCCATTTTGCAGTAAGAAGTCCGTAAATCCCCCGGTGGATGACCCAACATCTAAAAAATCCAGGCCCTCAATCAAAAATCCTAACTCCTTTAGGACTGACTCCAGTTTATCTCCACCACGACTTACATATTTAGGCTGGGATTTAATCTCAACCACCTCATCACCCTTCAGAAAAAATCCAGCTTTATCCACCAAAGTCTGGTTGACCAGCACCTGACCAGCCAAAATCAGACCCTTAGCTGTTTCACGGCTATTTACCAGCCCCTTCTCGACTAAATACACATCCAGCCTGGTTTTAGGCACAAAAACCCCCTAAACAAAAAAGCCCCTGTGTCTGACGACCCAAGGGCTTTGCACCAAGTACAAAAATATAAATTATCGTTTGCTGAACTGTGGTTTGCGACGGGCCTTTTTCAGACCTGGCTTCTTTCTTTCCACAATACGAGCATCACGAGTCAGCATTCCAGCCTTTTTCAGAACTGGACGCAGATTGGGGTTGTACTGGCATAATGCTCTGGCCAAACCCATCCTTAAAGCTCCTGCCTGACCGTGAGGACCCCCACCCTTGACGGTAGCTTTAACTTCTACCTTGTCCAGAGTCTCAGTAACTACCAATGGATCCTGAGCCTCGGCAACCCAGATAGGGTAACAAAGAAACTGATCAATTGGTTTTTGATTGACTGTGAACGATGCCTCGGTAGCAGGGAAAACCCAAACCCGGGCAGCTGAAGTCTTACGACGACCAGTACCATAAAAGGAAATAACTTTTTTTACTGCCATGATATTACTCCTTGATGCTCAGTTGAGCAGGGTTCTGGGCTCCATGTGGATGCTCGGCGCCGCAATACACTTTTAAGCGACGAAATGCCTGACGACCTAACACATTGTTAGGCAACATGCCCTTCACGGCCTTTTCAATCACGGTAGCAGAATTTTTTTCCATCATTTCACGCAGGGTCTTGGTTTTTAAATCCATCCCTGTGTGCCTGTGATACAGTTTTTTGTTCATCTTGTTGCCTGTCACTGCAATTTTATCTGCATTGATCACAACAATTGTGTCCCCGGTCATCTGATGGGGAGTGTACTCGGGAAGATGTTTGCCGCGCAGCCGAGAAGCAATGGTTGAAGCCAGACGACCCAGCACTACCCCTTCAGCGTCCACCACAAACCAGCGAGACTCAATCTCACCGCGTTTAGCCATATAAGTTTTTTTCATTTTTAATCCGCCTCCGAATTTTTTTCCTGTTAAAGTTGAATTCGGGGTCTATGAGTTAGGTTCCGACAATGTAGGCGGAGAAGTATATCAGAAAATTCTATCATTGCAAGCCTAAATAAGTTGCCATATAATGCGCGCCTCTGGAAAAGACCTCAGCCTTCATAAATGGGGTCCTGGAGGCACTTACAGGGAGAATCATGGCTCAGGATATTCGGAATATAGCAATTATTGCCCATGTGGATCATGGCAAAACCACTTTAGTGGATCAGATCATGCGTTACTGCAGGGCACTTGGGGAGCGGGGTGAGGTCACAGACTGCTTCATGGACTCAGACGATCAGGAAAGAGAGAGAGGCATCACAATCCGCTCAAAAAACCTGGCCGTACACTACAAAGGTTTTAAAATCAATGTAATTGACACTCCGGGACACGCAGATTTCGGGGGTGAAGTGGAGCGGGTCTTGTGTCTTGCCGATGCCGTTCTTTTACTGGTCGATTCTGTGGAAGGTCCTATGCCCCAGACCAGATTTGTTTTGAAAAAAGCCTTCGAGGCCGATTTAAAGCCCCTGGTAATTATCAATAAAGTAGACAGGCCAGCGGCTCGATTTTCTGAAGTTCATGACGAAATTCTGGAACTTTTTATGGAGCTTGATGCCCGTGATGAATATCTTGATTTCCCATTTATCTATGCTTCCGGTCGCGAGGGATTTGTACGGGAAACTCCAACCAGTGAAAATCGGGATTTTGGCTTCCTTCTGGATTTTGTGCTAAATCATGTTCCAGCGGCCCGATTTCCTAAAGACAAACCCGGTGCCATTCGGGTTACCTCTGTCGAGTACAATGAATATATTGGCAAAGTAGCCATTGGACGGGTAGAACAGGGTAGTTTAAAAATAAACGACCCTGTTTTTTCCATGAATCAGCAAACCGGGGCTGTAAAAAAGGAAAGAATCAAGTCCCTGTTTGTTTTTGAAGGAATCTCCAAGGTGGAAGTTGAAAGCGTACAGACTGGCGATATTGTTGCTGTGGCTGGAATTTCTGATGTGGAACTGGGCCAGACCATCACAGCCGAAGATCCACCAGTCGCCTTAAGGCCGGTGCCAATCGATCAACCTACCCTGTCCATGGAGTTTTCTGTCAATGATTCCCCCTTTGCTGGCAAGGAAGGCAAACATGTAACTTCCAGTAAAATTCGCGAAAGGCTTTTGAAGGAACTGGAAAGGAATATCTCCCTGAAGGTAGAACAGACTATTGATCCAGATACATTTATGGTATCTGGCCGAGGCATGTTACACCTGTCTGTACTTATAGAAAACATGCGTCGTGAAGGTTATGAACTTGCTGTCAGCCGACCTCGGGTAATTACCCGTATGATCGATGGGGTAAAACAGGAACCCTATATGCAGGTTTATATTGAGACCCCGGAAACTTATGCAGGAAAAATTATTGAGTGTATGGCTCAAAACTGCGGTGAAATGACCTCTATGCACACTCGCCGTGAACTCACTGCCCTGGAATTCCTGATCCCTGCCCGGGGATTGATTGGTATGCGTTCCAAGCTATTGACACTTTCCAAGGGTGAAGTGGTTATCAACTCTATTTTTAATGAGTACAAACCCATGACTGCAAAAATTCAGGCTAGAACTACTGGCTCCCTGATTTCCATGGCAGGTGGACAATGCACTGGTTATGCTCTGGAAATGGTTCAGGAACGCGGAACCCTGTTTGTGAAGCCGGGAGATCCCTGCTACGAAGGCATGGTAGTTGGTGAAAATGCCAAGGACAACGATTTGGTAGTCAATGCCACTCGTGAGAAAAAGCTCACCAACATGCGCAATGCCAATGCGGAAAAAAGCACCAAAATTCTGCCCCCAATTGTATTCTCTCTTGAGGAAGCACTGGAGTTTTTAGCAGAAGATGAGGAACTGGAGTGCACACCCGTAGCCCTAAGAATCCGCAAAAACTATCTAACCGAAGAGGATCGAAAAAGGCACAAACGAAGCTCTGAGTAGTTGTACTCTGATGCTTTTTAAGGAACCCTCCATTCTGGTTGGTCCTGAGACAGACTCAGCCAGCCATTTTTGGGGGGTTCTTTTTTTACAATCTTGTCACAGATGCCCCGGCCTTCTTCCTTTTCCAACTACCAATCTCAATCTTTAAATCCTCATCTTCTGCCAGCTCATCAATCAGGGCAATAATCTCTGGTTGCCTTAGTCTGCGGAGCTTAC
>JACFNL010000138.1 GCA_019454875.1 Candidatus Cloacimonadota bacterium | reverse complement strand
CAAATCCGGTTGCGCAAAGGAAGAATATGACTGCCAGAAACTGGGCCTATTTGACATTGGGATATCCTATATTTTTTCAGGGTATCATGGTTTTATTGACGCGGGTAACAGGCTACTCATTTATGGATAGCTATTTTCTGGCACAGGGTGCATTTATTTTTCTTATCTATTTATTTGCCTGGTTTTTGTTTCTGGTTTTTGTCCGCAGCATTATTATTTCGCCCTGGGACAGGCTTTTTTCATCCTGGATTGTTTTTTACCATCTGTTTGTTGGTTTAAATCTCTGGCCAGAACTTCTCTCAAGGATCAACTCACTGTTGGGGGGTTTTATATCTAAAGCCCATTTTGGTATGGTGGCTCACTATACAGGAATTGTGGTTCTGTTTTTTCTGGTCTGGGGACTTCATGCCATCTCAAGGCGAGGAGAAGCCTGAAAACTCCATAGGATTGATTTCAGAGGCAGTGGTTTGCCTGAGCTTGAACAGGGCAGTTCTTAAACTCAGGGCTGAAATTTTACTGAATCTTTCCCAGCGACCAGCCTCATTCCCCTCAGAGTCAAAAAGTAAAAGAGCTGTTGTCTGTGTGTCCAGACTGTAACGGCGATAGAGTTTTTTTTCCCAGTCTCCAACATAGATGATACGCATGGCCTTTAGCAGTTTGTCTTCTTCCTCATTGCGTTCATACTCTCTTAGGGCTGATTGAGTTTCCCTTCTTAATGTCTCAAGTCTTTGGGCTGGAGGTAGTAGATTGATGCGATTTCCTGGCCAGACAATACTGTAAAAGAGGATTCCTTTGACTTCATTGTCTCTCAAAGAAAGTTCTGAAATCCAGCTTAACAGCTCCCGATTGTCATTGCCTGGATGAAACACACAAAGGGAGACGGAGCCGGGCATTGGCATGGGCAGTTCAATATCGGGCAGGTATGCCCGAACATTACTGCTGGCAAAGTTTTTTGAATTCAGACAGGCCAAAACACAGATAAAAATGATAGTGCGGCATTTGTTTTTGCATTGGTCCCAAAAGGGATTTTTCAAGCTCTGCCCTGAGATGTTTTTGTTCTGGTGGCAGAGCCACAACCATTTTTTTTGCATCCATGTCATGGTATTGCATCCAAGCTTCGATTTCCAGTCTTTCACAGGAAGGACATGGGCTCCAAAGTTGCCCCGATATTTTTTTACAAAGATTCAGATGAATCTGCCGATTTATGCTGGCATAGTGTTTTATTGTGCGGGTCGATTTACATTGTGGACAGAGGATGGGAATGATTTGGCACGGTGCCATTTTTCTGGCTTTTAGTATCACGATCAGAAACTGGGTCTGTCTTAAGCTGCTTAAAAGATCGGGTTTACTGGCAAGTATATTTCTGATTTGAGGGCTTGGATCAAAACATCTGGTTTCAAGGACTTCTACTTCCTCAAAGCCGGCACTGGCCAATCCGTTCAGGTAGACATCCCTGGACTCAAGTCCACCGAATAAAAACAACCCACCGGATGTCTGAAACTCCTGAAGAAGTTTTGGATGTACAGGGGTTTGGGTCATAAAATCGGCACATAAAAATTCCCCCTCATCTTCTAAAAGGTCATAAATCTTTTGAAAGATGGGAGTTTTTCTCTGGTTTAAGTGAATGACGGCATTAGAAAGTATCAGATCAAATTTTTGGGGATCTGAGAATTCCTCAATTGAAGTCTTTATGGCTTTTAGATGGGTCTGGGAGAATCTTTGATTGGCAAGCCTTATCATTTCCTCGGAGATATCAATACCCATGATTTCTTTTGGAGAAAAAATCTGGTTGAGGTAGATCATGTCGGCCCCGGCCCCACAGCCAATATCTAAAACCCGTTTGTTTTGTATTTGCTCCCTTTCAAGAAAGGTAAAGAGTTCGGCACATCCAAAACCGAGGCGGGAGTTTTCTGGATTTAAATCCTTGAGGTTTTGTGAGTATATCCCTGAATCTTTAGGGTTTTGGAGTCTTTCTCTGGCTTCCTGATCATAGTGTTTAGCGAGGGTGTTTATGGTTTTCATTGGGCTCAGTATAACCCATATTCTGGGCATCTTTATAAAATGCCTGGGCATATTCCATATTGCCTTTGGCTTCCCAGACCTTGCCTAACCAGTGATATACAAGAGAAGATTCTGGGTTTAGCTTCTGGGCCAGAACCAGCTGCTGTAAGGCATCGTCCCAGGTTTTCACCAGATAATACATCTGCCCCAGTTTAAAATGATATATCCAGGGCTCAGGATAGTTTTCGTCCAAAAGGCTTTTAAAATACTCAAAGGCAGTGGACATTTCTTTGGCCTGAATCAGGATATTTCCGGCTTCTGCCAGAATCTCAGGTCTTTTGGAAAACTGCTTTTTTATGCGTTGAATACTTTGGCGATGGCGTTTTAAGGGGTCCTGGGCATACAGGTAGGCCACAAGTTCGTAAATCCAGGCATCTTCCAGATCAGGATCAAGATCCTGGGTGCGGCGAAAGGCTGAGGCTGCGGCTAAGGGTTGATTAGCTTCCATAAGAATCAGGCCTCTTAGGCGGTTGAGGGAAGCTGACTCAGGATTCTGTTTAAGACATTCCCGCGACTTTTGAATCAGTATTTCGGAAAAGCCCTGATCGCGAAGCTGAAGAAGTTCATCCTGACAGGATCTGGCAATAGTCAGTGATACAAAAAGATAAAAAAACAGGATTTTCATCAGAAAAAGGCTGAAAAACCAACGCTTGCCCCCACCTGTGGCTCCATGCCCGGGGATTGCTGCCTGTATACTGATGCATCTACGCCCCAGCCATTGATGGCACCGGGAGTATATTGATTTCTGATAGTTGTATACCCGGCCCCTGCACCGGCTCTGCTTACTCCCCAGTTTCCACTTTGATCAGAAAACACGGCATGGCCGCTTCCATAGACGGTATCCGTGCTTCCACCAGCCTGATAGGATCTTTGCAGTCTTAAATGCAGTGGCACTTCCTGATGCATTGCATAACCCTGTTCTCCAGGATTGATCACAGTGTTCTGGCTGGCGGCATAGTTGTAACTTCCGTGGGGTATTGCTCCTGAGCCACTGATATTATTACTGAATCCTGTTTCTGGGATACCTGAAAAGGCGATGTGTTTTTCATAACCAGCCAGCACGGAAAAACTGAACCCGTGAGCAAGTTTTTGCTCCCATTCAAGATAAACTCCCCCATGAGCCTGAAGCATTTTAGCCTCAGCTTCCGCGATCAGTCGTATAGAGGTATTTTCGGTCACCACACCGGCATAGACACTGGCTTTAGCATGGACGGGCAAGGTAAAGTTATTCTGGTTTCCATTGATTTCAGAAAGGTTGACCTCAAAGGTCTGAAAGCTTGTGTTAAAACCTGCCAATATGGTGAAGGAGTCAAAGTTGGCCCGGCCTTCTGCTTCCAGGGAAGCTCCCCCTAAAGCATTTAAAAAGAAATTGTTCAGATCTTCTTCGCTTTGAGGAGCACGAAAGCTAAGTGGCTGGTTCATGCGTTCTGGTTTCAAATCAACAAGCAGGCGAATTTTGGATCCGTTTTCTGAGTAGAAGCCAATCCCTACCGGAACAACAAGGTAGGTGGACTCAGATCTGAGTTCGGTTGGAAGACCCAGGTTCTGGGCTGCTTGCCCAATATCCACATTTGCGCTGGCCGATTTCTGGAATTGTTCTGTATAACGCCCAGAATATGGAAAGCTGTAGCCGTTGGCTGTGCCTGTGACATCAACCCCGGCATCTACATTGGCTGTACCATGGGCATTAACTTGTGATTTTGCACTCACGAGTCTTAGGATTGCCACATCGGTTCTTTGTTTAATGCCGGTCTCAAAACTTAGTCTGGCCCCGCCTTCTGTGAGACGGATGGGTAATACGACTAAAAATCCTTCTTCTTTCTGGCGAGTGATCAGATCCACTACAGCCTCGCTTTGAATTGTTGCGTTGCCTGTTGTATTGATGTTGGCATAGGCATTGCCCTGGATCTGGGCCTCAATAGTCTGATCAAGGATTTCGGAAGCGATTTGTTTGTCGATGGGGTAGTTTGCACTGGCATTGGCACTGGCATTTATCTCGGTGTTGGCCCTGATGATATTTCTTAATGAATAATTCTGTTCACGACGAAACACAGTGAACTTAGCCCCACCAGGAGTAGTGATATCAAGTTGTTGGCTTCTTTCACTGCTTCTGTGTTCTGCATGTCTGTAAGCAGAGCCGTCTCTATCTTCCGTAATCTGTACGCGGGTTTGTACAAGTCCAGTGCTGGGGTTACTGTGCTCAATCCCCTGGAAACTGTTGGCAGAGGCAATTGTGACTGAGGCAAAAATGAACAGGAAATGACGGATCATGATCTTAAGATACTACGAAGTCAGTTTATTTTTGTTGCCAATCCTGCTAGCTTGTTTAGATATGTTTGGTTTAACTCTTTTATTATTCTGTGTTTCTTACACATGGTCTACGGAACCCGATTTTTTAGGATTAGAGAGTCAGACGGCTTTTGAGGCCACGACGGATTCGGAATCTGTACCCTCTCGGATAAAGCTCGATTTTGCCTGTTCTCTTGAGGCAGGAAGAATCACAGAGGCTTATGAAAAAGCTCAGGACGATGATTCTTTGAAGCAGAAATGGCTTAAAATGAGCCAGGAATTTGCCAAAAGTCTGGATTCTTTGGAGAAGGTTGAGGATTTCACAGCCTATTGCAGAGAGATTCCCCCAATCACTCGTGATGCCCTGACCCCAGTTTTTGAAGAATTAAATACCAGACGCAGCCTGGAATTTTCCCATTCCCTGGTAGAGTTGGCTGATTTATGGGCTTTGCCCGCACTGGATTCCCATTTTCCAGGTTATGGGGATCGCAAATTCTGGCTTCATTACAAACGGGGTCGTGAACTAGGCCGTGAA
Organism: Candidatus Cloacimonadota bacterium; assembly: GCA_019454875.1. Classification (GTDB taxonomy): domain Bacteria; phylum Muiribacteriota; class UBA6191; order UBA6191; family UBA6191; genus UBA6191. The sequence goes on along the minus strand of JACFNL010000138.1, from coordinate 1,878 downwards.
ATCGGCTCAGTGAAAATCAGTGAACAGGATCATCGCTTCCAGAAGGAAACAACACTGGAGTTTACCGTGCTTCTGGAAAACCTGAGCGGCTTTCGTGCCCGTTTTCCTGAATACCAGAATCTGGGAGGGACTCAGGTTCGTACAGAGAATGGTATTAAGGCTGCGGCCAAGGTAAAAGTTGTTTTCCGTTCTGGTCAGGTCATCAAGTTAAAAAAGGTGGAGCAGGTTGAGTTTGTCTGGTACAGGCTTTTGGCGGCCCCCATCACCTCAAGCCCCATTTTACCCTCTTTGTATGTGAGGGCTGGAGAATATTATATTCCTCGTGATCTTCCTCACTCTAACTTCTATTTTGTCTTATGAATCTTTTTTTTGAAGTGTTTTCCGAAATGGACAGATTGGCCCCCGGCAGTGAGGCCAGCACTCTGAATGCCTTGCAGTCCGTGCGTGAGATTCTTGAGCCCATGGATATTTTTGAAATCGGATGTGGATCCGGTGCTCAGACGATGGTTTTGGCCAAGAACACCAGAGCCAATATCACGGCTTTGGATAATCACGCTCCTTATCTGAGGATTTTGGAAAACAAGGCCTTAGATGCGGGGCTTAGTGAACGGATTCAAACATTGGAAGGATCCATGTTTGAGCCTTCCTGCCCTTTGGATCCATACGATGTAATCTGGGCTGAGGGCTGTTTGTATATTATGGGATTTGAAAAGGGGCTGTTACAGCTAAGGGAACTTCTTAGAGAAGGTGGGGTTATAGCCTTTTCTGAAGCCAGCTGGCTGATTGACTCCCCCTCATCCGAGCCCCTAGCCTTCTGGAAACAGGCCTATCCCGGTATGTGTGGAATTGAAGAAAACTGCCGTAAGGCCGAGAGCCTTGGTTACAAGGTACATGATCATTTTGTGCTTCCTTCCTCGGACTGGGAGGATGAATATTATGCCCAGCTTAAAGACAGAATCAAAACCATGCGCCCCCGTTTTGTACGCAACCGCAAGGCCAATCAGCTGTTTTTAAGTCTCGAAGCAGAAATGAAGCTTTACCAGCGGTATGGCTGTGAATACGGCTATGTGTTTTATATCTTGCAGAAGGTGTGAGTTATTGATACACAATCTCTAGTTTTTTACCCAAAAACCCAATCCCGATTTTTAGAATTTTTGTCGCACCCTGGCTTTTTAACTCCTGTTCATACTGCCGATTTTCTATCTGGGCCATGGCATTCTTTGCACAGGCCAAAAGGTCGGAGTCTTCATAGGAATCCATGGTTTTAAACTCCATAACAATGCCGTAGTGATCAGGGTTTTTAGGTGTCATCAGAAGGTCACAGCGGCCAAGACCGGATTCCCGGTTAGAGCGAATATGCCAAGTATCTGAATAATAGGACATCAAACCTAAAACCAGTCCATGGTAAAACTTCTCTGGTTCGTTTCCCGATGCATCAAAATAGCTTAGAGATGTGTCACAAAGTTTTCGTAGGGCTTTGCAAATTTCTGTTACATTTCCCATCATGAGTGCGTTTTTAAGGTTCGGGATTACGGTATTGGATTCACTCTTCTGAAACCAGATTTTTACGGAGTCAGAAAAGATTCGCTTAATCTCCAGGTTAGGAATTTTTAGCTCTACCCAAAAACCTTCATCAGTTTTTTGAATTGATACAGCCTTTAAGTATCCTGTGAAATAAAAAAAATTCCATAGATTGGCCGGGGAGTTTTCAATTTCCTGAAACACCACCTGCTCCTGTAATGGGGCGGTAATGCTTTGGCCAGTCATTAAATCTTCAAGCTCCCTTTTGGCCTGTGTTCCAGTCCTACTCAAAATTTCTTTGATGAGGTCATTACCACTGGTGTTTATCCAGTAGTTATTGAACTCACCTTCATTTTT
>JACFNL010000137.1 GCA_019454875.1 Candidatus Cloacimonadota bacterium | reverse complement strand
ATCATTACTTTTGGTGAAATAATATTTCACATGTACCGTGTCTTCCAGTTTCGAAAGAATGGATTTTGTACCCTGACTTAGGGAATAAAGCCTTTCCTCGGTAATATCAAGTTTGAATATAAGCTGGCTGCTCAATACATTAAGAGCCAAAAGTGCTACCAGAAGAACTAGTCCTGAGGTAGCTGAATCCAGAAATGTCTGTTTCTTCATTCTAGCCCTCCTTATTGGTGCTTCTTCTGTTCCAGAACCATCATATTGGCCAGTAACAGAGTCACAATCATGGAAACGAAATAAACTACATCACGGGAATCCACAACTCCGCGCTGCAGGGACTGAAAGTGCGTAGAAAAGCTGAACATGGATAAAAAATCAGCCACACCTACAGAAAACCAGTTGCTTAAAGCCTGAGTGAATACACCAAGGCCTGTCAGCACCAGAACAAAACAGATCATCACAGACAGTACAAAACTGATCACCTGATTTTTGGTCATTGCCGAGGTTAAGCTAGCTATGGCTAGATAGGCCCCTGCCATCAAAAACGAACCGAGGTAGGAACAAATAATAACCCCATAATCAGGGTTTCCCAGATAACCCACGGTCAATACAATCGGAAAGGTCATTAACAGCGCAATCCCGATAAAACACCAGGCCGCCGCAAATTTGGCCAGAACGGCCTCAGGCAGGGTTACCGGCAGTGTGAACAATAATTCAATGGTTCCTGATTTTCTTTCCTCGGCCCAGAGGCGCATTCCAACCGCCGGGATCAAAAAGAGGTAAAGCCAGGGATGCCACATAAAAAAGGAACTCAAATCCGCCTGCATTCTTTCGTAGAATCCACCTAACCAGAATGAACATCCTCCGGTGGCAATCAGAAAAATAAACAAAAATACATAGGCTACCGGGGAGTTAAAATATGCCCCCAGTTCCCTTTTAAATACGGGTACAAAATTTTTCATGCCCGCCCCTCCATCGTCAGACTGCGGAATACATCATCAAGTTTACCTGGTAAAAGACTCAGGTTCTCCAATACCCAGTTTTCCTTACGGGCCAGCTCAGATACCTGTCCAAGCAGATTCTCATGTTTTTCAGGAACAATGCGAAAATTGACAAGCCCCGAATGGGTAGAAGGTAAAACTTCAACAGCCTTGACACCTGTTATGGATTTTAGTTTGGTAGCAGCCAGATTAGACTCAACCTGATGAATCGATAAATCAATATTATAATATTCCGACGATCGGGCCCGAATTTCATCCGGTTTTCCATCAGCAACAATGCGGCCTTTGGAAATGATAATCACCCGTGTACAGAGTTCTTCCACTTCTTCCAGAATATGGGTGGAAAGGATAATACACTTCTCTTTACCCATGTTGCGAATCAGGTTTCGCACCTCATGCTTCTGATTGGGATCCAGTCCATCCGTTGGCTCATCTAAAATCAGAACAGGTGGGTCATGAAGAATTGCCTGAGCAAATCCAACCCTTTGGCGATATCCCTTGGAAAGGGTGTCAATAGTCTGAAAACGAACTGATTCCAGAAAACACTTCTGGATTACGGCCTCTACCCTTTCCGCCAGCTGCAATCCGCTAAATCCGCGAACCTCTCCAATGAACTTCAAAAACTCGGTCACATTCATATCGGTGTAGGAAGCAGATGTTTCCGGTAAATAGCCAATTCTGGTTTTTACCGTCTGCGGATCCAGATCGGTAGCAATTCCATCCACAGATATAAAGCCTGAGGTCGGGGCCAGAAAACAGGTAAGCATTTTCATGGTGGTTGATTTTCCGGCTCCATTAGGACCCAGAAAACCCAGGATTTCACCCTTCTGGATTTCAAAGGAGATACGATCCACCGCTTTATGGACTCCAAACTCTTTCACTAAGTCTTTGACGACAATCATAAACCTTCCTTTCTTTAGCGCGCCGAGTTTATCAGACGCACCTGTACCATAAGCAATGCTAAACGCAAGAAAGGACAAAGATTTGACAAAACACCGACAAGTTGAACGAAACATCAAGAAGCTGACATTGACAGCCGATATCCTTTTAGTCTTTTCAAAGACAAGAGAAAGACTGGTGCGTAAACCGGGTTGAATATTATGGAAGTACTATTTCGAAGCACGGATGTCGCCTTCTGGTTTACGCATCAGTCCCATTCTGCTACCATGAGGGTTTTATGATTCTCAAGCTGATAGCAATTCTTATTCCTTTAACATTTGGTAGCGGATGTTCAAAACCCAATCCCAAAACCTCACCCCAGATAAATAAACCGGAAATATCCTCAAGCGATGAAAATGATCGGGTTTCTTTGCTTGCAGCAGCCCAAAGACTGTATGCCAGCGGACAGGAGGATGAGGCCTTAAAAAGCCTGGATCTCTATGAAAAAACCGAAAAAAAACAGGCTGAGTCCCATTTTTTAAGAGGACTGATTGACCTTTCCAAAAATAATATTGAAGGCTCAATAACCCAGTTCTCTTCTATCAGCGACTCAGAAAGGCAACTGATGACAGAATCCTGCCTCGAACTTGCGAGGTTATCCAGCCGGGTCAGCAATGATGTTATGAAATCCATCATCACCCGATTTTTCCCCGATTGTCTCGAAGAAGTGCTAGGTATGCCAGATATTGTGGAAGTGCGACTCACTTTAAGCCCTGAAAGAATTCTTGAACTAGGAAAAATTTATGAAACCAGACTCAAGGCCACAGAAGATGAGTCCATTCGTGTTCGTATTGAACAAGATTTCTGCCGCGAGTTTAATCTGAGTATTCCTGAACTGACAGAGCTTAGTACCAGATACCTTGAGCTTCTAGCAGAAAAAGACTAAAAAACAGGAAAAACATGAGCGACATTGTGATTCGTCGAGCCATACCTGGGGATGAGGCCGAAATTGCTTCGGTTTACCATGAAATTTACGGGGGAAGTTACCCGGATCCCATGATGTCCAATCTTAAACTCCTGCACCAGAATCTGGCAAAGGGACAGGACTATTTTGTGGTCGGCACCCACAATAATGTAATTGTTGCCTGTATGTTATACAAGGTGGAAAAACATCATCAGCTGGCAAAGGCATCGGGTGCAGTGGTAAAAACAGCCTTTCGCGGCCAGGATTTGACCCAGAAAATGATGCATTTTGGACTTCAGTCCCTTCAGGAAGAAGGAAATCCTGTCAGTGTTGTCTACGCCACTACCAGAACTGTAACTACAGCCCCTCAAAAACTTACCAGTCAGCTTGGTTTTAAAAAGCTGGGGATTTTCCCTAATGTTCATAAAACAGAGGATTATGAAACCCACTGTCTGACCTGCTTTTTCTCAAAAGATGCTCTATCTCATCGTTATACGGACTTTCGTTTGCATCCAGCCATTCGTGAGCTGTTTGGTATTGTGCAGGAAGAAGTCAATCTCCCGGATTTAAAAATAGCTGAAGAGAACGAAATTGAGCGAAGACTAACAAACCGCTCCCAGGAATTACCCGTACTTGAGTTCATTGATGCTTCCTCCTTTGTTTTACATCGCTTTGAAAGCCTTAAAGAACATGGGCAGCTACCCATCAGTTTTTTCCCCTTCCACAGACCAAACACACTCATCACCTCACCTGATCAATCTGTAGAAGTCTTTTTAAGCATAGAAAAATCCGATCAGCACTGTGTGATTGTGGGTATCAAAAAACCACGAGAAATTTATCACAGCCTGGTTTATGAAAAGGTGTGTACTATACTTAGAGCCCGTGGTATCCGTTATGTGGAAACCCTTGTCAGAGCTGACAAACTACTGACTCTGAATGAAACCTTAAAGGCCCGTTTTATCCCCTGTGCCTATTTTCCGGCATTTCAGCTTTACAAGGGATATCGCCTGGATTTTGTGATTCTGTCCCGGACCTTTGAAATGCTGGATTTACATTCCATAAAACTGGAAGGTACAAACAGAAAGTACCTGCAACAATATTACAATTCCTGGAGAACACTATGTCTGGATCCCATATTGCTCAATCAGGACAGGGATTAAATAATGCCATTGCCCATTTCCGGGATCTTTTAGCTCTCAACCCATTTGACTTCAGCCCAGAAGCCCGACAAAAGTTTATCCAGTCCTTTAAAAGCACTGCCTCATGGCACATTTCAAAGTGTCCTGAAATCAGACTATTCTGGGAATTGAACAAAATCAGCCCCGATCAAATCCACACAGAATCCGATCTTCTCAATGTCCCCCCTGTTTTAGTCACCATTTTTAAGGAGTGGGATCTGGCCTGTGTGCCTAGAGAAGATATTGTTCTGACCTTAGGAAGTTCAGGAACTGGTGGTCAAAGAAGCCTGCAACATCTAGATCAGGTGTCTTTAAATCATGTGAAATCTTTGGCCTACAAAGTACATGACTCCTTGGGCATCACATCCTCAAATAAATTCAATTATTTGTGTTTTACCTATGATCCCCAAATAGCCAAAGATCTGGGAACAGCCTTTACCGATGAACTTTTAACCTCATTTACCGGCATAAACGATGTGTTTTATGCCCTTCGTCCTCATCCGGTAAGTGGGGAATGGTTTTTTGATCGGGAACTCTGCCAAAAGATGATCTGGCAATTTTATGAATCTGGAATCCCTACCCGAATTCTGGGATTTCCGGCCTTTCTTCTGGATCTGTTAAAAAACTGCAACAAGTTACCCCCCTTAGGAGAATCGTCCTGGGTGCAAACCGGGGGAGGTTATAAAAATCATGCTGGTGAGGTTCTCACAAAACAGGATTTTCGTGATCTGGTCTATCAGAAACTAAAAATTCCCCCACAAAATATCAGGGATCTTTTTGGCATGGTGGAACATGGAATCCCTTATGTAGAAGATGAACTAGGGCAGATGCGTATTCCAAATCTTGCCCGCGTAATGGCTAGAGACAGCAAGGACTTAAGTCCCCTGCCCGATGGGGAACCTGGACTTTTACATTTTTTATGCTCCTATAACCTCAGTTACCCGGCCAGTAGTATATTGAGTACAGATCTAGGTGTGGTTCTACCAGACCCAGATGGTCGGGGTAAAATTCTTCAGATTTTAGGCCGAGCCGGTGTCAGTAAAGCCAAGGGTTGTGCCATACAGGCTCAGGAGCTATTAAAATGAAGATTTTTGGCAAGGATTTAAATCCTGATCTGGAAAATGAATCCGTACTACAAAAGATCCTTCACGAGGCCAGAGAAAAAACAGAAGTTCTAAAAGATACACCTGTTGCAAAGATTATAGACACCCTGTCCCTGGTAGGCCAGCAGTTTGCTGAGGGAACAGAAATTTACCGCGAGGCTTTAAAGATTTTGCAGGAAGACTCAAGCTTTCATCCACTGGAAAACCAAAGAACCTTAAATTTATTGCCTCACCTTCTCTCAAAAGCTGAACTCTGGCACAGACTTGAATGTGAACTTGGGGATCCTGCCTTACTGGATCGTTTTGTCACCATCAAACCTTTTGCCGGAAAAATCCGGGCCGAACCATTAGGTGTGGTATTACATATCACGGCTGGTAATGTGTTTTTAAGCTCGATTGATTCCTTGATTCAGGGATTTTTAACCAAAAATGTTTCCCTGTTAAAACCAAGCTCACAAAACCGTCGTTTTCCCGAACTTGTAGCCCAGGCATTTTCACAGGCTGATCCACAAAACATTCTAAGGGATAAGTTTGCCATCCTCCCCTTTCAAGGAGGCAATCAAAAAATTCAGACCCCGCTTTTACAGGCTGTGGATGGAGTGATTGCCTGGGGTGGTGCCGACAGTGTTTTATCACTCAAGAAGGATTTGCCTATAGGCACGCGCTTTCTGGAATTTGGCCCCAAAATTTCCTTTCAGGTACTTAGTCAAAATGGTCTAAAAGCCAGAGACAAAACTCGATTGATGCAGTCTTTGGCCTCAGAAATCTGTGGCTGGGATCAATCGGCCTGCGCCTCACCACAAAACCTGTTTATAGAATCCGGGATCGATATTTCTAAGCTTTTGCCTGATCTTGGCAAGGCCATGGAAATATACCCATTACGACGGGGTTTAGTCAGTGCTGATGAACATCTGGAGATATTAAAAGAAAAAAGCCGGGCTCAAATCTACACACATTTACATCAGTCCCACATGGTCGAGGGAAGTGATTTTTTACTGTTTCATGAACCAAAACCTGGACTCCGGCCTTCAGCTTTAGGCAGAACCCTGATTTTAAAAACCTACAAAAACATTGATGATCTCTGTTTGCAGGTATCCATCCACCAAAGATTTTTACAATCCTGCTCCCTCTCTGTTTCCGATTCTGAAAGAGAACAATACACACAAAAACTATCGGCTTCAGGAGTAAAACGATTCTGTGAGCCAGGAAAAATTCTTGAGGGTTTAAGCGGGGCACCTCATGATGGCAAACTTCCTTTAAGGGAGCTGGTTTCTTTTGTTAGTGATGAACAAAAAACCGATTTGATCGCCTTTGCTAATGAATGTTTAAGAACGGTCCCCTATTTTTCAGATCTGTCACTTGGCACCATCAAAACCCTTGAGGAACTGCCACTAACAGACAAAAGCATCTTTTCGGATTACTCCCCCCATAAAAGTTCCAAGCTATTAAGAACTCCCCTTGAGCCCGGGTACTATTTTGCTTCCGGTGGAACCACAGGAAACCCTAAATACACCTACTATTCCACCAAGGAGTTTGATTCCGTTGCCTTGATGCTTTCCCAATCCTACAAAATGAATGGACTCAAAGAAGGAGCAACTGTTGCCAATCTGTTTGTGGCCGGTAACCTCTGGTCCTCATTTCTGGCCGTTCACAAGGCCCTCGAATTTGCCAGTGTCAGACAACTGCCCCTAGGTGGGCTGGCAGATGAAGAACTAGGTTGTGTCTCATAAGTGACAAAATGCCGATAATTAGACCAAATATGTTA
>JACFNL010000136.1 GCA_019454875.1 Candidatus Cloacimonadota bacterium | reverse complement strand
CAAGGTGGAGGAAAAGAGCCACTTGGGGAAAAGGATTTTGGTCTATTGGTTGTGAGTGTGTTTAAACAAGCTCGGGTAAGGCAAAGCCCAAAACATGTCCGTTGGGGTCAGTTGCATATGCCACCATCTGGCCCCAGATTGTAATGCCCGCTTGTACATCTCAGTGGCATTGGAATCAATCAAATACAGTTCGGCCCTGGGAATACCCCTTGCCAAAGCCGGATTGGGAAGATCATCTCCCAGCAATCGTTTTATACCAGATTCTGGCATCAGGCCAAGAATCAAATCTACACCCAGACAATGTTAGAAACTATATTCATGTTTTGCCTTGCTAAATTTACACCACCCCACACAAAAGGGCTACGGGAGTGATATTTTGGTAAAATTGCTATACAATCATTGGCTTTGTGTTTGCCCTTAAGGATTTTTATGGAAAAATTACCAAAGCGCCTCAAATCAGCACCACTAGTCGAAGTTATTTGGCAGGTGAAGTTCGAAAATAGTGAATCAATCGCCTTGGGAGATTTACTTCCTGGAATTCTTTATTCTGAGTTACGCAAAGAGCATAAGGATTTGAAGTTGTGGCGTCTACCCACTGCGGATATCCCACCTCAGGTTGCTCAAAATACGCGACATCTTAGGGATATGGTGAAGTTTCGACTTGAGGGTTCAGGGATTCCGTTTCTGTTTCAGGTGGGCGACAATACGCTTACACTAAACTGTCGTAAACCATATGTGGGCTGGAAGAAATTTCGCGAAAAAATTCTTCAGTTAATAGAACTTTTAGAGAAATCAGGCCTTGTGCAGAATCCTGCTCAACATTCATTGCGTTACATTGATTTACTCCAGATCAATCCAGCACCAGATTTATCTTCTTTGCAGATCAAGGTTCATGTGGGACAACTCGATACTAGCTTTAGACCACTGCAAATGCGTATCGAATTACCCGAGCCTGATTGTTTACATGTTATACAGGTCGCTACTCCCGCTAATGCACAGTTACCCGAAGGGACTATTTCTGGAAGTGTTGTTGATCTGGAGACAATGCCAGGGTCTCCTCCTACATCCTGGTCGAATTTGATAGATCAATTGGATTTGATACACGAGCGCTCGCTGAGTCTATTTTTTAATCACATCCTTACCCGTGAGACCTTAGCAAAATTGGAACCGGAGTTTTAGAATATGTCTATTTCAGTTGTTACAGATATTGAGCTATATTTGGATAACCGTTTAGAGACTCAACAAAATACTGTCGCGGAGAAATGGTCTGTACGGCATCTTGTTAAGAATATTCTTGATTATCCTTATATTTCTGGCGGTTCTGCCACAATGGGTCTGATTCCGACAGACTCAAACAGTATAATTAGTCTGGGCTGGACGGTGGAAGAAGCTCGGGAAACCTACTTTAGATTGAGTTCTTTCGAGGAGGACTGGAATCACCCTGGGATGGAAGTTTATGATGACTTTTAAGCGAGGCTCGGTGGTTTTGGTTCATTTCCCCAACTCGGATCTAAAAACTGTGAAGAAAAGACCTGCACTGGTGGTTCAAAACCATGCGGTCAATACGAATTTGGATCAGACAATTGTAGCTATGATTACTACAAACCTTGAAAGAACAGGATTGACCAGAGTAAAAGTTAAAACTACGGATCCAACTTGTCAGGCTATGGGCCTTCGGACTGATTCAATCGTTGTTACAGACAATTTGGCTACTATCAAAACCAGAGAAATCTATAAGGTGATCGGGGAGTGTACAATAATGCCTCAGATTGAAGCCGCACTTAAGTTTACTTTTGGGCTGCAATAGTAACCTCGATCCACAGTTACAAAGATCAACAGCCCCTAGCTTATGGTTTGGGGCTTCACAGCCAATACACCCAAATCTTTTTGCCCAAATGCTCCACTGTCTCCACTCTATACCTTGAATCCTCATCTGTGGCCAGATTCTTCTGAAATATCATCAGGTAGCCTTCCAACAAGCCAATCTGATCAAGATATTCACAGATTTGATTGAGTCCATCAGAGAGGGTTTTTTCACCTCGGTACAGTTTGATCTCGGAGACAAATTTTTCTCCGCCAAACGAAACCAGAATATCCAGGCGTTTTCGACCAAGGGCGTATTCTCTGTGAATCGTTCCTCCACCGTTCACTAGCCGCTGTAGCCAGGCCATAAAAAGGGTATGGGGGGTGATTTCAAGGGCGTAAAATTCAATTTGTCCATGCTCGCGCCAGAAGCTGACAAATTCATCCATCAGTTTTTTGTAGTTTAATTTGCCATTGGGAAGTTCATACCAGTGTGGCTCAAACGCCATGCCATGCTGCAAGGCATAGGTCATTTCCCGAGGCAGAATTTCTTTATAGAGCGGATTGGCAATCTGAACTACCTTTGATTCAGGGTGTAACAATCCTAAATCTCTGGCATATTCCAGATCTTCCTGTGGAAATCTGGATACATCTTCCCCTGCGAGCATGGGAATCACAATCTGACGGATTCTTGGATCGTCCAGCCGGTAGTAGAGCTGATCGATATGGGTGGCACGGGACAGAATGAGAGCTTCCTTGGCTTGATGCAGATGATTTTCATCTAAAACCGGTACTTCAGGAAACAGCTCAAAACACATCTGTTCGCCAAGGGCATTACAAAGCCAGGGCTGGCCCTGAGTAAGTTCATAGATAATTTCTACCATTCCAGGGGCTAGTTTCTGATTATGCTCGGCCTCATGCTGGGCAAACAGTTCTCTGACATTCTCCAGAGTGAAATTTCCAAGGCGGACTGACTTGGCCTTAATGTTAAAGCAGGAACCACCGGTCAGCCAGGTGTCTTCTTTAGAAGAGTAAATACGGTAATCCTTGAGATCGCGAACCCCATTTAGAATGATGGATTGAGGAAAAGCATGGGGTCTTTGATCGTATCCCGCCCGAAGCTGGCGCAAAAGAGCAATGAGGGATTCTCCGGCCATAGCATCGATTTCATCGATCACCAGGATTATGGGCTTTGTTGATGCTTTAGACCAGCTTTCCAGACAGGATTGAACCCCTGATTTATCCTGTATAAAATCAAAGGCAGTGGGCAGGTGAGAAGCCGTATATAGATTTCTGGCTCCATCCAATCTGCGAAGTATAATCTGATTGGCTTCAAGAACACTATCTCTGGCAGATTGGGCAGATTCTACAGTGATATATAAGGCCAGATACTTTCCTTCTTCATTTAATCTTTCACAGATTTCTCGAAGGAGTGTCGTTTTGCCGCTCTGTCTTGGGGCATGGTGGGTAAAATATTTCTCCTGCTCAATCAGCTCCAGAATTGGCTTTGCTCCAAGAGGCCGGGAGACAGTGTAATGAAGTCTAGGCTGATTGGCCCCGGCAGTGTTGAAGAACTTTTTCATGCCCACATTATATCATGAGCCCATTTCCTGAACCCACCCCACACAAAAGGGCTACGGGAGTGATATCTTTGGTGATGGGCATGTCCTCATAACTGGGATTAAAAGCTCGAAGTATCAGGTGTCCATCGGGATCAACGGCGATTAAGCGCAAGAGGTACTCAAGATCTAGAGCTTTGTTTCTGCGTTCGAGAGCCATCACAGAATTTGGAATAAAGGCCGTGTTAGCCGGGAGATGTTCCAAAAGAAGTTTATCCCCATCCCGGATAGGAGTCTGACCCCCGTTCATGGAATTGCCCCGGGCAAATGCCAGAAAATGACGATTGGGATCCAGGGCTACATCTTTGGATAGGGTCTTCTCAAAATCACTGGCTTTGGCGTTGGCCGTCCTGAAATGGCCACAGGCAATTTTGAGTTCTGGGAATATGGGAAGCAGAATTGGTTGAGGCGTAGGTAAGGGCAGAGGCTGAAACATTGTGGATTTTGGCATCCGGTTCTGATATAGACACAGGCGGTAGTCAATCAGTTCCTGTAACATGGATGAAAACGGATCGACTAAGGAGGCGGGAAGGGATAAGTTACATACCATAGACTCATTTTGCAGGTAAAACCAGCCCTCACTCGATTTGCTGGACTCCCCAAGCCAGGCAGCAACCGGATTTTTCCTCCAATAACTTTCCCACTTGGCTGGATTCTGAAAATAGAATTGGGCTGTGTCTGGTAAATCCGCTAATAGTGGCTTTCTTCTTTGCAGTACAAGAAGAGATCTGGCGGCCAGAGTCTTTAGATGGGGGGCTTTACGAAACCCATCAAGCTCCAGATAGGCTTCCAGTAAAACCATCTTGAAGGATTTGGTCATAGCCGTGGTTTCGACCTCATAGAAAAATGGCCCGGCCAGATTGAGAACCTCGGCCTCTTGAGGGGATAATTCCTGAAGTTCACCAAGCTTTACAAACCAGCTACCCACATCTCTGGAAGCCTTGAAGCCTAGACTGGATTCTTGAGCCTGAGTGCGGGTGGGTCTATGATTTAAGCTGGTCTTAAGAGAAAAATATTCTTCGGCAAAGGAATTGGGCCTCAGGCTTTTAAGAAACTCAATCGTTCTTAAATCCAGATTGATAAAACAGCCAGCCGGAAGCTTCGGGGTTTTGTGATCCTTGTGGGGGATTAAGGACGAGCCCCCAATATCAAGAAAGCCTGAATGTTTCAAAAAGCTCTTGTGATTTCCGATAAAATCCAGGATTACCAGCCTGTCTTTGCTGGGATGTAAACGAAGTCCTCGACCAATCTGTTGCAAAAAGAGAATTTTTGATTCTGTTGGACGAAGCATCAGAATGGAATCCACACTGGGAATATCCACACCTTCATTGAACAAATCAACACAGAAAATGATCTGATACTTCCCAGTGTTTAAGCCCATCAATGCCTCGCTACGGCTGATTTCAGATTTACCATGTACGGCAATGGCCGAAATCCCTGCCCGTAAAAACTGCTGGGCCATAAAATCGGCATGAGCTATAGAAATACAGAAAGCCAGTGTTTTTTGCTGGGCCTTGTCCTGCCACTCTTTAAGAACATGGCGGGAACGGGCTAAAGTTGCAAGTTTGTTGGATAACTCACCTGGATCAAACTGCTGATTGCGCCAGGGGATTTCCTGATAATCGACACTCTCATCCCAGATTCCAAAATAGTGAAATGGACAAAGATAGTTCGACTCAATCCCCTCAAACAAACCATAGGAGTACACTAAATTATCATCACAAAGGCTTAGAATATCGCTTTGATCGGTTCTTTGTGGGGTGGCTGTCAGGCCAAGCAGAAATCGTGGTTGAAAATGATTTAGAAGCTTTCTGTAAGTTGAGGCTGAAGCATGATGAAATTCATCCACAATCATATAATCAAAATGATCCTGGGCAAACTGATACAAGTTTTGAGTACGGCTTAAGGTTTGTACTGAGGCAAACAGCATATCTGCCGTATCGAGTTTTTGCCTTCCATGAAAATAGCCTGCACTTTTGTGGGGAAATATCCGTAAAAATGTTTCGGCTGCCTGCTGTAAAATTTCCTCACGATGGGCCACAAACAAAATCCGTCTGGCCTTTAACTGTTGGGCATCAAAAGCTGAGAGCCAGGTTTTGCCAAGCCCGGTTGCCAATACAACCAGCCCACGGCAATACCCCTCATTACGACTTTTTTCAAGAGCACCAAGAGCCTGAAGCTGCACCAGGTTGGGAGCAGGAGGTCTTTCTTTTTCAAGCATTCCGGGCAGAGATTCAATCTGGGGAATCTGTCGCCTTTTTTCGTAATCACTGATCCACTCTTCAGAGAGTGAACAAGTAGCAGAATCATAAAACAGCTTATCAAACTGCTCCCTGATTCGTTTAAAACCTGGATCCTCTGGATAATCAATTCTGTAGTTCCACTCAAGGCCCGTAGTTAATGCCTGAAGGGAAAGATTACTGGAACCTACATAGGCTCTGGCTCTTTGTGTATGATTTGTATCCTCTTTGGCAAATAGATAGGCTTTCAGATGAAAACCACGGCTTTCTGAAGAATCCTGTCTGGAGGTTTCAAAAATGCGTGTTTTTGCCCCCCTCTCCTGCAATAAAAGTAAAAGCCTCAAGCTTTCTGGATCCGTCACCCCTAAATAATCGCTAGTCAGCAATCTGAGCTCACAACCCCTATCCTGGGCCAGAAACAACTCTGGCAATATCTGTCTAAGCCCGGTTGTTTTAACAAATGAAACTGCCCAGAATACTTCCTTGGCCCAACTCAAAGAGCTACAGAGCTGTGGGAACAATGGATCCTCAGAACCACCTGCAATCAGTCTGCCACCTTGCTTTAGAATCACTATCCCATTCAACCAGTGAACCGTGTGTGAGGGCCGTACATCTTCGGTTTGCCATGTAATGAGATGGGAAAATTCAGGTAAACCACTAAGCCAGGATTGAAGCCTCTGTTCGTTGGCATCGGTGAAATGCCTATCGTCCTTGATGCGCTCAGAATCACCGTACTTGTAGCTTACATAAAGAACCCCGGTTGGTTTTAGGGCCTTAAGCAGACGGGCCAGGATTTTTGGCTGATGAGATTCTGGTACATGCAAAAGGCTGGCACAGGCCCAGATTCCATCATAGGTATTTTCCTCAACAATATCCTCAAAACCACGACATTCTACCGGAAGTCCTGTCAGCTTCTGGGCTTGAAGAACCATAGCTTCGGAAGCATCTATGGAGCAGACTCTGTAGCCCTGCTTGTGAAAAAACAGGCTGTCTCTGCCTGAGCCACAACCAGCATCCAGAATCCTGCCACCCTGAGGAAGATAGGCCAAAAATCTGTCTCGCAAATGGGACATATCCAGATCAAAGGTATCCTGGCAGAAGCTTTGGCTGTTTTGATTGTAATAGTTTATGGTTTGGGGCTTCACAGCCAATACACCAAAATCCTTTTCCCCAAATGTTTCACTTCTTCTGTTCTGTATCTTGAATCCTCATCTGTGGCCTTGGTATCGGCAAAAATCATCAGATAACCTTCAGACAGTCCAATCTGAT
>JACFNL010000012.1 GCA_019454875.1 Candidatus Cloacimonadota bacterium | reverse complement strand
ACATTCGTTTGAGCTGGATTTATCATCACAAGTCACCTTTACCATTGCAGGAATCCAGATTTTAGCCTGGGAAACCCCAGGACATACGATTGGTCACTGCTGCTATTATGCTCCTGATTTCAAAATCCTGTTTTGTGGAGACACTCTATTTTCTATGGGCTGTGGTCGTCTTTTTGAAGGTAGTCCAAAGGAAATGTTTGCCTCTCTTGCCTCCATAAAAAAATTACCGGAAGATACACTTATCTGCTGTACCCACGAATACACCTTATCCAATCTGGATTTTGCCCTGAGTCTATGGCCTTTGGATCCTAATCTTCTTAATTACCGCAATAGTATCCAGAAACTACGGGAATCAAACAAACCAAGCCTCCCATCCGAACTGGGCATAGAGCTAACATTAAATCCTTTCCTGAGAGCTGAAACCGTGGAAGAATTTTCCAGACTACGACAACTCAAGGACCAATTTTAGGGGCTGTTGATCTTTGTCCAGCATGGCTTAGTCCACCCCCAGTGATTCTATCCCCTGATCCCCTGCTCAAGGCGAAGCCTCCGGATCAGTGCCAAAGATCTATCAATTTCCTCCTGATGATGAAGATAAATATGATGCGTTTCACAAAGGGTGGCCAGATTTTCCACCGTATTCTTGCCCCCATCATTCACAGGTTTTATATGGTGAATATCCAGAAACCGTCTATGACGGCACCTTCTCCCATGCTTTTCAAAGCTACAACGGCCCTTATCCCTCAAAATCACCTGATTTAAAATATCCTGTGGGATGTGTTCTCTTTTATTATCCGTGGGCCCAGCATCCTGCGTGACAGATTGCTTTGCCGTGACAGATTTCATTTTAGCTTTTGCCCTTTCCGCCTTAATCAGAGGGTCATGTTTAGCCAAAGCCTCATTTAAGGCCCATTCAAACACCTCTGTTAAGGTTTTGTTGGCCTGGCATTTTTTGGAGAAAACATCCTGGGCCCGTTCTGCCAATGCTTTGAAGGATTCCGTGGCATCAATACTTAAACGAAAATAATCAGTATTGATTCTTTGCCAGAAATCCCTTCTGGGTTTGTAGGTGGACACCTTGGCAACTTCTTTTTCCAGTTCCCGGCAGGAAAGTTTTTTAGATTTTTCAATCCATTCCGATTTATTCTCAGAAGTAATGACCGAGGATACTTTTCGCAGTTTAGCTAAACCCACTTCCCCAGAATCTATAGCTTCTTTCATAGCTGGAATTTGAACGGCTTTTCGAGCCACAGTAATCAAATTACTTACAGTGGCAGCACTGATTCCCTGACCGATGTTTAAATACTCAAACAAGGAGGAATACCCAAGCTCCAGATAAAATTTGGTGAAATCAGCTTCCTGAGTCAGTTCGATTAAGAGCCCTTCCTGTTTTCTATATTCAATGAGAGTTTCTGTGATTTTTTGATGTAAGTTTTGCATACATTTATACTACCACGGGGTTTTTGGGCTTGTTTTGAGGTGGCTAGAGTGGGCAAAATCCGAAATTATAGAATTTTTGAAAAGTCTTTGTGGGATCAGGCAGAAACAGAGAGAAATGCGGCACTAAAACCTATACTATTTAAGGTGTTGGGACAGACTGGAAAATGGTGTCCAAAACCCTGTCAAGAAAAATTTACGATAAAATGGTCGTGACAGATGAATTGTGCCCAGCTTGAGTGAAACTTATTATAAAGAAGCAAAACCAGCAACCCCGTGACAGACTGTTGTGACAAAGTTCAACAGCCCCTAGTCCGCCTCCAGATGTATTTTTGGATATCTGGATTCCAGATTCTGCATGGCAAGCATCCAGGCCGCTTCTATGTGGGATGAGTTTGTTTCTGAAGCCACCTGGTAAATTCTGTCCATGGACTCTTCAATTTTTCGGGAAATCAGTTTCTCAATCCGACTCTCTGAAAATACTTCTGATGCCAGATTCTGCTGCATTTCTACAAAATCAAAAATCGACTCCGCACAAGAGGCCAGAAGATCGGGAAGAATTACTTTTTCCTCAAGGGCCTCTAAATGCCCCGATGAAATATCCACTCCTATCGGCAAAATTATATCCGCTTTTGTGTGGGTTGCATCAGCAATCGAATAGGCCGGATCCATAATGAGCAACAGATCAGCCTTCTCCCAGTAGAACTCAGCCTGAGTGTGAACGCTAAGATCCCCAGACATGGAACCTGGTCGCATTCCCATGCGCATTGGTGTCTGATGGGAAAGACTGTCAAGCAACTCCTGATCCAGACTGGTTTTAGAACAAATTCCACCAAAACCATCGGAAACGCCTGCAATTAAAAATCCAGCCTTTTGCAGCTCTTTACACAATCCAGGCCAAAAAGATGGTGGTGCAACTACCAGACAACGAATTCCAGTATGATCCCTTACTTCACGACGAAAATAACTTTTTAGCAAGGTCATCATCGGAAAATAATGAAGTTTGTTTCTGTAACCAACTCCCCCTTGATCCATAGACTTGCCCAGAATAGAGGCTCTCACCATTGAGTCTGAGAATTTTTCCAGTTCTGCTGCCAGCTGATCCGCTATCTCACTTGTTCCCATCAGCCAAAGATCTCTCTCAACCCCAAGCCAGTTTTTATGCTGTTGAGCCAAAGCCTGTATCAGAGATGAATTTAGGTTTTCCTCGGAATCCATCAGAAGGCCACCATAGGCTCCTGACATTGGCAATCCTAGGAGGGAGCATACAAGGCTTTTATGTCTGGCTTCATTCTCAGCCGTTTCCATAGTACCAAGATAGGGTATGACAAACCGGCCACAGGCACAGCCATCTGCACTTGAATGAACCATCCTGAACCAGGTCACTGGAAGGATTTCACCCTCCATTTCAGCATATATGGAACCCTCCATAACCCTTTCCATGCTGCGGATTCTATCCAGTCTCCACTCCGACCAACCCAGCTTCCGTGCCACAGCTTCAAGCATCTGCATAATTTTCCCTTTGATTTTTGTTCCCGATCATGGCTTCACCCAATGCCAGCATGAACCAGAAAACATGCTGCATGGGCTGATCCATCAAATACATGCTGGACAGTCCTAGAACCGCATAACCTGCACCTGCCATAAACAACAAAAGATGCCCGGGACTTGATAACGACCATCCCCGATATATTACAGCACCAAAAAGGTATAAAAGTACAGACAAGCCCAGTAGCCCCTGCTCCACCATCTGTAAAACATACTGATTGTGAGGATTGCTAGTCGGCTCATGTTGAGGGTACATCTTTTTTGAAAAAATAGAATTGATCTGGTAATACGAACCAGTGCCATGACCAAACATGGGTGAGGTTTTCCATACTTCCAGCCCCGTGGCTATATGAATCAATCTGTCTCCAATCCCATACCCGTATCTACCTTCTTTAAACTCCAGATATCCCAGATGAATCTGCTCCACCCTTTCCTTAACCGGAGGCAGAAAAAAAATACACAGAAAAGTAATCAGGATCAGACCCACTGCCTTGCCCATCCTCTGTTTTAAGCTGCTTCCCACAAATGACACAGCAAGGCAGCCCAAAAACAGGACCAGCCAACCGGCCCGGCCCTGCATCAACACCAGTAAAAATAGCCCAGTACCAAGCTGAATCCAGTTCCAAAGAGATCTTCTACCCAGCACGAACATACAATAAATCAAGGCTGTTAAAGCGAAGGCAAGTAAAGGGCTCCAGTGAACCCTGTTTAAAAATGGACTTCCCCCCACCCCAAATACAGGTAATTCCAGACCAGAAAACCCATGCAGATTGCGAAACCCTTCCTGTATTTTTATAGCAAGAGAAACGGGAGCCGGGAAGCTTCCTGAGACCACGATCAGTCCCATCAGTGCAGCACACAAAATCAGGCAGGAAAAAACCATGGACATACAAAAATAACCAATCAGCTTCTGACCCATTCCCCCTTCATAAAACCAATGCAGGGCACAGAGGACAAAAAGCAAACGAAGATGTCCAAAAACCTCGACCAACCCATAGTAGGGTTGGGTACTCCAAAGACTTGCAGCAATGAGCAAAATCATCCATACGGCAAAAAGGCGCATGGTAAAGGAGGACGCTTTTGTCTGCAAGGGCTTGTTCCTCAACCACAGTACTAGTATAGTGAGACTTCCAAGAATCGAGACTGTATTTGTCAGTCCTGTGGAAAGAGGAATGCTAATGGCGTATGTCAAAATCAGCATTCTCACAAATTGAGACAACCGGGGTGCACACAATACCAGAGAATGCATGGGATCAATCAAAGACTTAATATTTTCCCTCCATATGCGCCACCGCTTCCTCCGTTACAGATATCGCACGGAACGATTTGATCTGGCACAACTATGCAAATTACCAATTTGCGGGGATACTGCGCTAGATATTGGTGCAAATAAAGGGATTTTCTCATACTGGATCAGCAAAACCGTTGGGAATTCTGGACTAGTGTATGCATTTGAACCCCAGCCGGAAATGGTTGAACATCTAAAAAAGCTGCAATCCATATTTGGACTTACACAGTTAAGAATCCAGCCTGTTGGCCTTTCCTCCCAGCCCGGTGAATTGAATCTATTCCGAAATTATGCCGGAGATGGTGGGGCCTCTCTAATTCATGTCTTAGGAAAAGGCGAAAAAATTTCTGTACCCGTACAGACCTTAAATGCGTGTTTTTCCAATACACCTCTTAAGAATCTTCAGTTTGTAAAAATGGATGTGGAGGGTCATGAAGTGGATGTAATTCTGGGTGGGATGGAACTTATCCAACAATTTATGCCCGTATTGATGATTGAATGCTCGCTTCCTGATCAGACCGATATCAAGATTGCAAACATCCTGGAACCCCTCAAATACAAAGCATTCTTCCTGGATACAGGAAAGGCGGTAGCCCATCATAAAATCCGGGAAACCCCCAATCCAGATAGAGACATTTCCAATCGCAATCTCTGGTTTTGTCCCGAGGATAAACTAGGACACTTTTTCCCCGGCATGAAAATTCATTGATCCTGTGTGCAAAAACTACTACCATTTGCCGATTTTTTCCAGAACAAAGGACATTTATGCATCGAAAAATTCTGATTACCGGGGGGGCCGGTTTTGTAGGCAGCCATTTAGCTGAAAAATATCTTCGCGCTGGTCACGAAGTGTATGTGATTGACAACCTCTCTACGGGCTCCCTGAAAAACATCGAGCATATCCAAAACAACCCTGCCTTCAAAGACAGATTTCATGTAACGATTGACACTATTTTTAACGAAACCAAAATGCTTGAATTGGTGGGTATCTGCGACACAGTGTTTCATTTAGCTGCTGCTGTTGGGGTCAAATACATTCTGGATAACCCTCTTTCTTCCATCACTACCAACATCCGTGGTACAGAAATCGTGCTTGGCCTATGCAACAAATTCCGTAAAAAGGTGCTTTTGGCTTCCACTTCAGAAGCCTATGGAAAACAGGTTAAAGCCCCTCTTTGTGAAGAAGATGATATTACCTTTGGTTCCTCCGGCAAGTCCCGCTGGTCCTACGCGACATCAAAGCTGATGGATGAGTTTATGGGCATCGCCTACTATAGGACAACAAAACTGCCAGTAGCTATTGTGCGGCTGTTTAACACAGTAGGTCCAAGGCAAACTGGACAGTACGGCATGGTCATACCAAACTTTGTGCAGCAGGCATTAAGAGACCAGAACATTACCGTGTTTGGTGACGGTTCCCAAACCCGCACATTCACCCATGTTCGCGAGGTTTCGGACTGTCTGATGAAACTGATCGATACCCCCGCAGCCTATGGACAGGTGGTCAACATCGGGGGCACTGAAGAAATCAGCATTCAATCTCTGGCCGAAAGAATCATTAAAAAAACTGGCTCCAGTTCAAAACTGAGCTTTATTCCATACGAGCAGGTCTACAGCGCCGATTTTGAAGATATGGGCCGCAGAGTACCCAGTACAGAAAAGCTTCGTTCCCTGATTGGGTTTGCACCCGAACTGGATCTGGATGAGATACTTGAGGATGTGATCCGCTTCATTAAAGAAGAGGCTCGATGATTTTTTTCTCAGCCTTTATTGTCAGTATCATTACGACCTGGGGTCTGATTCAACTCACAAAACAGCAGGGCTGGGTCTCCAGGCCAAAGGGGGATCGCTGGAATGCCCGCACGGTTTCACTGCATGGGGGCATTGGCATTGGGCTTTCATTTAGCCTGTGCTTTTTATTCTGGAATCTGACCTCTTCTACCGAGCTTGAAATCCTTCTAGTCTGCATGCCTCTGATGATGATGATGGTGGGATTGTATGATGATATCTATCAGCTCATGCCCGCTCCTAAACTGATATCCCAGATTTTAGTGGCCGCTGCAGCAATTGTCACGGATATTGATTTTGCCTTTCTTGCCTATGAGCCTCTGAACTGGGCACTGACTCTTTTGTGGATTGTTGGTATTACCAATGCCTTAAATCTTCTGGACAACATGGATGGGGCTGCTCCGGGAATCGCCTTTTTTAGTGTTCTTAGTCTTTGTCTTTTGCCCTGGAATCCGACCCCCTGGCTTACAGATATTGCCATGATGTTAGCTGGATCCATTGCCGGTTTTCTAATCTTTAACTTCCATCCAGCTAAAATTTTTATGGGAGACAGTGGCTCCCTATTTTTAGGCAACCTCATCGCCCTGATGCTGATTCAATTCTCTCGAACCATATCGCCCGACATCCAGCATACATTTTTACAGATTCCAAGCGCACTGATCATTCCGGTGCTTCTCATAATTGTACCCATAATTGATACCACATATGTGTCATTCAATCGCTGGTACAACGGTTTTCCTATATCTTTAGGTGACAAAGGCCACATTACCCACAGGCTTTCATTTCTGTTTCAAAGCGACTGGTTTTCTGTACTGATTCTATATGCCTACCAGCTTCTGGTTTGTATCATTGTGGCATCGTACCACTGGACACTGTTCTATCCGCTGTTTCTAGTTACCCTGTGGCTCCTCTACAAACTCACCATCAAAACCAATGCCTTTGTCTGGCCGGAAAAATATATCAGCAGTCTGGAAGCCAGAACCTCACACCGGTATCTGTTCCTAAAAAGGCACATGCTACTGTACCGATTATTCCGTTTAAATTCACAGTCTTTGTCCACAGTTAAAAAACGCCTGTGAGGAGTGGGAAATGCAAATTTACAGTCTGGCTCAGCGTCTCAGGCAAATGGCAAAATCCATGTACTATCGTATATACAATGTAGGGCAAAGCTCATGGTCTCAGTGTGGTGAAGACCGCATATTGGACTATCTGGCCTGCGTCATTCTCAAAATGTCCAACCCGACCTATCTGGATATAGGTGCGCATCAGCCCTGGTATCTTAGCAATACAGCACTTTTTTACTCCAAGGGCAGCAGGGGCTTTCTAGTTGAGCCGGACGCAAACCTGGCCCACAAACTCAGGACGGAACGGCCTGGAGATTCTGTCTTTGAGTTTGGTGTAGGACCACAATCCGGACAATTTGAATTTTTTGTTATGTCAGAACCTACATTAAATACCATGGATAAAAATGAGGCACAACGAATAGAATCCATGGGGGTTTCCATTATATCCAATACTCAAATCCGGGTAGTAGGTATCAATGAGCTATTGGGGGAACTTAAACTGCAAGATTGGCCCGACATTCTAAGCCTGGATGTAGAGGGGCTTGATGAACAGATTGTAACGGCGGCTGACTTTGTGCAGTCTGGACCAAAGCTGATTTGTCTGGAAACAGTTTCTTATGACCCTATAAGCGGTAAAAAAGATTTGAAACTTTCAGAAATTATGAATGCAAAAGGCTACCTTCAAGTGGCCGACACCTGGATCAACAGCATTTTTGTGCGCAAAGAGCTGTGGCAGCAGCAAAGTCCGGGTAACTGACACCACGGCCAATCAAATCTTGTAAACCTTTTTCATACGGTCATAGAGGGCACCTAAAGAATATCCCTGCTGAACAAAATCTTTGGCCCCCTCAGTCATAGCTTTATGACCCCCTGACTGGATTTTCTGCATTGCTTGAGCGATTTCTTCTGCATCCTCATTTACCAGAATCCCTCTTTCATTGCTGCCCAGTAAATCTGGCACCCCCCCAACCCTGGTTGCGATAACAGGAACGGAAGCCGCAAATGCTTCGAGTATGGATAAGGGGGTGCCTTCATTTTTTGATGTCAGAACAAGACAGTTTAGCATTCCATAAATGTCTTCAGGTCTACTCTGGTTTCCAAGAAACAAAACTCTTGGAGACAATCGACTATGGGAAACCTTTTGTTTCAAAGCTTCCAAAAGATTTTTGTCTCCATCGCCAATGACCACAAAAATACTTTTATTTTGAGGGTCGTTTCGAATCATATGACAAACAGAGTCCAAAAATAGAAAATGATTTTTAACGGCTGCGATCCTGCCTACTATGCCAAAAACAAAAGTGTCTTGAGAAATCCCATGAGTAATTCTTAATGCCGGGCTTAAACAGTCCACAAACCCGATATCTAACCCTAAAGGCACTATGGAATGCTGCGCCTTTTTTCCCACCTTATAAACATCCAGGACTTCCCTTTGCTGCCTTTCAGAAATGGTTACAATTTTATCTGTGCAAAATCTCCCTAAAAAGCGTTCCAGTCCCAAAAATAATCTGTGAATCATCGGATGAAAATACCCATGAAATGTATGCCCATGGTAGGTATGAACAACCAGAACAGAAGGATTATAGAACTTTCTGTATATCAGGGCTGCAAGACGACCACACAACCCGGCTTTGGAAGTATGAGTATGAATTACCGAGGGGCCAAACTGAATCAGATGATTTAAAATTCTATAAATTGTAACCAGATCCTTAAAAGGATGAATGGATCTGGAAAACGATGGGATTTTTTTTGCCTGAAAGATCTGCTCTTCAGGTATGGCTTCCAGACTGTCTTCGTTCTCTTCCACCTCACCGTAAAGAAGCAGGGTATCAAAACCATCCTTCTGAAACATATCTGATAACCACACCACATGTTTGGCGGGGCCCCCCACATTCAAACGGGCGATGATTCGCACCACTTTCATAGGATACCTAAATCCTGCTTAAGCTGGGACCAGGAAACAAAATCATTGGGATCCGCTGGTGTGCCCCATAACTTCAGCAAGGTTTCTCCCTGGCCTGTGCCAAAAAAAATCAAATCTATACATGATTTATAGGCCCAGGTAAATGATTTTTGAGCCAAAGCCTTGTACCCCGGCTTCTTTCTGAATATAGACTCCAGGAATTCCCAACGCCTTAACAGCCTCTTTCTAACTGTTAGATCAGCTTGAGAATATGCCAGACATACCTTTCTTAGACATGCATAACGGCTGCTTCGATAGGCGCGGTACAATAGTTCCTGATCTTCAGTTTTACATCCGTTTTGATATCCCCAGTGAAGAAACCAGCTTCGTTTTCCCATCCATGTGGGATGGGGTAGCAAAAACCCCTCCTCCGGTTTGGCCGTAATTTCCTCGTGTGTTTCAAAAACAGGAAAACGAGCCAGAACATCATTGTGTTTTCCTATCATCAATACTCCGGTCGCGAGCAAATCCACCTCAAGGTGTTCCTCCAGATACCTTTTCTGCTCTTCCAACCGCCAGGGAAAAGCATAGTCGTCCTGATCCATCCTGGCAATCCACTGACCTTTGGACTCTGAGAGAAGATAGTTTAATCCACTTGCCAGACCCCCGGTTGGTTGCCTGGAAAAAACCCGAATTCGAGGGTCAGAATAAGATTTAGCTATTGTTTCCGTCGCGTCTTTAGATCCATCATTAAGTATCAAAAGCTCCCAACTGGATTCGGTTTGCTGTAAAATACTTTTGATTGCAAATGCTATTGTCCTTTCTGCATTCAAGCAGGGCAAAAGTACAGATATTTTGGGATTTAGGTTAGCTATGCTCATAAAACTTCCTGGCAGGAAGACTGGACGAAGAGTATACATGACCTGGATTAAGACGGGACAAGACCTCCAGCAAAATCCTCCTTGTAGCCCGGTGGCCTCTTGGATGACCGAAGACTAAATCCAGAATCCTCGCTAAAAATAGGACCAATGGATCATACCATCGGATAGTTTTGTAGTTATTGATACAAAACCTCATTTTCTCTAATGCCTCTTCATTCAGATCTCGAGATTGAAACTCTTCAATTCCTTTTAGAATTTTGGAAAACCTTTGTGTGTAAGTGTGTTCCATTTTTGTTTTCAGATAAGCCTTGTTTGCTATCTCATCTCTTTTTTCAGGATTTTCCAAAAGAGAACTAATCTTTTGGGCACAATCCTCAACTCGCTTATACAAGACTATTTCCTCTCCCGGAACCAAAAATCGATCAATGTCCCGAGCATCCTCGGACACCAGACATGCTCCCGCCCCGGTAGCCTCAAATATTCTCGCCTTTATCTGATTCATGCCGCTGGAATTTGAGAAATTTAAAGAAACCCAGGAATCATTCATTATGGAAAAGACATCCCCAGCTGACACTGGTCCGTTATCCCACCCATGTCCAAAACAATCAACATGGATCCCCTTCTCCCTCAACTGATTTACAATTTTTTTCCTGTTACCATGTGCAGCTCCTACAAAAGAGACGCGGTAGCGACACTGTGTAGCAGCCTTTGGTTCTAGAAGATTATTTTTATCTGTGGCCCACTGAGACAAAAGCACATTCTTGATACCATCCTTATTATAATTCTCAAGACGATAAGCGTAGGTGGTAATAACCCAACTAAACCATTGCGACATTGGCTTTGAAAAACTGTGATACTTGAATGAATCGTCAGTGCTCCACAGAAATGTCACTATCCCAAGATTATGTCGTAAAATTGCGAGGGTCTCAGACCAAATTTCATACTGTAGTTGTACACTGATAAGTGCCTTTGGCTTCTCTTTTATACAAAGATCAAGAAGCTTTTGATTTAATTCTGCATAATCCTGATACAAATCCTTTTGCAATACATCAAAAATCAACACCTCATACCCCAGCGATTCCAATGCCGGAACAAAGCTTACAAACTCAGTACCCAACCCTCTTTGAGGGATACCGTATTGATACTTTCCACAAGCCAAAACAATCTTTTGCATTCTTCATGCTACAATCCATACCATGCCACTGCAAGACGAAATTCAACAAGAAGCACTCATTACAATAGGTATGCCTGTTTACAACGGCTCCAGTTTTATTCAACTCGCTCTAGAGTCCTTAACCAAGCAATCTTTCAAAGATTTTATTGTACTGATATCCGACAACGCCTCAACAGACAGCACAGAGCAAATTGTTAAAGAGTTTGCAAAAACTGACTCCCGAATTCATTACATCAGGCAAACTAAAAACCTGGGAGCTTTGGGAAATTTTGAGTTTGTTCTGAGACAAGCCCACAGCAAATACTTCATGTGGGCAGCATGCGATGATTTATGGAGTGAAAACTGGTTGGAAACCAAGGTTAAGTTACTAGAATCCTGCAAGCAACCGGCTATGGCTTTCAGTAAGATTCAGACAATCAATAGCGATGGAGAAAAAATTCCTCACCCGGCCCTGTCAATTGACTTAAATTTTACAGGATCAAAGTTTATGAGAAGGGTCAGATATTATCTGATGCCGGAACTATATGGAAAGGCAAACCCCATCTATTCTCTTTATCCCACAGAACTGGCCAAAACTATTAAACTTCAGAAGTTCTCCCTAGATTATCATCTAGTGTTTGAAATGTTGAACCGGGCCGAAATCAGAATTTGCACCGACTCCACATTCTATAAACGAATCCATCATGCTTCATCTGGAGATGAACAAGCTACAAACACTGGAATAATCGGTAAAATTATTCGACCTCTGAAATCCTGGAGCTTGTATTGGGGCTACTGGCCTCTGGCCACTGTTGCTGAAAGAGTATGGCTGTTACTTCTTCTGCCCTTAAAATTAATTCTGATTTACGGGGCTGCCGTTTTTTCTGACATACAGAAAAGACAGTCCAAAAGACAGAACTGAAGCCATCAAAATCCAGAAAAAACCTTCAAACACTGAATGAACCGATGGTTTCGGTGTGAAAATCGCGACAGAACCAGCCACGAATATGGAGATCAGACCTATAGGTATTACATCCTTCAGATACCATGACCTCATCTCATGTATGAGTAATCTTCTATGCATCAGGGGTACTGCGATCAAAACATATCCAAGATTCAATAAACACCAGACCGTAGCGGCTCCCATCATACCATAACCAGGAGAAACCAGTACGAGGGAAGGTACAAGCACAATCACTGCAACTATATTTATCTTCACTGTCAGTTCTGTCCAGCCGCTAGCTAGCTGCATCAGGTATGGCATATGCATCAATCCATTAAACATAGTTCCAAGTACCAGTACAGAAAGTACAGGAGCAGCAATCTGTGCAGTCTGTTGATCTTTAGTCCACAGCAGCAGGAGATGCTCCGAAAACAAGGCCATGACCACTGCTGCCGGAATTGTGGCCAAACTCATGAACATCGAATAACGATGATACACAGAAGCGATACGATTAGAATCATTACGGGACAAGTACTCAACCATCTTTGGATACACTGCATTGCTGACTGGAGTGATCAGCTGATATAACGACGAAGCTATCAACCCTGCCAAGGTGTAATAACCGAAATCACTAAGAAGCAGCATTTTTGATAAAATCAGCTTGTCAACCTGGGTTAACAACAAGGAAAGTAAGGATATAAGAAAAACTCCCCTAGCAAATTTCCAGACCCGTTTTAACTCTAAAAAATCAAATCCAACCCATTCTTTAGTCTTCGGTAGATAGGAATAAACCAGAAACCTTAATGCAAATGCCTCAAGAAACGCCACGAACCCCTGGTATATAAAAAATGCATAAATACTGCATTCTACAAAAGCCAAAACTCCAAGTACCCCAGCACCCCTCAAGGTAGAAAACACAATCAGAGCTAAATTTAATGAAACCTGCCTCTGCAAGCCCAATACAGAAACCCGGTACAGCCCACTAATCCATCTCAAAGAAACAACCAGACCCATTATCTTCAATGCCATAACGACATCTTCTTCTGCTAAAGTCCCTCGATTCAGCCATTCTCGGCCAATCCAGGGACAGAGTCCATACCAGGCCAAACTAAAAAACATGGCTAGAGCAACATAAACAACCTCAACCGAACGAAGCAGACGATGAATGTTCAAACCTTGATAGTTTCCACCTACAAAACGGGCCATCTCCCGTGACATTGTTTGCATCAGGCCCATGTCCAAAAGAACAAGCCAACTCTGCAAAGCTGTAAACACTCCGATCAGACCATAGGTTTCAATCCCTAAAAACCGGATATACACAGGCACAAACAAAACATTCATCAAGGCAGCCCATATACTGCCAGCAAAATTGGCGAGAATATTGGCGCGCAGGGAAATCATTTCACTCTTTTAATCCAAGCCCCCGGCCAATGGGTAATATTTTCTCCTAGTTCACTTTCATTAAAGGGCCAGGATGGTTGTTCTATTGTAAAATTCGGATTTTGTGCCACAAAGTCCTGGGCCGCCTTCATAGGATTATCTACGGACCAGTTTTTCCCGCCTCGGGGAACATATTCCAAATCAAACATGATCCCATCCGTTGCAACTATGTATGAATCTTTACTCACAATGGATGCGTAGGCATTCAATTCATCTATTACATGCTGATATGAGTGATTGGAATCAAGAAGGACCAGGACTGTTTCTTCAGGTTTTACCATAGACTTGACCTGATTCACAATATTTGGATCTGTGCTACTTCCTTCCAAAAGCGTAATTCGATCAAACATTTCATGAGATTCAATAGCCTTACGATTGTGGGGACGAATCTCGATGTCAATTCCAATGACCCTGCCTTTGCCCATAGCCCTTAACAAACTTGAATAATAAATCAGCGAGCCACCATGAGCCACGCCGGTTTCGATGACTACATCCGGCTTCAGTTTATAAATCACTTCCTGGGTACGGATCATATCTTCAGGTAGCTGAATAATGGGCCTTCCCATCCATGAAAATGTATATTGATATTTCTCATTCCAGCCAACTTTAACCCATTGACGGGAAATCTCCTCAAAAGATTTTCTGGAATACAAATCATACGAATATGTTTGGTCCCCCTCCATGACCGACAAGGTTTTGGAATCTGTATCAATAATTAGTTTCATCCCTGGCTCCAATCAATAAATCTGATTTTATAATTCATATCCATAAGTGCTTTTTCATTTTCGGCTCTGTAATTAGGGTTCATCAATACAGCATACTTTACATTTCTTTGAGGAAGTTTATCTGGCCCAACGATCCGATGGCCTGTGCCAGGTATAAATGCACCCTGCTTGTTGGGGTTGATATCTACAACACAATCAAGTAATTGACCCTGTGGATCCACTAAATTTACGAAGGTAACACCCTTGGCTCCCGCACCCCAGACACAAACCCTACCATCAAGAGAGTGCTTTTTGAGCATTTCAGTCCATTCCTGAATCAGGCTACCTTCTTTACATGTGTAATCTGAAGCCATCTGCACTAAGGAAGAAGTGTCTATTCTATCTGGCTCATGTCCCGCCTGTCTGTTCAGTCTGGCTTCCAGCCAAAGGTACTGCCCTTCAAACACATGGTACACAGAATCTACGACAAATCCCGATTTCTCAAAAGCATATCGAATAGACTCCCTGGAAAACAAAGAACAGTGTTCATAGAAAAAATCCCAAATAACCTGATTTTTTAAGATCCATTCTACACAAGGTGTTTCAAAAAACACCCTGGCATCCGGTGATTGACTCAAAGCCTCAGCCACAGACCTTAACAGATACAAAGGGCTTGGTACATGCTCTATCACATGACGGCAAAGAACAATGTCTGCATGCACTCCTGATGCATTTTTGTCGTAATAACTTTTTACAAATTTGAGATTTTTATAGTCATTTGTCCGGCAGGTTGGATCAAAACCAGTTCCCTTGTTACCTGAATTCGGATAATGAACCAGTTTATCCAAAAAATATCCTTGTCCACAGCCAACTTCGACAATATGACTATTGTTTATCCCCTTGTCCTCAACTAATTTTTGTACCAGCCCATTCAAATAGTTTTCAAAATGGGGTGAACATGCCTGGTTGTTGTCATAACCATCCCCATAGACCAATAAAGATTCATCAAAGGAGCTATTCCAAACAAAACCACACTGTAAACAAAGAACCATATCTAGCTGGCCGCGATTCACATTTTTCGCGTCAGAAGACTCATGAACCACCAGATTTTGATGAACCGGAACCGATGACCTTTGCAAAAAAGAAGACACCCTAGATGAATCACAGATGGGGCAATGATTCATAATAATTCTTCCAGTCCGGTAGCAAAATCATAGTCTGGCTTCCAGCCCAATGCTCTAAGTTTCTGATTTTCTCCCACTAACAACAAAGGTTCATTTGAAGAAATCCTCTCCATTGCTAGATAACCAGAAATATCGCTATCCAAACCGCTCCCAATCATTCTTAAGACCTCAAGCAAACGAAGTGGTGTGCCCGAGGATATATTGTACGCTCCTTTAGCATCAGGAGACAAAAGATGGACAATCGCCCGAGCCGCGTCCTCCACTCTTAAAAAGTCGCGATACGCTCTAAGGTTAACCGAAAAAGGCTCAACCTCATTTTTTAGTGACCTGATAAGGCTTGGAATCAATCTAGCCTCACACTCACCAGTTCCGTAAGGGATAAAAATTCTGCCCCATGCCAGATCCACAGACATATTCATACAGTAGCGAGTAAGTATATTAAAGGTGCTCTGTTTACTGATTCCGTAAAGCGTCCTGGGACTGAGTGGGGTCTCATCTTCACGACAATATCCATAATCCCAGTCATATTCCGCAGAACTACCGGCCACAACAACTTTTTCGCCTCCGGCCACAACAAAGGATTGAATCAGGTTCAACGATGCCATAACCCAATCCAGATTTTTTTCACTCTCCCAGTATTTTCCATGTTCCGCATACCATGCCATATGAATCAATTTCCTGGCACCAAGCCCCTTAAGAGAAGATGTGACTTTGGAATAATCCATTAGATCAAGAACAATCTGCTCGACCTGTTTGGGAAACTTTTCCTGTCTCTGTCTTAAAAGAACACAGACTTTTTCCCCAGAAATGAGAAGCTGGTCTAATACATGCCGACCGATAAAACCAGTTGAGCCTGTTAAGACAATCACAAAGCGGCCTCAAGAATATGTATTTCTGGAACTGCGATGGCCAATTGTCCTCCCCAATCCGCAACATAGGATAACTGCGAACGAAGTTCCCTGGACAGATTCCACGGTAGTATCAGCACCACATCAGGCTTTTGTTCCTTAATCACTCCCTCCGAAACAATCGGAATACGGCTACCTGGCAAAAATTTTCCGATTTTAGCCGGATTGCGATCAGCCACAAAGGGAACCAGATCGGATCGGATTCCACAAAAGTTAAAGAGTGTATTACCTTTAGCTGCCGCACCGTAGGCACAAACGAGCTTTCTCTCGGCTCGCATTTTAAGTAAAAACTCAAGCAGTTTATGTTTTAACTGGACAGCTCTTTCCTGAAAACCACGGTAATAATCAGGCGTTTTCAACCCGGTCTCTATTTCTCTTTGCAATAACTCTGAAACCGCCCCACTTATTTTGTGCCGACCTGATTTTGACAGCTGGGCATAAACACGAAGACTCCCCCCATGAGTACTTAGCTCTTCCACATCAAAAACTTCCAGTCCATGCTTTCCAAGGATGTGATTCACAACTGTAAACGAAAGATAAGAAAAATGTTCATGATAGGCAGTATCAAACTGAAGTTCCTGTACCATCTTCAAAAGATGAGGAAACTCAAATGTACAAATTCCTTCAGATTTTAAAAGTAAGGGGAATCCTCCCACAAAATCATGAATATCTGGCACATGGGCCAAAACATTGTTAGCAACGAGTAGATCAGCCTGCTTTCCTTCGGCTGCCAGCTGCTTAGCCAGGCTCTTTCCAAAAAACTCCTGCACAATCAGAACGCCCTTGTTTCTAGCAGCCTGGGCTGTACTTGCTGTTGGCTCGATTCCATAACAAGGTATGCTGGATTCTTTGACATATTGCAAAAGGTATCCGTCATTAGCAGCAACTTCCACTACCATACTTTTGGAATTTAATCCAAAACGATCTTTTGTTAGTTCAAAATAGTTTCTGGCATGCTCTAGCCATGAATCTGAATAGGAACTGAAATAGGCATAATCATCAGAGAACAATGCCTCTCTGCCCGCATAATCTTCTGTCTGAACCAACCAGCACGATTCACAGACAAGAAGTCGTAAGGGATACCATGTCTCTGGTCCAGAAACATTGGATTGTGAAAGGTAATCGTTAGATGGCGGCGCAGCTCCCAGATCCAAAAATTGTAATTTCATTTCTGTATTGCAATTCCTACACTTCACAAACAAACTCCTTTAAACTTATCAGAAAGCAGAGGGTGGTTCTTGTCTCGTTCGGACAATCCCACAACTGGTAGAGGCCAGGAAATATCAAGTCTGTCATCCAGAGGATTCAAGCCTCCTTCAGCATTTTGCACATAAAATTCAGAGTGGAAGTATAAAAGTTCTGAATTGTCCTCAAGGGTTTGAAAACCATGAGCAAAACCTTCCGGGATATACAGACACTGCTGATTATCTGGACAAAGTTCCAAAGCAAACCACTGAAGAAATGATTCAGAGTCTGATCGTAGATCCACAGCAACATCCCAGATAGACCCTCTTATACATTGAACCAGCTTTTTTTCTGCATAGGGCGGATTCTGGTAATGCATCCCTCTAACTGTCCCGGATTGTTTTGTAAGGGTGTGATTGATTTGAACGATTGGAAATTCAAGTCCTAGCTCAAAAAAATTGCGCTGACAAAAGAGCCTGCTTAAATGACCCCGATCATCACAAAGCGGTTTTTTATGTAAAACCAGCAAACCATCAAGTGGGGTTTTAGTTACATCAAAACGATTCACAAGGATACCCCATAAGCTGCTATATCATCCTGGATAAGTCTTAGCACATTCTGACCTGAATGCTGTTTTTTGTACCATTCCATAGTTCTTTTAACAGACTCCTCAAGTCCAAAACGAGGTTCGATTCCAAGAATCTCCTTTGCCAAGGAAGTCTCCAGTTTCAGTATGCCAGCTTCGTGGGGGGCATTGTTATCCACTGAATACTCAACCCTACCTTTGCCGTATATATGTAATGCCAGATCAATAACCTGTTGAACCGTGGCAGCCTCTGATGGATTCGGACCAAAGTTATATGCTCCTGCCAATTCCTGATTGAACCACAGAGCCTTTACCAGCTTCATGTATGCATGTAAAGGCTCAAGTACATGCTGCCAAGGACGAACCGAATGGGGGGAACGAATCATAAGAGCTTCATCTTTTGACCATGCCCGGACTGCATCGGGAATCAACCGGTCCTGTGACCAGTCCCCTCCCCCAATCACATTTCCCGCTCTAGCCGTAGCCAAAGCCAGCTTTTTATCAAGAAAAGAATCTCGGTAACTACTGACTGTAAGTTCGGAGCATGCTTTACTTGCGCTGTAAGGGTCATGACCTCCGAGGGCATCCCCTTCACGGTATGGATAATACCATTCTCTATTCCTGTATACCTTATCAGTAGTAACTGCAACACAAACCCTACAGGCATCACAGTCGCGCAGGGACTCGAGAAGATGTACTGTTCCCATAACATTTGTTGCAAATGTATCCACTGGTTCCTTGTAACTTAGCCTTACCAAGGGCTGTGCAGCAAGATGAAAGACTATTTCAGGATTAATAGCTGACACAGAGGCCTTTAGTTCCCTAAAGTTGCGAATATCCAAAACCTGGTGATCCACCAGTCGGCTTAGACCACTAAGTTCAAACAGGTTAGGATTTGAATCCGGGGCTAATGAAATTCCATACACCTTCGCCCCGAGGCTATACAACCAAAGGGACAACCATCCACCCTTAAATCCAGTATGTCCGGTAACCAATACCCGACGGTCCTTATAGAAACTGCTCAAATTTACTCCCAGGTTTTCCATGGGGCTCGGCCTGACTGCCAAAGCCCCTCAAGATACTGTTTATCTCTTAAGGTATCCATTGGTTGCCAGAAACCTCTATGCTCAAATGCCATTAACTCCCCGGCATCAGCAAGTTTTGAAAGAGGCTCCTTTTCCCAGACAGTCTGATCCGATTCGATTAAATCAAACACAGACGGGTTTAAAACAAAAAATCCGCCATTCACCCAGGCCCCATCTCCGGCAGGCTTCTCAAAAAAACCTGAAACAGATTTCCCTTCCCTGATTAGTGCACCATATCTTCCCGAAGGCTGTACAGCCAGTACAGTGGCCTGTTTCCCGTGAGACTTATGAAACTCGATTTCCGCTTTGATATTCAGATCACTTACCCCGTCACCATAAGTAAAACAGAAGGGTTCCTCTGCACCGATATAATTTCTGACCCGGGCTAATCGCCCTCCTGTCATGGATTGCTCCCCGGTATCTACCAAAGTCACCTTCCAGGGTTCAGCCTTTTTATGATGTACTTCCATCTGATTGTTTTGCATATCAAAAGTCACATCCGACATGTGAAGAAAATAATTGGCAAAGTACTCCTTGATTTGGTAGCCCTTGTATCCTAAGCATATGACAAACTCATCCACTCCGTGACTGGAATACATTTTAAGAATGTGCCAAAGAATAGGTTTACCACCGATTTCAATCATCGGTTTGGGACGAATCTGGGATTCTTCACTGATTCTGGTACCAAATCCACCAGCTAAAATAACTGCTTTCATGCTCTCACCCTGTGGGGAATAGTACACCTATGGAACTTCACAATCAACCTGATGTAGACTGGAAGCTAGTCATAATTTGAATAGTGTCATACATTGTGTGAAAAACTGCTCAATTGACCCTCAGTTTCCGCTATACTTGGACTCTATGAACTTACCAAAATCCGTCTCCATAATAACACCAACCTTTAATCGACCTGAGGCACTCGTCTGCAATCTGATGGGATTGAGGCGGCAAATGGATCTGCCCGTTGGCTTGAAGGTAGAAATTGTTGTAGCCGACGATGGATCTGGGGAACCTACCAGACAGCTGGTTGAAGCCCAAAAAACAGACCATCCTTTTGAGATTAAACACGCCTGGCATGAAGACAAGGGCTTTCGACTGGCAAAAATCAGAAATGCTGCCTTGAGAATGTCTGAGGGAGAATACATCATTTTTCTGGATGAGGATTGTGTTCCCTCTAAAGACTGGTTAAAAAATCATCTGGCTCTGGCTGAAAAAGGCTGGTTTGTAGCCGGGAATCGTATTCTGTTGAATCAGGAATTTACAAAAATGGCCACCTCAGATCCGAAGAGACCGTTTATGGACTATAGTTCATGGGACTGGTTTTTGAATTACTTCAAGGGATATAACAACCGTCCATTTCCTCATCTGCGTATACCGGGGAGCTGGTGGCGTCGCCTGCGACCTCAGAAATGGCAGGTTTTGAAGGGCTGTAACATGGGGATCTGGAGAGAGGATTTGCTGGCTGTCAACGGGTTTGCCGAGGATATGGAGGGCTGGGGTCATGAGGATGCCCATTTTGCTGTTCGTCTGATCCGGTTGGGAAGAAGACTTAAGGATGGCAGATTTTCTGTTCCGGTTCTGCACCTCTGGCACAAACAAAATGACCGCAGTAAAGAAGAAGAAAACCGCAAAAAACTTCAGGCAATTCTCGATTCTGATGAAATTCGGGTCAAAGCCGGGCTGGTATACGAGTGAAAAAACTTTCTGTTTATATTATTACCTTCAATGAGGTAAACAAGCTTAAGGCTGCATTGGAAAGTGTTCAGTGGGCTGATGAAGTGATCGTGGTTGACTCCCATAGTACGGACGGAACCATAGAACTGGCTGAATCCATGGGTGCCAGGGTGGTTCAGGTGGATTTTCAGGGATTTGGACATCTTAGGAACGAGGCTTTGAAGGTATGCTCTCACGAATGGATCTTCAGCCTGGACTCCGATGAACGCTGTACCGAAGAGGCAAAAAACGAGATTCTGGAAATTGTCAGATCAGATTCCCCAAAACATCTGGTCTGGTTTATGCCACGGCGAAACTATTTTATGGGCCGCGAAATTCGTTTCAGTGGATTT
The DNA here is from genome assembly GCA_019454875.1 of Candidatus Cloacimonadota bacterium. Lineage (GTDB taxonomy): Bacteria > Muiribacteriota > UBA6191 > UBA6191 > UBA6191 > UBA6191. The sequence continues at coordinate 34,958 of JACFNL010000012.1, read as the reverse complement.
TATCCTGACTATAGGCAACCTCAACTTTTTAAAAAGGGTACGCTTGGCTACGGACTGGAAAAAGTCCATGAAACCTATAAAATCCTTGGGAACCACATTCCCGGATACTTGAAAAATCCAATCTGGCAAATTCCGTACTGGGATTTTGCGGAGTTTCAGCATAAGGCCAACCGTTACTCCAGTCTGAGTGCAAAAAAGATGAAGGAAAAAGGCAAGTCCTCCAGTCTGGCTTATGCCTTTTTTCGTGCTGTAGCCAGCTTTTTTAAATTTTATGTCATAAAATTGGGATTTTTGGATGGCTGGGCTGGTTTTGTGATCGCACTGGGAAATTTTGAAGGAACCTTTTTCAAATACGCCAAATTACACGAACTGGACTCTTCATGGGGAGAACCTTGAGTGATAAATAAGGATGAGGACCTGTGTCAGCATCTGAAATGGGTTTCTGTATTGTATCAGATTTCTGGGGCAAATCATTTTCAGATCCGTTCCTGGAATCGAGCCGCCCAAACCATTCCCTATTATCTGCCCGATCTTGGAACTGGAGAATACTTACGGGAAAAGTTATTGGCCATTCCTGGAATCGGGGAAAGCATTGCCAATGAAATCCTCTGCTGGAATCAAAATCCAGTAACGGAACTCAAACTTCGACTCGAGTCTTCTATCCACCCGGATCTTCTAAAAATGGCCAGAACATCCGTGGGTTTGATACAAGTAGCTTCCATTTTACAAAATGAGGCTCCAAACAACCGTGAGTTATGGCTTTGTAGACTGGAAGCCGGGTATTTTTCTCTCCTTGGTAAAATGAAGGCCAGAAAAGAACTTGAGGCTCTATTAGTACTTAAGCCCAATACCAATACCGAAACCATAGCCCCCTATCGGGGGATCGCTATAGAAGGAGAGCTGCACCAGGAATTTATGCAACCCTGGCAGTTTGTTTTTTATACTCACCCACTAACTGAGCCGTTCAACAGCCTTAAAATTAAAATCGAAGTACCACAAGGTCTTTTGAATTCGGACGAAGCATTTCATTTCGCAAAGGACTCAAAACTTCTGCCTTTACATTACCTGAATGGTATCTATACCGACAAAAAATTGTGGCTATCCATCGTTTCAGATGTCTTGAAAAATCTGTCGCAAAATGTGCTCTTATGGTATCCGCTCAGAGAACCTTTCTTACAGTTTTGCAATCCCCTGGAGATCGAAGGAAATCATTTGTTCTTGCCATCATGGCGTATGTATTCTCATGGAGAAATGGTTAAAAACCACCTGGAATCCATACCAAAAGCACAATTGGCCTGGAATGCCACAGCGTTGGCCATATTGCGGTTTCTGACATAATTCAGGTTCGGTCAGAACTGAGAAGATCTCTTAACTCCTGTTCTTTTGATAAAAATTTGCTTAGCTGTTCATAACTTTCGCCTATATCAATCACTTCCATGCCCTTGCCATCTTCATGCCAGCCCCAATTCTGTGTCCATTCTTCGCTCTCAAAAAAGCGTGAGACAAAATTTTGCATGGGAAGTTCTAGGCTGCTTTGTTTTTCCTGATCCACAGACAAGCCGTCCTGGAAAAAAATATTCAAATCAATCGTGCATTCTTCAAAATTGGACACGGACAAGGCCTCCATTACAAAGTACTTTGTCACTCTTCTCAAATGTTGTGGACCCAGGGCTTCCCAGCCCTCTTCCATTAACTCCTGTTCCCAAGGATGATGTTGCATTTTTCTCTCCGTAACGATTTAAGCTCTCAGTTTACCAAGTGAGCCACCCATTTTACACAGAGTTTCGTAACCTTTGTAAGTATTTGCTACCAAATCCTCATCAAGTTCAATCTGATTGGGTTCAAAAAGCACAACCACAGTAGAAGCTCCAAACTCGAAATACCCTTTTTCCTGACCTTTGTAAACAGGTTTACCTGGAATATATGTCTGAACAATACGACCTACAAGGGTTGCACCAACTTCCACAAGACAGACAAAACCCATAGCAGTTTGAATTTCACAAATCTGCCTTTCATTTCTGGAGAACAAATCAGGCTTGTATTCTATGGCCAAAGGGTTTACCGAGTAATAATAACCCCCGACTCTTCGGGAAGGCCCTGGTGTTCCATCCAAAGGAAAGTGAAACCTGTGATAGTCTGAGGGACATAGACGCACAATCACCAATGAACCATTACGGTAGCGACTAACTAATGTGTCATCCCTTAGGAATTCGCGTAACGAAAACTGAACACCCTTGATCACAAACACATCCTCGTCACGGATTGTCTGAATGGCATGTACCCGGCCATCAGCAGGCATACAACAGAGGTCATTGTCATCACAGATCAAACGGGCCTCAGGCTTTAATTTTCTGGCAAAAAAATCGTTGAATGAGGCAAAACCATTTTCTGGAATCAAAGCCTCATCCATGTCTATGTTCAAGGACTCTATAAATCCTCTGATTTGCCTTCGGGAAAATGAAGACCCCATCCACAGCCCATACAAAAAGGATACAAACCTTTGTTTCACTAGCGACTCCAGAACAAGTTTGCCTATCCCTGTACGGTGAAGCCACTTAAGAGCAGCCCAACCAGCAACTGTTTCTGTCCTGATTTCCCCTGAATCTCTGTCAATGTACTGAATGGATTTCATATAGAAGTAGATAATGCCTGTTTCACAGCTGCACCTATCTCTTCGACAGAATATGGTTTATGTACCACCCCACAGAAGCCTAACTCTCTACAGTTTTCCACAGCAGGATGACAGTGAAGCCCAGTTGTTAACAACATAGGAACCCTGATTTCCATTTCCGTAAGCCTTTTGGGCAACTCGTCCCCTGCACCACCAAAACTCAGATTCAAATCGACCAGGATCAGATGATATGGGGCATCCGTATACTGGGCTTCCCGCACTCGATTCACACATTCTGAAATGCTTTTTACACCCTCTGCCTGCATGCCAAGATGGTTCATCAGACGGCAGGCCAGATCAAGGATTAGCTCCTCATCATCAACTATCAGAATTCGGGTGGATTCATGTTTGGATATCATACTTTAGTACTATATCGCATTTCATAAAATTGAACAAAAAAAATCCCCGCATCTTCTAAAAGAATCTGCGGGGCGAAATACAATAAAATGGTCAGTCAATCAAGAAATCTGCGAAGGGAGACCATCCGGAAAGATGAACCCCCACCACCTATTTCAACTCAAAATTACCTCTTAAGTGATAATATTTCCTGTAGGAACTCGTCGGATGTAGTAATAATTCTACCGTTGGCGGAAAATGCTCTTTGAGTAATGATCAGCTCAGTAAACTCCTCGGTCAAATCCACATTGGAATTTTCCAGAACCCCAGCTTTTATGAGCCCTCGATCATCACTACCTGCTATCCCTACCCTGGCAATCCCGGAATTTGCCGAAACATCGTATAAATTGTTTCCCCGTTTCACCAAACCATCAGGATTATTAAAACTTGCCATAGCCAGCTGTGCCACCGTGGCCTTAAGACCATTGGAGAAAGAACCTACAATCTCTCCGTTTGCCCCGATTGAAAAACCTTGCATAAGGCCCATCTGGTTTCCATTACGAAACCGGGCAGCTGTACCAAACTCTTCCTCGAACTGAGTCACAGCATTCATATCCAGGTTAATCTGCATCTGGGTTGCATCGGCTGGCTTGAACACTACCCGAGGAATTGATGAGTTGATGGTGTCGATTGTTCCATCTTCTCTGAAAATAATTTTCCCCTGTCTGCCTTCTTTGAGAATGTAATCATTGGCCTGTCTAAGCTCTACATCAGTAGGATTTTTGGGATCCCTGACCTGAAATCCTGGAGGTGGACTTTTTAAAAAGTCCTGGATCAATGGATCTTTACTGTCCAGGGTAATGTAATAGTTCCACTCCCTCTTGTTTTTATCCACATGCTCATAGGTCGCCCTTAACACATGGGCACCACCCAATGAATCATAAACTTCAATGGAGGTGGAATGCTCTGCCCCTCTTTGAAATGCAGCCGAATAGGTTCCAATATCTCGAATGCCTGACTGACCTTCCTTGGGAACATCAAAGGTATAGCTGTCGCCAATCATAAAATTAGCGGAACCACTATAAGCACTGGCGGCATCCCGTCCAATATTACCTGAAACATCCACATTGGATAAATTAATTACCACACCATTTGGTAAATTGATCTGTCGATTGACCCGCGTATTGGCAGCCTCAATCAACTGGGCAGCCGATTGACCCGGTGCATTTGGTACAGAGGCTGTACCACCAGCCACAAATGCCGGTGCCGCACCTAGTGGGTTAAATCCAGGCTGAAGCAATTCCATTTCCGCAAAGAAATTATACTGTGGAGCATAATCAGCGTTGGTTCTTTCCGAACCGTTGGCATCGGTAAATTGTGGAGTCGTATTGTTTCCATCATCCACAATAGGATTTAAATCGACAACATAGGTTTCCACACCGTTCAAAAAGACTTTTAAAACCTGATTGTTGGGGTTTAAGTGGGAAACGGCTGGATCTTTTAATCCAAATTCCACCTTGTAACTGCCCGCTGAACCTGAGCGGGCCATCGTTGCATCTACAGTCACTGTACCGGCTGGACGATTAGAAGCCCTGTATGCATTGATTGCATCAAGCCTTGCCTGTTCTGCTGGAGTCAATGCCAGAGGATCAACAAAGCTGGCTGCCATTGCGGATGCAGGCAGGGCCAAACGGCCATCTGGTGCGACATTGGAAAATCCCATATTATAATTGATCTCGGATTGTGGTGTAACAATGGCCCCAGTGCTACTTAATTCCGAAGGTTTAGGAATATTGACGGTTACTGGGCCGGCTGTACCTGTTGCGGCACGAAATCCACGAATCCGAATTGTTGTTCCATCATAACCCTGATCGGATACATCCAATGGCACGAGACTGGATCCCTGCCTGTGAATACTCATGGTGATTCCCTTAGCTTCCACCAATGTATCAACTTCCCCATCTCTTAGAGTACCTGTGGTTAACACCTGATTGGCATCATCCAGAACCTGAAATGTAGACACACCTGTGAACTGAAGCCTTAAATCTCCTGAATACTCTGATTTTGAAGAATCGATGTAGCGAATTTCAAACACATTGTTCCCAGTGTTAAATGCCGCGTTGGACAGGTTAAAATCGGCCCCGTTGCTTCTGGTCAGACTGCCTGAATTTCTGGGCCCAAAGGACACCTGTCCTGTGGTCCAGTTGCCAACATTATTATTGGTAAGGCGCATGTTCACCCGGCCTGGTACCGCAATGCTAAGCTCACGACTGGCTGCATCCAGCCCATAGGCTGTACCTAAAAGTACTGCAGCTCCTACATTTCCACCAGGTGGAATAGTCCAGACTTCTGCATTCACAGTGGCATTTCCGGAAGGATCCGGTGCTCCAGCGGTAATACTTATCCTTACAGAATCCGCAGTGTTCTCATCAATCACCTGAGATGGGTTCATTTGAGCCCGATCATAGCTGTTATTGAAGTTTAGGCTATCCAGCACAATTCCATTTGCCTGAGGAGCAAGAGCCCCGGCAATACTGATACGGTTGATACTACCTGCTGGAGCATCTCCCCGCAGTGATTTAATCCCATTTGGATCATCCCAGCGACCTGGAACAAAGTCTCCATCAGGGTCATAGGTGAAAGAAAATGCCCTTGGTTTTAGGCGATCGGATAACCTTCTGAAGTCCTCGGACTCAGGATCAAAGATCAAGTCGGCAACACCGTCAGCCCTGTTACTGTATATCCCGGTGGGAGGGACATCTTCCTCACCAATTACATCTCCAAATGCGTTTTGTGTCAAAATATCCACAAAGCGGGGATCCGTAAAATCATAGTTTACCTTGGTACTTCCCGCACCTTTGACAGTGGAGCTGATAATTTCACCAAAATCACTGAACTTTAACTCCCCGGAAGCAATTGACTTGCCCCCAGTGTCATTGGCAGACCAGGTATAGGTGGTTCCATCAATTTTTTGAAAACTGAAGTTCACTCTTTGCTGGCCCTGCAACTCTGGATTGACCGAGGAATCATCTTTATATGCAAAAAATGTATCAGCCTGGGCAATTTCTCTGGCTGCTGATCCTGAATTCAGATTGGAGCCGTATTCAATGTGGTTGGTGGCACTGGCGTACATTTTTCGGTTTTCCTGAAGATTAATGACTTCCAGGGTTCCTGAGGGGTCTACAACAAAGCCCCCATCTGGGCCACGGTCCGCCATATAACCCTTCACTCTTAAAGTACTACCGGCCGCTACCATATCCCCAGTCTGGTCGAGCTTAAAATTCCCATCCCTTGTATAGAAATTGCTGAATGAATCCCCGACCACAAAAAAACCTTCTCCAGCTATAGCCAGATCTGTTCCGACCCCTGTTGTCTGAGATGCTCCTTCTGTCATGATTTGCTCAATCACTGGTGTCCCTGCTCCCAAACCAACCTGTTTAGGGTTTTGACCGCCCACACGGTCCGATGGTGAGGAACCTTCAGATACCGTGTCGTAAAACAGATCAGAAAAGGTTACGCGGGACTTTTTAAATCCCACTGTGTTTACATTGGCAATGTTATTACCAATCACATCGAGCTTGACTGAATGGCCCTTAAGACCAGAAATTCCCGAAAATAGAGCTCTTGAAAGACCCATTATTCCTCCTGGATCGTTTTTGGAATTCCATTTCCGAGTTCCGCCATACCATCTTGGCTGGCAAAATTAAGTTATTGACTATGATTCCCTTGGGTCCATTACTTTATACACTTGACCAAACGGTACTCTGACTTCCCCGGTCTCTGACTCAAGCACTATTGTGGTTGCTCCATTGGAAAAGTCTATTCCTTTGACTCTGCCTTTTACATCCACAACAGAGGTGCTTCCGTCCTCAGTTTCCTGGTTCACAAACCCTTCTACATCAGCACCAATCATACTGATAGCACTGGAGCGGTTTCCCATCTGGTAGATATCGATTAAAGTCTCCATGGATTTGTTGAGATTCTGCATCTGCTCCAGAGTAGTAAACTGGGCCTGCTGAGCAATCTGCTCTGTATTGTCCATCGGATCCAGAGGATCCTGATGCTGCATCTGGGTTATCATCAGTTTAAGAAAATCATCTTTTCCCAGATTCTGATTTGCCACCCTCTTATTGGCATTTGGATCATAAGTTGCATCAAGACCTACGGAAGGACCAATTGTATTTTCTGCCATTTCAGACTCCTTTTGGCCCTCAGGCCGACAAATTGACCCGGCTGCCTGATGCATGCAAGGTACTTAAATTCATATCTTCCAAACCATCTGTTTCTATTTCGTCTGAACCGGAAGACCGTGTTTTCTGCCTCTGTTTGCCCCGATCTGATTTCGATTCCGCATCCTGGCCTCTAGCCTGAGAAAAGGAATCAGAAAAATCCTCGCGGCTACTGATTTTTATCTCCGCATTCTCTAATCCTGATGTTTTGAGGGAGTCCCTCAATTGGAGTAAATTTCTCTCAAGGACCTCTTTAACTGCCTGAGTCTGGGTTTCAATCTTGACTTCAAGCCCTGTCTTATTCTGTTTTACTTCCAGACGCAATTCACCTAAGGCTTCTGGTCGCAATACCATGCGGATTTTTGTAACCTCTGGTGGTGCAAGTCTCTGGATCTGTTCCATTACCTGCTGAACCATTACCCTGGTGCTGGAAACAAATCCGGGGTTTCTCAAATTTCCCTGAACTTTTCCCTTGCTTAGAGTATGTTGTTCAACAGATCGAACAGTACCCTCCGAATCAACCCGTATCTCCTTGGTTACCTCTTGAATCAGTTCTTCAGAGAAGCCTCGTTGGCTAAGAGAGGACAAAATATTTCCCCATTGACTTCTCTTATTGCCCGATTGAGATTCATTGCCTGGCTGATGATTCATCTCCGAATCTGTTGCCAATACTGGCATATCTTCCAATTTTTGCAACTCTATAGTATCTGAATCCTGGGCTGTAGTCTGTTTGGGCCCTGCTTCGTCAGTGATTTTTAATGTCAGCCTTGCAATAGAATCCTGAAGATTTTTTGTCTGGGACTGTTCCGTGCGCTCAGACTTTGACTCAGACAAGGCTACATCTTCTGTCTCCACTTCCACTGACTCCAACATCAATTCGGGCTGGACTGACAAATTTTTTGTATCTTTTCTGGTCTCTGAATCCGGCTTCGGTTGTGATTCCGCCCCATTCTGCCAATGCTTGATTGCATCTTGTAATTCCGAAGAAATTTCCTTCTCAATTACACTGCCAAACTCAGTAGAAAGAAATTTTTTGATTTCTTCAAGTCCTTCCCCTGCATTTTCTAGTGCTTCCTTAATCCAATCTAATGCAGCCTTGGCATCCACACTATCTTCAGGTAAAAGTAGTTGCAACTTCTGTACTAGCTCCTGCAGATTTTTTCGCAGTTGTGGATCCTGGCTTATTACATCTTCATTGGTCAGTAACTCAAGGATCCCGTCTGCTAACTCCTGAGGCGAGGATGGTGAAACTTCAACTGGGGTTAATCGAGTGTCGCCTGTTTCAAGTACCGGTTTTGGTTGGTCCGGCTGTAATGATTTTTCTGACAGTTTAATTTCATCGTCCGTTGGTAATTCTTCAGGTGCTTCGGGTGCTTCGGTTGCTTCAGGTGCTTCAGGTACCTCGAGTTCGGGTAAAGCAACAGGAGTCATTTGTTCGGCTGCTACCACAACCTGTATGTCTGGGGTTTCCTCAGAAAGATTTTCGGACACCAATGGTTTCTCATTGGCTTCAATGTCCAATTCCCCTGATTCCTGTGTCTGTATTTCTTCCTGGGTGGGGGTGATGACTGCCTCTGTCTTCACCTCTGGAGCAGAAACATTCTCCTCAGCCCGGGGTTCTTCGGAAATTCTCTTGGCCTGGGGGCGAAGGGTGGATTTGTCCACATTTCGCTCAAGAATACTACCTTCTTTTTTAGCTTTGGCCTCAGGCTTGGGTTTGTCTTTGGCCAGATTCCCAACTAGCTCTTCATTAAGAACGGAAAAAAAGCCTTTATCCGAAGATCGACTCACAGATTTCTGTGATTGTGCCGACACCGCACCTGCATCACCTCTGGAAGCACCGGAAGACAAAATTTGCAGAAAATCCACGATTTCCCTTTCATCTATCTTCCTTGATTTCAACCAGAGTCAATTTCCGTTTAACTCCACTCTTAAACAAGTATCGGCATACTGGTGGCAAATCATTAGAAAAATGTAGTCCCTTCTACCTAATATGGTACATACACTTCCTGTACTTCCGGCTGATAAAATGGTAACCCATCTACCACAACCCCAGGATCCAGATGACGGATGTATATACTGGCCTCCCCATCTGAGGTGCTATACCACTGCTCAAGAATATGTACTACAGAACCCTGTTTTGTCATAATTGCCTTTGTTTCACCGCTACCGGTGTATAACATGGCCTTATTTCCTTCTGGCAACCAGGTTGTGTCATTGACCTTGCGAATACACTGGGCCTCAACATGCTGATATGTACAAGCCCACCCAATATAGTTTCCAGTGGCATGGGTAAAAAACTGTGGCCTGCTATGGCTTCCGTACCTGTCACTACTTTCTTCCACGGGGAGAAATCCAGACTCCGAAGCAAGGGTTACCGGATTTAAATAAATCAGCTTGTTATCCACAGGTCGAGCCTGAATGACAAACTGCGAGGCTGCATCCATCTCAAGTCTGAAGCCCTTAATCATAGACACATTTCCACCCATGAGAGCCATAAATCCTGTTTCCCCGCCTAACTGACCAGGAAATGTTGTCAATTGAAAAGCATCACTGACCATCCTTTGGGGGTCTCTGACTCTAGTAAAACTACTTTCAAAATCTGGCTGACCTATCACAAGTGTTGCTACTGAGCTTGCATTCATTGAAGAATAGGGAAAACCCAGGATTCTGTTGTTAAGCGAGTCTGACACCAAAAGTACATCCTCAAGCTTATATAGAGCCACAGGATTGTTAAGTACATCCCCAGCAAAGCTAAATGCAGATGCTTCGTTATCGCTAACTGGCCATGAATCCCATACAACCAGACGATTATCTGTCCGATCAGCTACCACAATTGTTGTTCCATCGCTATACAAGGCAGATGCCATATACGGCAACTCTATGGTTAAGTCTGCCGCTTGAGCGGTTGTAGTTGGCCAACTGTTATAGATATAAAGGATATCTTCAAACTGAGCGTCTTTTCCTAAAAATACAATCCGTGTGGAATCACTGCCAATTGATTTGGGATATATTCCGGCTAAGGCCAAATCTGCTGTTGGGGTAGAAGAGGAAAACCAGGTATTAAATACAAGGACCCTTTCCAGATCAACCCTGCCAAGCAAAATTTTATTACCATCCGACCAGATCGTGCCAATACTGCCCATATAAGGATTTTCCAGGTCAGGGAATCCCGTAAGCAAAGAAGTATCAAATGAGGTTACTATAAGGTCCGGTGTTCTGGAGTTCCAGGCAGAAGGATCGTTATAAACCTCAATTTTATCCAGATAGGCCAATAGCGTTTTTTGCCCATTACTCCAGACACTTGAGTATTGAGGAGTACTCTGTCCCTCAAGCACAAAAGAAGACATTACTGCTAACTGGGTGGGTGTTCTCTTAAGGCTTACTTCCCCGTACGGTTTTACTAAGGCATCCAGGCTTGTATTACTCAAGGTTCTGGTTACTGAGTCTACCCGACTGATTTTGATTGTATCTTCATTAACTCGAGAGGTGGCAAAATAGATGGTGCCATCGGGAGCTGTATAAATTGTATATTCCTCAGCTTCGCCTACAAAATCCTCTCCCACAAATGAAAGATTATTGATATCAAACAGCTTGTAGCGGACTTCGGCAAAATCCCCCTGATCCATGTGGGCAAGAAGAATTGTGTCTGTGCCTAATGCTGACACCTTACTATACCCAGCAAACCCCACATCCACTGCCGGAGAGCTGACGGCCAAAATCTGCAATTCTGAATCCAGTCGTACCAGACGAAAGGTAGCAGAAAAATCAATGTGGGCCGCATGAGACACAGCCCAGCCCCCATCGGGAAGTGCCGCCACATGAGGATATCCAGAGCCCTGGAAATCAAAGTTCTCACCCTCATCATCCCAAACTGCTTTAGCGAGCCGCTTGCCCTCTAAATCAAAGGTCTCCAGAACTATGCCACCATTTACATGGGCATAATTTGTGTACTGTACCAGAACCTGTGTCCCGGATGCGGAAGCATACAGAGAAACAGAGTCAATGTAGTCGGAAGCCTGAACCACAATCTCATCAGTATGACTGTTTCCATCTGCATCAAATATTCTTAGCCTGATACCTGTTGATGGTGCTGGTAAAGAAGGATTGGGTTGTCCTTCTGTATAATACTTCCAGGCAATGGCATATTTTCCTTCAGCCAGTTCGACTATTTTACTCTCCGTCAGTGTCGCAGTTTCGGTATATTTACTTAACCTCTGCCATTCCGAGGCATGAATTTTTAGTGGTTTGTCAATAAAGACAAAATTATCATTTGCATCGCTTTGGCGGATCTCAATATCGATTTCGGCTGTACTGGATGTAGTCGCTTCAATTGTCATTGTGGCGCTTACAATTACACCTGAAGATACAGAACTAAAATCCACACCAATCAAGGAGCTGCCAACAGGTACTGAAAACACTCTCGGTGAACCATTGCGCCGAGTTGAAATCAATGATATGTCCTTAGGTTTTTCTGGCCTTAAGAGGACATGATTCATGCTTAGCACCAAATCAATGCCTTTAACCTCAGCATTTAACACAAACTCAACCTCAACCTGCTGGTTTTGAGAATCCAGAAGCAGTAACCTTATAGTGTAAACACCTGGATTTATTGCGGTAATATTGATTCCACCCGAAGTAAAATCAGTTACCAGCCCCGAAGCAGGATATGATGTAAATTGGGCCAAGGTATAATTCCCACGATCAGGCAGTAAATCAGCATACTGGATATTAAGCATATCCGAGTCCGAGTTATAGATAAACGGAACATGAATCAGAATATTGTCCCTAGGATCGGAATCCTCCAATACCTTGTTGGCTGTGTTCAGCACCGACACCCTGGCCATCAATGGATGGATTTTGTGATCAAAACCAATTAAATCTGCCTCGGTCAAATTTACTGTAAAAGTCCTTAACTGCATTGGTGCAAAGGACGGTATGGCCACCATAATTTTTTTAGAACCGAGTTGAGAACTGATTTCCACCTGGATTTGCTCCAATCCATCTGTGGACCGGTTCATCACTGCCAAATCAAGTTCATAATCTCCTTGTGCTTCTGTCAGCTTCAGTGTAGTGAGACTCAAGTCAAACAAAGTGTCCCGACCGTAGATACTTGCAAATGGAATGTCACCAAATGTATTGCGATCAAAAATTGACACCTGTCCATCATGTTGAATACCAACAACCACTGGAGACTCTACAACTCCAGTAAGAACCTCAGACTTCCAGGAGTGGAAATTATCAGAAGAGTAGCCAAGAGCGTACTGTTCCCATAACAATGGGCTACCGTTGTAAAAACCTGTCAACATTTGCTGAGTGCCCAAGTTACATTCGGCTCCCATTTTATATCCATCACCAATGAATACTGGATTTGTTTCAATATGGGTAATGTCTCCCATCTCACAGGATATTACTGGATCCAGTGGCCAGGGTTTACTGATTTCTATGTGTTTTTGTTTCAATTGAAATCCATACTGTTCATCACCAAACCCTATGAGCTGATTTTCCTGAAATGGATCCCCTGTATAAATCAGACTAGTTGACGCGCCAGTTCCGAGTTTATGGGTCCGATGTTCAGCATAACTTGCACTCTCCTCTATTCTGGTACTTGAAAACTGTTCCATGTTGGACATATGTTTAATGCCGATTTCCCTGTCGTCCATGGTTTCAGTTCCATATGGGATTAATGCATAGTACAAATAACCGCCGCCTCTGTGAATCGTCAGGCTTGTTTCTGCTTCGAGATCAGTAGTATTCCAGTCCAGATCGGACAGATACTTATGAATGATGGTCAGGTAATTGTTATAAGACTGCCGTACTACAGCCACGATATTGCCACCACTATGATATTCCAAATCTACAAAGGAATATTCCTCATGAAAGGCTGCATCGTCCAGAACCTCTATATGTCCGGTGTTATGATTGTAATGATAAAGCTGTGAGTGAGTAATTGCCAGCCACTGATTCTGATTAATATCTCTTGCTGCAAGAATCTCATGGTATTCAGGCACAGGAATAGTTACAAGCGGCTGCAACTGCAATGTTGTATGTGCATTGGCATCCACAGAAACCGCATATACTGTGCCATCCCGTCTTATTGCATGCAGTACAGTATCAGAACTTGAAAAGGCAATGTTTGCAAAACCATTAAGATGGGAGTAAGGGGTGACTGTCATCGCCCCCCGATCCAGCCAGGCCAATTGCCCAGATGAAGACAAGAGGACATAACCTTGCAAAATGCCTTCAATAAAATAGGCTTTTTTTACATCCTGCCTATAGGCATAAGCTGGCATTTTTTGATTCAGTCCTTGCGTAATTTTTTCCTGAAAAGCACTTAAGGTCTGAGATGGGCGAATGTAATCATCAGGAGCTTTAACCAGTACATCCCAGTTCTGCATGGTTAAATGAATCTCATTGCCAATTTTGTTTACATGCCGTACTTTCCCAATTTTTTCCGTGGATTTTTGACGATAGGAGTATACATCTCCAACCTGTAAGGAACCTGCCACATAAGTTAGTAATGAGTTTTCCGGGTCAATCGAGTCAGGCTCAAATGACACCACAAATCCAGAAGCTTCTTCACTTTCTTCTCCAACTACCGCTAGAACTGAGGTTTCTGTTGGGGATGTATATATTGAATACAATTGTACCGGTTCGATATCCAGGATAGCAGTACTTTCACTGCTGATTCTCTGGCCAATTGCATATCTGGTTAGACTCAGAACTTCTGTGGTCGGAATCATCTGATCTACAAGTGGGGCCCCAAGATCTGTATGGGGCATAGGGTCTGGAATCTGAATCACATGGCCTGTGGGAGCCGCAAAACCATCGTCATTGGTCATGGCATTAAACCCAAGTAGCACAGAATCTGTGGTGTATGCATAACCAACTACCGAGAAAAAACAGCCGCTACAATCTGCATCAAAAATGTCGCTCCCGGATATTGTTGAATGGTACCAATCCTGAGTGTCTGCATCTGCATAGTGCATTAAAGCCTGACTACCTTCTGCCCCAAACAGCATTATAGTATTACCATTAAATGCCACCTCATTCATGGGTACTGGAGATGAATAGAACTCTTCCACAAGCTGCAACAAATGGTTTCGCGATTGATTTGAGTAGTTTGCTGTATCAAAGCTTATTTGTTCCGTAGCTTTAAACAAAAATATGCTGTCCAGTACATAAAGCTCACCCGTAATAGGGTGCAAAGAGAAACTTGTTGTCTTAACCGGAACCGGAAAGTCATATCCCGGTGGCTGGGCCACCAGATTTAATCTTCTCAAAATTTTATTGTCATCAAGGATATACAGATCACCGGAAGTATCCAGAATATAGGTATTCCCGTTTGTATCCTCCTTCACAGTCTTTATTGGGGTGCGGTTGCCTTCAAGCCCCATATATGAGCCTCTATGTCCTGCAACGGTTACCCAGAAGTTGCGTAAAATAGCCTGAGTAATAGGATTTGATTCCCCTTTTGGATTTTTGAGCACAAATTCAAGATGGGTTGCATCTTCGGGAATATGATATTCATTAAAATCAAAATAGGTAGTGGAACCATCGTGGGTATAAATCCATGGTGCGTCCAGTTCTACAAACTGGGAGTTAGGTAACAATGCTCGGATAGAAACATCAGATGTATAGGCAGAGACCTCATACTCCCTCCAGTTCGCGCCCATGTCCTGATCATCAATCATAGCTTCCGCATAAAAATCTATAATCTGCATGGAAGCTGGTTCTGGCACCAAAGACAGTGAGTCCTGTTCCCAGACAAAGGCTACATTTAAGCCTGGAGCAACCTGACTCCGGCGACCAAACCGATCCTGTACAACCGCACCGCGTAAAATCTGATTATGTATAGAACCGGTTTTTCCATCTACTGTTAGTCTAAGAGCAGAAGGTACGCTGCCCGCCTGTGTAACAACGGCCTGGTAACTGCTGGAACCATCAAATGCCAGATAATTCCATCGGGAAGATATGGTCAATGGTACGGTAATTTCGGCACCAGCCTGCAATACATTGGTAACTGGTGAAACCTGAGGAGCACCCAATCCTAAAAGAGGCTGTGGTCCAGCCTGTAAATCTACGGTCAGAAGATCCATGTCTGATCTGAGACCAAAGGCCGCCAGGTAGGGCTGTACCCCTGTATGTATCAGATTAGGCCGGTTTATATAAACTGGTTCCAGATAGGCCAGTGTCTGTCCCTGCAACGGACGGCTCGAAAGTGTGGGAGACCAGCGATTAAGCGTATTAAAATCTAAAGAACTTCTGAATGAAAATCCCATAACTTCAGAATTTTTTGTGCCGGAAAAATCCAGCCATTTCATCTGATTAGGCGATTCCTCCCAAAGAACATGAATTTCCCTTGAGGATAATCCCTCTGCCTGATACACCTGACCGGCCAGTTCCATGGCCCCATAGTCTGATGTATTAGTAGTGTCCTGATCACTCTTCACGACCATAAACGGTGAAAAGCTCTGAGTTTGTGTGGGTATAGCAATCAAACTGCCATAGCTATGTAAAAGAATTGCATCACTCAATGCACTGATCTTTGTGTTGGAACTAAGTACATAGGAGTCCGGTATATCAATGACATTGGCGACACTTATAACCTTTTGGACTGGTATAGGATTCTGCTTCAGATTACCACGATATACATGCATTTCTGATCCTGACCAGAAATAGAAATACAGATGGTGGCTGGCGGCATGGTAATAGGCCGATATTCCTGTAGCAATCGCAATCTGGTTTAGACTCAGACCGTTATCCACAGCGTAATCAAGAGTATCATACCATCCATCCTGTCCATCAATCAGATAAGAGCCAATCCCAGAGGCATACCCCTGATTCAAAAAGTTAGACATGGTGAGCGTCAGAGAACTAACACTGGAATTATTAAAATCGGCCCTAAGTAGCTGGACTTGTCCCGCAGTCTGATGCAGCAATAACGCGCTATGTGGCTCATTTCCAGGCATGGGTAAAAAATACTGCTGCAGTTCATAGCCACTATCAAGCACTTTTACAGTCTTTGATCTGCTTTCCCCAAAGTTCTTTCTGACAAGCAGCAGATCCTGGCTGGCCTCAAGTCTTCCCGGTCTGGTCTTAAGTCCTACTATGTCCCCAAATTCATTCACAGAAACAGATTTTAAATCAAGGGTACGATCCTCGTGCTTTTCAAACAGGCTGGATATACTGCCAGTATCTGGGTCATAAATCCCGACCATGGAATCACTATAACCAGCATAAAAGCTGATCCCAAGTTTGTTTCCCAATCCAAAAACAGAAACTGGAGAAAAGCGAAACTGATCGGCTCGGGCCGGTAAACCGCCATAAAATGCGTTGGTAGAATTTAATACTTTAATGGCTGAATTCGGGTCTGTGATATGCCACAAATTATCTACATATTCCAAATCCGATGCCACTACATAAATGCCACCATTGTTAACACTGTTGACCCAGGATGCTGCACTAATCGTAAAGTAGGCAAAATCAAGGGGATCGGCCTCGGTAACTTCTGGAGCCACGCCGCTACCGCTACCCATTGTGACTAAAAGATCAAACTCCCCTGCCCTGGCTCCGGCCACAAACACACGATATGCCTTAAACAATTGAAGGCCGAAATCATCTACAAAAAGAAAATAGCTTTCCTCATCAATTTTTTCCGCAGTGGCCACGGATCCTTCTACTGTCGTTATCTGGCTTGTACCAATCGCGCTTACGGAAGCCGTGTTACCAAACTCCCACCGAATTACTGAACCATCATAAGAATAAAGCCCACCATCAACCGAAAAGTAGACTCTGTTATCAATTTCAAAAAGTGATGAGGCATAATCCGCCGAAGTACCAATTTCAACTGAAGTTGCATCCAAAGTGCTACCTGTACCATCCAATGAACTGACAGGGGTCCCACCACCTACACCAAAAAGCTCAGTGCCTCCATCCTCTGATGCCGAAACCAGTTTCAGTACTCCATCCGACTCAAAAAATACCAGAACTCCATACGAAGTCTCTGCCACGGGCAGAAGGTCTAACGAGTCGGGTTTACCAGCGTAGGTGTAGTTCAAAGGGTTCACAAACCATCCGGCCCTCTCAGTTACCCCGGTGTCGGCCTTAATCCGTATTACATCTCCCTTGTCTGAATCACTGATGAGAATGTCTCCAGCCGAGTTGTGGTTCATCCAGACCTGGGTATGTTTTCTTAGTTTTTCCTGTCGAAAGCCTACCCCGTCCCCCTCAAGGGTATTTAAAACCGGGTGGC
Source organism: Candidatus Cloacimonadota bacterium (assembly GCA_019454875.1). Taxonomy (GTDB): domain Bacteria; phylum Muiribacteriota; class UBA6191; order UBA6191; family UBA6191; genus UBA6191. Next base: position 17,467 of record JACFNL010000012.1, on the reverse strand, counting down.
GGATCTCAAGTTTTTGTCTGGCCAGGACTGACAAACCAGTAGTTTTTGCCAGATTTAAAACAGAGGTTCCCAAGGGAACTGTAGCAATCGTGAATCGCCTGACTGATTGTGAAGTAATGTAGTCAGAACTCACTGAAAGCGGCCCAGTACCCCCCATGAAGTTGAATGTATCAGACTCAACTGCTACTACATCAAAATATACCGGGTTTCCCTTGTAATACTGCCTGTTGGATTGATTGCCAGCCAGAAGATTTTGGGGAGCCAGCAATTTCTTAAGTTCAATTTGCCCAGATCCTAAACTGAAACCTTCCTGTGTCTTCCCTTCATAAACCAGATTCACATCCGTACTGATAATAAGACTTCCGGGGGCGGTAAGCGCAGCAGTAACAGGATTACTGCTATCCAGTGTATAAAACACTAGTGCTGTGGGAGAACTTGGACTCAACAAAAACTCCACTGTAGCTGTATTTTCAAAAAAGTTCTGCTCCAAAAGGCCAGAAACATTTGTTGTTAAGATAGGCAAATTTTTGTGATAGGCATAATGTATTCCAGAGACTACAGACGAAAAACCATATACATCCACACCTCTATACTGAAAGCGAAAGTCATTAGAATTTACATGACTTAATTCAATTGGCTGATTGATATCAGATAACAAAAATTCCTCGGGAGACAAAGGTGGATAAATTAAATGATCAAAATCCAGGTAAAACGCGCTTAATGGCTGAGATGAGGAAAATGATAAAGTCCCGTCCCCCGTAAAATACTGACCAATTACCTGGCCGGTAGAATTAATTGTATGGGAGATTACGGGAGGGGTATGCTGGATAGCTTCATAGGATTGGGTGGCACCTGAAAAACCGTCGGCATTAATTGCCGTGGCCCAGACGGTCTGAGTCTGAGAAAAAGAAATCACAGCCACATTGGATGTAGTGACCTGTATGGGATTTGTACCAACCTTATACGCGATAACAGAGTCTTGAGGACTTGCCGTAATGCTTAAATAGGTGCTGCCCACAAATCGACTCGATAATAAGGCGGGAGAAAAGGAAGCAGATAACTGAGCCGAAGGAGAATAATGATATTCTTCAAAAACCTCCACTCCAGTCAGCCCTGAATTTCTTAAGGCAATCGCCCTTAACTGTACAGTCTGCATAAAGGACATAGTGACAGAGTCTGTTGACTCAACACCAAAAAGTAAGGGATCCGTCCCATCTGTGGTGTACAGGATCTTTTCTGCCCCGCCCGATTTATCAATCTGAACCGACAAATAATCAGTAAAGCGGTTGCCCGTAACTATTCCCTGAGGAGAAAATGCAGTAATAACCACAACTGGAGTAAGTACCCTGGTGTAGGAAATGGAAAGTTCATTGCCCCACAAACCCAAATTGCTCAAAGAACGAACCACAAATGTCGTTGTCTCCGATATGGTTTCAGAAATAAATGGAGCAGTGGACAAAGTGGCCGCAGTCACATTTTGAACTTCCACCATATCCGCTGGGAAAGTAGTTGTGAATACGACGCCCAAAGAACCGGCAAATTCCTGTGAATAAACGACTGGGCTAGTCTCAGCCATAACTTCAGGTAAAACAATTTTTTGCAGATTCAACTCAGTGACATCTGAATAAACACCGGAATCATGCAAGGCCTTGAATCTAAAAACAGAAGACTGGCTAAATGACTCCGAATGCTGATCGGAAAAACTGAAATAACTGGGTACAGTTTCTGGATTGATTGCTCCTACACCCTGAGTCTGGGCTTGAGCCAGGCTGAACTGAATCGTAAGATCACCGGAGAAAAATATTGAATCTCCGTCCTGATAGGCCCCCTGAGTGGCACTAAATACATAGTTAAGGGCAGGCGTCTCAATTTTAAGCAGTTCGATTGATTCCACTGAGCCAATAAAACCCAGACTATCTACGGGGATGGCTTTTACAATTGTGGAGTCCTCAATATTTAAGTTCAATGGGGCAGATACAGGGCTACCGTCAGTTTCAGGGTTTGTACCAGAAAGGCTATAAAAAACAAACTCCGAACCTGTCAGAAGAAGTGATGTACTTCCTGAAAATGTGTTCATGGTACTTTGAGCTGGTGAAATCATCTGAATCTGGGGCAACACATGCTGCACAAAAGATAATTCCGTCACATCAGACAAAATTGCCGAAGGTTCGTGCATTACCAAAAGTTTAACAGAACCTGTTTGGCTGATAATAATTGGGTTGAGTGCATCAAATTCAAAAGATGCTACAGTGGGCTCGCTGCCATCCAGGCTATAATAGACTGTCGTATCAGGATAGGATGTACTTAGTTCAAGAGTCACTGGCTCAACAAAATAGATCAGACTGCCAGATGCCTGAACCTGATTCTCACTACTGACCACATAATCAATGCTTAAATCATTGATTTTCACAAAAGTTTGAACCTCAGGATTACCGGAAAACCCACTAGGACTAATAGGTACTGCAATCAAAGTAAGAGACTCCGTAATGACAATACTATGAGGCAAAGAAAATCGTGGGGAATTTTCATCAGGAATAGAACCATCAAGACTGTAAATAACTTCCTGAGCACCGGCGAACGAAGAGAAACTCACGGTTACCTGGTCTAAAAAAAACTCAGCCGATGAGGATTGCATTTCAAGTACCGGAAAGGTCTCTTTGACAAAGACCTGGGATCCCACATCGGAGCGAAAACCAAATTCATTCAAAAGAAAATAACGCACCTCTGTTGTCTCATTCAAAATCAGAGTGGTGGGCAAGGCTGCAAACTCAGAATTCAAGTCAGGTTCGGCACCATTTAAAGTGTAGTACAAAAAAGTTCGAGGCTGATCCGAATCGATTTCAACGATCAAGTCCTCAAGAAAAGCCAGATTATTCCATGGGTTCTGAGAATCAATAGTGACAATAGGCTGTGGTATCTGTGTTTTTACATAATTGTATTCAAATACTCCCCCTCTTTGAGTGGAACTTAATTCCACATATGCTTTTAAGAGGGTGGATTCACTTACGGTCAGGTTTACGGCACTGATCACCTGAACCCGGCTACTGGATGTCTTTGGATCACTACCATCCAGAGTGTAATACAAAGTCCCCGTTGTGGTAGACAGGCTTACAGAGACTGAATCCAGAAAGGCTCCTGGTAGTGGGGTAATAACTGGATCGGGGATCCCAGTCTCAGCCCTTACTAGCTGCAATGGTGGATTTCCAGCTGGAAGAACAGAAACCTGCCTTTGGCCTCGACGAATCACATCATTATAACTATCAAGATAATCCACGGTTACTGTTCTTTGATCCCCAATTGGAATCTGTACAGTCCCTGATGTAGCTGTCCCTGAAAACTCCTGGACCATCGGAGAGAAATCATTGCCCGTAACCCTGACCCTGATTTTATTTACTGAAGCTGCCTGAAACATTTCCGGATTTTCCTGAAATCCTGTATCAGGAATTTGAGACACTGAACCAAGGATTCTTCCCATGGGAGTCTTTATATCGGGGTTCAGATCATGAAACATTCTGCCAAATGCCAGGCCCCCTCTTCTTACATCAACAGAAATCTCTTCCGATTTTGTGGTTGTATCATTCGCATAAATTTCAAGCCACAGGTTGTACTGCCCCTGGGGTAACTCAGGAAGAGTCACCACCTGGGATAAAAACAGATTGGAACCTTGTGCCAGTGGCAATTTCTGTACATCCATCAAAGACTGCTGTGGCTGAATCATCAGGGCAGCGGCTTGTGAGACATAACCTGAATAAGCGGAAACTTTAAGTCGTAAAGACTGCCTGGTAACATCGGGTTCATGAACAATCAATCCAGCCTGATTATCCGGCCTTAGTCTTCCATCCTGCTGGAATTCCAGCACGGAAAGACTGGCAAATGCCTTGACAGACAGATCCTGTAATGACCCACCTCCGGCTATGGATACTAAAGATTGTGCTCCTGGGGGTAACAGAACAACTCCGTCCTGCGTGGTTTCTATAAAATAGCCTTTACCAGGCTCAAGATGGCTCAAAGTGGAAGTATTTTCCTCTGAACGATACACAATCCATTCTGATGAAGGGGCATCCCATGTATAAATGGCCTTCACAGGCAACCTGCTGCCGTCAGGTTTCTGTAGTAGTTCCGCGATAGCAAAAGGCTGGCCCAACCCCAAACTAACCAGGGCAATTCCAGACTTTTCAATCCGCACTCCCACTGTTTTTTGAGAGCTTCCCGGAAAACCCAGATAAAAAGCCTGATTGGGTTTTTTAATCCAGTAAGCATAACCATCACGAATGGAATGCATGGGAACAATATTTTTTAACCTACCCCAGACCAGTTCCTGGTTGGTAAAAAGTTCCCACTGGCTTCCATTAAGGGTCCACAGTGCCTCGGTATCCATGTCAGCCCCTGCTGGAGCCTTCTGGGCCGCGAACGAAGCGGAAACAAGGATTATAAAGGACAAAAGACAAATGATTCTTTTAAACATAATGCCACCAATGGTAAATAATCAGCCTCAGATGGTAACAAAGATGTTCGTATCTGAACAACCAAAACGGTTGCACACTATCGACTAAAAGGTAAATACACGCGACTTTCCGTCTGCACCCAATAGTTCAATACCAGCTTCTTCGAGTCTTGTGACTCTTGAACCATCTGCCAGGGACTCTCCCAGGCGTACCAGCTTGGAATTTCCCTTGATATTAAGAATTCCGACCTTGGAATCACCACTACCCACAATGCCTAAAAGCTGAAAATCAACCGGCGGTAAAGAAGGCACTGTTTCCACTTGCACTTGGGGCGGCAAGGGCGCTGTTGCCTTTGGGACTTCCTGCTGTGAAAAAACTGTGATCAGATTTCCCACCCTTCTTGAGTACAGATTCTGAGACACTAAAACAGCTTCTAAAGCCTGTTCCCAGGGGATTTCAGTCAGTTTCAAAGTAGCCGTGCCCGTTATGTCTCCATCTAAAAACCAGTCCAAACCAGACTGTTTTAAAATTTGATCCAGTACCTCTCTGACAGGCATCGATTCTGATTTAATACTTACTCCTGCTGTCAGTGGTCTGGCTGGATACTTTGGCTCCGTGCCAAGCACAGATCCAAACAATAAAAGGGATAAGCTGAAGTGGACTAATCTCATCATTGTCTGGACTATCGACAAAAACTTCCGGTTTTCTTAATCTCCTGTAGCTTTGCCTCAATTGAATCAAGAATCTGATCCGCAAGGCTCTTACTGAATTGGCCCGAAAACTCCTCATGATATAGATTCATCTGAAACTGAATCAAATCCTCTTGAATCACTTGGAACTGCTCTTTTAGGGGAATATCTGAGGGCTGCATCCCCGGGCTTCTAAAAATCCCATGCATCTGTAATAATGCGTCGAGGCGGGTCATGGACAAATTTTTAACTCCCTTTTGTCGGAATCCATAAAAATAAAAGTTCAAAAGCAGACGAATCAGTACAATCACAAGTAGACACAATGCAATTGTCAAAAGCAGATTTTTTTCAATCCATGCGCGAATCTGAAACCACAAAAGCAACTGATCAAGCCGGTTAAAGTACAGGACATAGTTCTGCCATTTCATATCCAGAAACTCAAATAAATGTCCCAAATCCCTCAATAGCTCCAGATTTCTAAATCCCTGCATCCAGTCTGCCTCACTCTGGGCAGTTGGATCAAACTCGACCCACATGCCAGAACCTGCATAAACCTCCACCCAGGCATGTGCATGTTTGGCTCTTACTGTGTAATAGTCTCCAAGAGGATTAAACTCCCCTATCTGAAATCCGGTTACCATACGGGCGGGAATTTTCAGCGACCTCAACATCAGAGTCATAGCTGAGGCAAAGTATTCGCAGTGACCTTCACGACGGTTCAAGATGAAGCTCTGCATCGGATCCCCCGGATGCTCACTAGTCAGGGAATAACGAAACTGGGTCTGGAAAAACCTCTCCAGCAAAGCTGCCTTTTCAAGACTCTGAGTTGTTTCTCTGGTCAGATTCTCGGCCAGGGTTACAATGTCTTTATGTACTGTTTCGGGCAGACTCAGATACAGACTCTGATATCCCGTGGCAGATATAGAACTGTTTTCTGAAACTGGTCTGCTTAAGCCGACAACTAAAAGCTCATAGGTGAGAGGGCTGGTATAAATGCTGGCTGATCTTCGGATAGCCCCATGATAGTCCCGATACAGTCTTTCTGTAGTTTTGATCTGGGCCGTATATGCTGGCAAAAAAAGCTGAGGATGCCTGGTGGGCATCAGTTCAATTGTAACCGGAAATATCTGACCCATAGAAGCAAATTTTGCCGCGGGTAATCTTAGTGGATTGCGGTTGTTTCGCATAACCATTCCGTAGTCCTGAGAATTTACCCACCGCTTCCCATCAAACTGATCCAGGTACATACCAGCAAGCTTGACAGGTCTTTCCGAGTAGACCCTCATGATCACCTGATCCGATTGCAATAAATTGGTCATTTCCCCGAATTCCACCTCATCACTGAATCCTGAAATGCTGATACTGCCGGGAAACTGAGCAGTAGATAATCTGGGAAACACTAAAAACAGGATATATCCGATGACTCCAAGAAATGCCGTAATGCGGAGGCTGTATCGACCCATTGGCAAAGAATCTGCACCCGGAACCATTGCCGGAAACTGAAGTTTTAAGATGGCTTGAATCAATGCCCACAAAAACACTAAAAGATACAAAGCCAGCCAAACCTGAAAAGTCAGGGAAGATGCAACCAGAACCAGTACAAAGGCCAGAAAATATAAGGCCGAAACCCGGGGAACGGACATTTGAATCGTCAAAAGTCCCAATACCATAATCAGAAGAGCACGACCCCAGAACAATATGTCTACCCTGACATGATACTGATAAAAATAATAAGAACAGCCAAGGGCAAGTGCGAACCAGAAAATCATTACGGAATCTGCAAACTGTCTTTTAGTTCTTGTTGCCCACAAAAATGTCCCGAACCATGGAATCCAGAATCCAAATGATTCCTCATTCAACATAAAAAATGGCAGGACGCTCAGAAGAATCAGAGGTGCCAGGCTCTGATGGCCCAAATACTTATCCCTGGTCCATGTCTGAAACCAATCCATAATGAGCTTCATTTTTGCTCCCCTGTTTCATAGACTGCCAGATAATCCAGTAAATCCTTTTCATTCCCAGTAGACGAATCAAAACCCCCACCTTTTCCATGAATTTTAAAAGCAATCTGCCTTTGTATCCAGTGGATCATCAGGGCCGCCATTTCCTGAAAATACTTCTTTTCATCGGTCTCATCCCACTTAAGAATGTATGCCTGAGCTATGTCTTCCCCAACCTCCCAGGACTTTACCTGCATAATTCCTGTTCTGGCATAATGCTTCCAGGCTATGTTTCTTACCCCATCTCCTGGTCTCCAGAGCCTCAAACCCGAAAATTCCTGATTCCCACTACCCCTTCCTTCCGAAAAATCCATCTCCAGATTTTTCTCAGAAAATGGTTTGGGATGAACCCGCAGTACCATGGATTGAGACATACTGGCCTTTAACACAAACAATTTCAGGGGATAGTCAATTTCAATTTTAATCTGTGACAGTTCGTATTTTCCCCGTATCGGAAACGCATCAAGCCACAGGCAATTCTGCGTACCCCAGCAAATGGCAGAGGCTTTTTGCGAATACAGCTTTCCAAAACGCATCCAGTCCAACTCAAATCTTCCAGCAAAGGGCAGTCCACCCTGGAACTTTACCGGAACTTTTATCAAGGTATCTTCCTCACAACATTCAGGCCACAGTGGTATCAGACTCAGATTTCTAAGCCTTCTCAGATACAAGTAGTTAAATAGAAGGAGGGCTATGAGAAAAAAATCCAGAAGGAAGAGGATATTGGTTCCAGTGTAAAAAGAAGATTGCAGAAGGGCCAGAGAAAACAGTAACAAATAAACTCCACTTCTGGTAATCCGAATTTTAGCCTGCAACATTTCCATACATTCCTCGTAGATCAGTACAAGGAGTATACTATGCGATTTCTGATACTTTTGGCTCTGATTGTGCCATCCTTTTTTGCTCAATCTGATCTTGATGCTACTGGCGTAAGTGAGGCTACTCGGCTCAATATGCTGCGGTTGCAACGAATTGAGCTGATCAAGGAACTCAGTAAGAGTGGTGTAGCCAAATCTCCTGCCGAGCTTAATAAGGTGCTTCAGGAACCAAATCCAGCCGATCCTCGACTAGGCAAACTCAAAACTATCAACGAACAGATCCAGACAAGCAGAGTTAAGTTATCCAGCCAGAAAACGCCAGCCATAGAGAGCTCCAGTCGCTTCGGCCTGAGATATCGTGAGAACCAGGCAAAGGTAGAACAGTACAAAAGAGTGCTTCAGAATGCCCAGTCCTCAGGTGCGGACCCAGGTGCAATCCAGGACTTGAAGCTAATGCAAAAACGAACCTACATGGAACGCAGTGAGCTAGTCTTAAAGCATCAGCTTCTGGAAGATGGAACCTTTAGCTCGATTCAAAAGCTGAATCAATCCATATCCACAAAACATGCTGATCCTCGAGTAAAGGCTTTGGCCAAAGTGCAACAGGATTTGAGCACCCTGCAAATCAACCGGTCGCAATCGGCTAAAGTTGGGCAACTGACAAAACAATATTTGAATCCAGCCCCAACCAATAATACAGCCATCCAAAAGCCAACTACAGTGATCGCACCCACAGTGGAAGTACAGGCACCCAGTATCCCAAAAAATACTGCGGTAAATACTCCCGTCCCTACCAAAGTGACTCCAGCCGTTTCCCAGATTGCTCCTAGAGCGGCGCAGAATACAGTACGGACAGTCCCAGCGGCCTCATCAGCCCCAAAAGTCACCCCAACAGTAGCTAAAACAGCGGCAACTGTCCCACAAGCGGCCCCATCTGTCCCAAAAACTGTTACAGCTATTCCAAAAGCGTCCCTGACTGCGCCTAAGGCAGGGGCAGCTATTCCAAAAGTCACCCCAGCCCCAGTCACAGCCACTACTCCTAACCCAGGTATAGTCTCTAAGACTATTTCTCAACTTGCTCCGGCAGCACCAAAAATTGCACCCACTCCCCAAGCCATCAAAACCCAGCCTGCGCCCACTGTGAAGCAGAATCCAGCATCCATACTGCAGCCAGTTGCTCGACCGGTGAGCACTGTAAATCAGGTGGCTTTGAATCCCCGTTCTCCATTGGCCACTTTAGATCTATTGGGTAGTGGCGCAAATAGTCCAAAAAACCTTATTCAAAACACTATCAGCCAGGAAATCACCCCCATTGCCAACGAATTGCAGTCCGGAATAAAGACGAACTCAATCCAGGACTATGTGGAAAGTGTGAAAACTACTGGGAACAAGGTTACTGATAAGGTATTGGGTGGAGCAGGAGACGAAGCCACAGGACGAGATGGATATCAGGTAAGAAGAGATTCTGTAGTACAGAGCCTTACAGAAAAGGTCACCGCTCTAACTGACGATATAGCTGCGGCCCAATCTTCCGGAAATACGGCCAAGGCACAAAAGCTTCAGGCCCTTCAGGAATCGTTAAAAACAGAATTGAGAAAGGCTGAGGTTGGACCACAGAATCTCAGGCTACAAAGTGAAATCACGGGGCTTAAGGATAGCATCAACTCCCTAAAGCAGTCTGGGGCCAATAAAGATGCAGTTAAAAGTCTTCAGGATCAACTCAGCGCCAAAGAGGCTGAATTCAAAAAAAGTTCCGCAGACAGTGCTGCCACAGCCAAAAACTATATTCGGGACGGTTTACATTTTGCGGTGATTGCTGCTTCCACCCAGGGAGTTCTCAATATCATTCAACAGGTGAAGGATGGAGAAGAAGTTGATTTAGGCAATGCCTTCAACTTTATTACAACCCCTGACTTTTTACTGGGAACCACAGGAGCATTTGCCGGTGGGCTACTGGTTCAAAAAGGCCTGACCACCGGTTTTGGCAAAATTGCTATGGCCACAGTCCAGAATATGGTCCCCGGTCCAGTAAAGTTTATCGTGCAGGCCCTTCCATATACCATAGGTGCCATGCTGGGCTCAGACATTATGACCGGAAACTTTGGCAAAAACACAATTGTTGATATGGCATTTAATGGGATCGGATCTTCAGTTGGCATGATGTTAGGTTCGGCTATTTTCCCTCCTATTGGCTCAATTGCTGGATCCGTTCTTGGGGCTCTGGCTGGTGATTATCTCAGCAAAATGATTCAGGGTAAGGACCAGGAGGAACTGGCAACCGAAATGCTTTATGAGCCACAATGGCAGGAACTGCAAAAACCGGGATGGGAAGCCGAAGACCAGAATGATTTGGCCATTGCCCTGCATGAAGGCCCTGCCCTTTCCTCTAATAGTCCCAACCTCATTTCAGGAGACAGTCTCCCAGATCTTGAGACTGCCCGCGATCATGCATATGAAGCCTATCGTCAGGCTACAGCCCAAAAAGGCGGAGATTCCGATGCAGCCCGTCAAGCCTACGGCCTCTTTCGTGACCTCGAAGTCAGAATTGAGCAGATCAAGCTTGAGACCGTCAGCTCCTTTTCTTTAAATAAATAAAATAATTTGTTTTCTGGTCTTGACGATTTTCTAAACTACCTTATACTTCGCCCTGTCAATCGTCTTAACAATTCCCTACGGGGCAGAGGTATATTATGAAACTGTTTGTAGCCAGCTTATTGAGTCTGTTTGTTTGTGGTTCTTCTTTCACCATGTCAGATGTTACAGTTTATGAACCTGTAATGGCTATGCCAGCAGAAGGAGATTCTGATGGGGATGATGATGGATGTGATGGTGGATGCCCACTTCCTGATTCAGTATTGAATGATGGCGGATGTGATGGCGGGTGCCCTGATCATGGTGATGATGACGGGGATAGCGACGGTAAAGAAGTTCAACACGGTTGTGGTGGATCTTGTCCTGAAGATGGAGACGACCACGGTGATGACAATGGCAATGGTGGCAAAGAAGTTCGCGGTGGATGCGACGGTTCATGCCCAGATCACGGTGATGACAACGGAAACGATGGCAAAGAGTAGTTTTTGTTGAAGTTGGCCCGGCAACTTGCCGGGCTTTTTTCTTAACAGGTGGTTATGTTTAAAATTCTTTTGCTTTTGGGGATACTTAGTCAAGCGTTTTGTGCTCAAAAAGTGCTTCTGGTTGGCCATGACATTCATGGTGGCGCGACCAAGTTGACCATGGACGGGTTAAAAAAAGCCGGGGTTAAAGCATCTTTTATAAGTAACCTGGACAAGGCATTTCAATCCACTGCTCTTTCATACCTTGATGGTGTGGTGATTCGAGTCGTTGAATCAAATGATCCTCTTAGCCAGATTAGCCTTGCCGAATCCGATTTCTGGGTCGATTTTCTGGCAGCTCGTGGGGCTATGATTTTTGTGGCTGACCAGCTGGATTTAACTATTATTCCAGAAGGGTTTTTTGGTTATCTGGGTTTTGGACTTAAATCAGGAACCGCCTCCATAGGTAATATTACTGGCCGGGAAGGTGACATTCTGTCCCACGGCCTGTCCATTCCTCTGACACAGGAACATCCAGCACAAATCGTTGTTCCCGAGGCTCATGGGGACGCTTCCCTTTATTTCTCAAACGGTGAAATCGCTGGAATCCGTCATCAGGCATGCTCCTTTCGCCTGGTCTACCTCAGTGTGCTGCCACAATGGCTTTCTGCCACAGACTTCAGTGATCTGATTGGCAGGGCTGTAGATTGGACTCTTGGTCATGGTCTGGTTCCCGGAAACCCTGCACCTGATTTTGTATTTACAAATACAGATGGCACTGTACAATCATTTAATACAGTGCTTAGTGACAATCCCGCCCAGGTCAGGCTAGTTGAGTTTATGGCTAGCTGGTGCTCCCACTGTAAAAAGCAATTGCCCGAAATCGTTAAACTTAAGACAGACATGGCTCATTTGGGTTTTGATGTGGTATTTGTGGACTATATGGAGTCAATGGATGCCGTGAATCAATACCTTAATGAACACCCTGAAATTTCCTGGACAACCGGAATCACAGTAGACGGGATGGGAGCCAAAAAATTTGGAGTCAAGGGCCTGCCATCCCTGTTTATTTTAGATAAAAACAATATAGTTCGCCATGTTTTCCGCAAAGTTACCAGTTATGGGATTCTACGAAATGCCATTGAAGATACTGCAAAGGCCCAGAGCTTTGAGGAAATATTTGAGCCTGTGGTAGACTCTTCCAATGAGTCAACCAACACATTATGATTTGATTTTTTTAGGTGCTGGCCTGGCCAGCGGGATGGTGGCAAGGTTCTTAAAACGGAAAAACCCCCATCTAAAAATTTTAATCCTGGAGAAAAAGCCAGACACAAACCACAGTCCCGGTGAGTCCACAGTTGGAGTAGCCGGGATGTTTTTTATCCGTGATTTGGGACTGTCCACATATTTGTACCTGAACCATTTACCCAAAAATGGTCTGCGGTATTTTTTCATTCCCGACGATGTGAGCCTACACGAGAATCTGATGTTTGAGGATTGCTCAGAAATTGGTTCTAATCTTTTGCCCATTTTTCCTACCTTTCAGTTGGATAGAAAGCGTCTGGATAAAGACCTTTGGCATATGAATGAAGAACTCGGAATCGAAACTCTTTATGGTGTCAAATATTCTGATTCCGATGTTATTTTTGGTGATGCAACAGCAGTTCATTCCATCAAATATTGTCACAACAACATAGATTATGTCGCATCCTGTGCCTGGATGATTCAAGCCCAGGGACGAAGAAGCAGCACCTTTTCCCAGATTTTTCCCTCCACTCCTGATTCTGAGCATCTAACCGCCGGGGCCTGGGGCCGTTATGAGACCGTCAATGATATTGATTCATTGGGAAGCCCTTCATTTTTCGCCCGTGTCGGTTATACATCCCGGTATCTGAGTACCAATCACTTCATGGGAAAGGGATACTGGATCTGGGCCATTCCCATTGCCCGAGGTCTGGTGAGTTTTGGTGTGGTGTATGACAAGACGACACTGGGACGGGATCTTTTGTCATCCGATTCCATGAACGCATTTTTTAATGAGCATCCCCTCGTAAGACAGCTCCTTAAGGGGGCCCGTCAAATTGATTTTCAATGCGGATCTGAGCTGGCCCATAAAACCTCGTCCTTCTGTAGTGACAGAAGGCTGGCTGTAATTGGTGACAGCCTGATGTTTGTTGACCCCTTTTACAGTCCTGGTTCTGACTTGATTGCAAGACAGGCATGGTATCTTGATCATCTGGTTACTGTTTCTGACTTAGTGGAATTGAAACGCAGATCTCAGGTCTTAAACCAACTGATAGGCGTTGAGTATGAGAACCTCAAATTGCTGTATTGCAATCAATACCCCGGTTTTGGCAGTTTTGAGCTGTACAACATTAAAGCTCTATGGGACTTTCACTCCTACACAAACAGAGTGCTTTGGAATTTCTATTCCTGTAAGGCTCAAACCTTTGAATTTTGCGAAAATGAGGTGAAACATCAAACACGAGGTCTAGCCACCACCAGGGCCATTCAAAATGGTTTTATTGCTCTTTACAAATGGCTTAGTGATTCTGGTATTGCTGATCGAAAAAACCTTGGGCAATATTCATTGAGGCAGAATCGTTTTCTCATTGAAGAACAAATGTTATCTGGCAACTACTCGGATGATGATTCCCTGTTACAGCATCTGCATCTATGCCGCCTTGTAATTGGGGAAATGTGTGACCTGCGGTTTGGCCTGAACGGAGGATTTTTCCGGCAGATTCTGCATGATAATCTTTTGTTTAACACCATGGAAAACTTTGAATTGAATGCAAGCTGGCTTGAGCAATTTTTGACTCGCTGCAGCAAGTCTTTTACTCGTCAACTAGGCAATTCTGGGCTGAGCTTAAATTTATGTATTGATGATTTGAATCAAGAGATTCCATCCTGTTTCAGCGGGGCCAGTGACACCATTAAAGATGCTGCCCGTTTGCTCTGGTGTCAGAAGCCAACAAATGTCGTCTATCAGCAGATGCATGGAACCAGAAGGCTTACAGGATAGTGTCAGGCCCGCTACTTTATGTACCGGGCCTGCTTTCCAGTCAGAGTATGTCTCTCACCGTACTCCTTTCCGGTTGGAACCGGGTTGTTGCTCGTTGGCAACTTAGGTTCGGCTATTATAATAGTGACGGATAATTTTGCAAGACCTGATTTTTTTGTCATTTGCCCCACAGTGTACATTACCTCCCATATTGTTTCTGTTCTGGACGAATTTCACCTTCTGGTTTAGACTACGGCGGTTAAGGAGTGGGTTATGCAAAAGATGGGTCAGGTTGTACCGATTAAATTATCCAAGCTTGAGAAGAAGTCCCTTCTGAAGTATATCGAAGAGAACATTAAAGGACTTGAAACCAGCCGTGAATCAGTTTCAGAGAAAGAATACGAAATCGCCCGTAAGACAATGAGACATGCCCTTAAACGCATCCGCAAAGCTGATCCTAACACGGTGTTCACACTTGATTCGGTTGAATACAACTTCCTGAAGGCAAGCCTTGAAAAACTTGTCGAACACAATAAAACAGCGTTTAAGGATATGTTTTTTCTCAAACGCTGGTTTTACCGTCTACTGTCTAAAAACTATGAACATCTATTAGGTGTGATTGTAAGACGGGGGAACTAAAGATTGGCGATTCATCTTGGGCCAGTCTGATTTGCATTTTGAGGCGACTGCTTTTTGAATCGGTCAAGGAATCCATAAAACTGCTCAGAAATCTTTCCGATTGATTTTCCTTTTTCTGGAATTAGCAAGGTGAAAAACTTGCGAGCCGTGGACTGCCTGGCCTGACTTTCATGAACAACTTTAGCTAATTTGGCATCGTATACCTTGCATTCAACATTAAATCGATGGTTTTCGTGTTCAAAACTTAGGTGATTGATTTTGCCAAACGCAAGATAACGAACATTTAAAATCTTTGCTATCGTCTTTAGCTGATCATCCGTATAGGCTGCATCAGGATCAATTATTCCTAAATGTCCTAAAATCAGTTGCTTGGAAAGATGAAAATCCTGAATACCACCATCTATATCAATCTGATTAGATTCTATGTATCGACGCATATTCTCTACTGTAAACTTGGCTACTGAATCTCGGTCTCCATCCGAATAGACCTTTCCAAAAAATGGAATGACTGCTATGAGTGATTCAGCTGGGGTTGGCAGAGTCTGACTAGTCTGAGCCTTATCGTTTCCTTTGGATAAACTACGCAAAATCTGTCTCTTTGTCTCGTCATACTCCTCTTTTGAAATTAATCCCTGCTTGTAGATTTTTGAAAGTTCTGACAGCCTCGAAGCAGCACTATCAGCGCACACCATCTGACAAAACAAACAAATCAATACCATCAGTAATCTCACAGTAATCTCCTTGGGTATTATAATATTGAGACTTGTATTGTACTCCGTTGGGCATCAAAATCAAAGCCAATAAACAAAGACTTGTTTGCCCAAATGCTCCACGGTTTCCACTCGGTACCGTGAGTCATCATCGGTGGCCGTGGTATCGGCAAAGAGCATCAAATAACCTTCGTCTAAACCAATCTGGTTCAGATATTCACAGATCTGGTTTAAACCTTCATCAAGAGTCTTTGGGCCCTTGTAAAGTTTAATCTCCGAAACAAATTTCTGATTAGCAAATGTGACCAGAATATCCAGGCGTTTTCGACCCAAAGCGTATTCTCGATGGATTGTGCCTCCACCATTCACAAGTCTTTGCAGCCAGGCCATAAAAAGAACATGGGGGGTGATTTCCCGATCGTAAAACTCTTTGTGCCCGTGCTCTCTCCAAAATTGCACAAACTCATCCATAAGTTTTCTGTAGTTTAGAGTCTTATCTGGATTTTCATACCAGTGGGGATCCTCTGGAATTGTGCGTTGGGAAACATAGGTCATTTCCCGGGGCAGAATTTCCTTATACAGAGGGTTGGCAATCTCAAGGACTTTTGCAGTCGGGTGTAAAAGCCCAAGATCAATGGCGTACTGTAAGTCTTCAGTGGGAAAATCATCCACAGATTCACCGGCTAACATAGGAATCACAATCTGACGAATCCGTGGGTCTTCCAATCGGTAATAGAGCTGATCAATATGCGTGGCACGGGAGAGAATCAGGGCTTCTTTGGCCTCGCGTAAATGGTTTTGATCAAGAACAGGTTCATCTGGAAAAAGTTCAAAACACATCTGCTCGCCTAAGGCATTACAAAGCCAGGGCTGGCCCTGGGTCAGTTCATAGATTTTTTCCACTAGTCCTGGGGCAAGTTTTTGCCCTCGTTCAGCCTCATGCTGGGAAAACAGATCTCTTACATCATCCAGCAAAAAATTCCCTAAGCGAACCGATTTAGCCTTGATGTTAAAGCAGGAACCACCAGTTAACCAGGTATCTTCCCTTGAGGAATAGATACGATAGTCCTTTAAATCTCGAACCCCGTTTAAAACAATGGACTGGGGGAAGGCATTTGGTCGCAGGCCATATCCAGCTCGAAGCTGGCGCAAAAGGGCAATCAGGGACTCTCCGGCCATGGAGTCAATCTCATCAATGATCAGAACTATGGGTAGTTTCGATGCTTTAGACCAGCTTTCCAGGCAAGAACGAACCCCATTACTTTGGTCAAAAAATTGCTCAATTTTGGGCAAAATTGAAGCAGGCATTTCATTAAATATCAGTCCTGAATTCAGTGCCCTTAAGACACAATGGTTGGCCTCGATTACATCATGACGGGCTGATTGCGCATCTTCCACCGTAATATGGATTGCCAGATACCTGCCTTCTGCATTCAGCTTCTTGCAGAGTTCCTGCAATAGAGTGGTTTTGCCACTTTGTCTTGGGGCATGGTGAGTGAAGTATTTCCTTTGTTCTATAAGTTCAAGGATGGGCCTGACCCCGTCTTCTCTCCAGACTGTGTAATGAATGTCTGGCTGATTTGCCCCAGCTGTGTTGAAGAACTTTTTCATGCCTGGATTATAACATGTAAGCCAGATGCAAGAGTCAAAGCCAATAAACAAAGACTTGTTTGCCCAAATGCTCCACGGCTTCCACTCGGTACCGTGAATCATCATCGGTGGCTGTGGTAGCTGCAAAGATCATCAAATAACCTTCGTCTAAACCAATCTGGTTCAGATATTCACAGATCTGGTTTAAACCTTCATCAAGAGTCTTTGGGCCCTTGTAAAGTTTAATCTCCGAAACAAATTTCTGATTAGCAAATGTGACCAGAATATCCAGGCGTTTTCGACCCAAAGCGTATTCTCGATGGATTGTGCCTCCACCATTCACAAGTCTTTGCAGCCAGGCCATAAAAAGAACATGGGGGGTGATTTCCCGATCGTAAAACTCTTTGTGCCCGTGCTCTCTCCAAAATTGCACAAACTCATCCATAAGTTTTCTGTAGTTTAGAGTCTTATCTGGATTTTCATACCAGTGGGGATCCTCTGGAATTGTGCGTTGGGAAA
>JACFNL010000135.1 GCA_019454875.1 Candidatus Cloacimonadota bacterium | reverse complement strand
TGAGAAACAACCGTTGTGATTCCAAATATAGAGTCGAGATCCATCACATTGAGCCAATAAGCCGGGGTGGAAAGGACACAATTGATATCTGGTGACACTTTGCCACGATCATCACAAACTGATTCATGAGACATTTTTTTCAGAGGGTAGAAACTGGGTTCGAGTGGGCAATTGGTTATAACCTGTTTAAATCAGCTTGGTTTATTGCGCAGGGTGGCTCAATGTGATATCTGAGATAGGAATGAAAATATCAGTCAGGGTTACACCAAACGCCAAAAAAACGGAACTTTTAGGCATAGAAGATGGGGTTTACCGCATCAAGTTAAAAAGCCCTCCTGTAGATGGGAAGGCCAATCAGTGTCTGATTGAATTTCTGGCTTCACATTTTAAAGTTAGAAAGTCCTGTGTGCGAATTGTATCTGGTGACAGTTCGCGACAAAAAATTGTGGAAATTGTCGATTGACCACAATAAACCACTGACTGTAAGCTGGCCCCATGAAAATACTACTGACAAATGATGATGGATATCGCTCTGAACCCTATCAGAACCTTGGTAAGGCATTACACAATGCAGGACATGAGGTGTGGATGATTTCGCCTGAGGATAACTGCTCGGGAATTTCTCATGCTTTTACCCTGGTTAAACCAGTATCTTTAAGGCCCATTCCCCCCCATGAGAATTTTTTGGCCAATGACCGCTTTTTTGCCTTTATGGGCACTCCGGTGGATTGTGTGAAATTTTCTTTGGTGGAGTATTTTAAGGACACCATGCCGGATCTGGTTGTTTCTGGTATTAACTTTGGAGCAAACCTGGGGATCGATGTTTTGTATTCTGGTACCGTGGCGGCAGCGATTGAAGGTTATGTAAATGGGGTCAGTGCCATTGCACTTTCTCATTATGCGCACAAAATTGCTCCTGAAAGGCTTCAGGATAATATTCACTGGTTTATTGAATTTTTGGCTCAGACTGAACCCTATCTGAGATCAGAGCGCCGTTTGTTAAATGTAAACTTCCCTGATTTAAAGCCTGAATTGAGAAAGGGAATGCGTATAACCCGTACTGGAAATCATGGTTTTACCAACAGTTATGATCGCCGTATCAGTCCGGTGGGCAAGGAATATTACTGGCTGCATGGAGAGATGCAGCTTGAGGGGGAAGCTAGTGACAGCGATAAGGTGGCTGTTCATGAAGGGTATGTTTCTGTAACTCCATTGAAGATTGACTACACGGCAGACAAGGAACGCATAGTATTGGAAACATTTTTTAACTCCCTATCGTAGAAGGAACGAAAGGGAGTGTTTATGCGAATGCGCCACCGTTTTACACATACAGCTGTTTTTACCCTGGGATTGTTTGTTATGTCCCTCTTTAGCCCCATGATTCAGGTTTATGCGGCTGGCTCCAATTTTTATGATGGTCCCGGTGGATACCAGGAAACCCTCAGATATAAGGAACAGATCCAGTATACGGAACGCTCCATGGAGCATAGAATTGGTCTGCATAACCAGAAGATGAACGACACCAACAAAGTTATTGGTATGGCTCTTGGTGGTGCTGTTGGTGGTGGACTGGTTTTGGCTCTGGGACTGGCAGCTTCTCCTGTTCTTGCCATTACAGCAGTAGTTGGCTCAATTATTGCGGGTGGATTTATCGGGGATAAGTTCGGCACTTCTGCAAGAAACACAGCGGGGCGGGCTGGTTCCAATAATAATTTTATGAGCTGGGCCGGTGGTCTGGCTGGTGGAGCCCTGGGCTTTATGCTTCCTGGTGGTTCTGTAGTTGGTGCAGCACTTGGTGCCGGAATTGGTGGAGCGGCAGGTAATTATTTTGCTGACAGTCAAAATCGGTTTTCAGATCGCTCTTCCCAGATGTTTATGGGCGGTATGGAAAGAATGGGTGGCATGGGCATGGGACCTATGGGTTCTATGGCTGGGGTTCCTAATGTACAGATGGGACTCATGAATGCTCATGGAATG
This sequence comes from Candidatus Cloacimonadota bacterium, assembly GCA_019454875.1. Classification (GTDB taxonomy): domain Bacteria; phylum Muiribacteriota; class UBA6191; order UBA6191; family UBA6191; genus UBA6191. Next base: position 5,157 of record JACFNL010000135.1, on the reverse strand, counting down.
GGAAACATGAATATGGGCTGGTACGGACAGGACGGCGGTTTTATGGCCAATGGCCGTTCGGATGGACTGGCTTATGATCCTTACACTGGTCTTTCAGACTATGTCTGGCATGATAATAACGGGGATCTGGCTTACCCAGGTCTGCAAAATGATTTATACAGACTAGATAACAGTAGCCGCCTGACACGGACAGCTCCTCAATGGACTATGGGTGGAGAGGGCAACTATTCGGATAGAAATCACACATACAGTTCTTCCTACAGTTCCGGTGGCAGTATAGAAAATCCAGGCTGGGGAATGGGTTCGTCTTCAGGGTATTCCTCAGATGGAGATGTGTACAGCACATATGTAACTACCGATGGAGAGACATTTAATCCTAATTTTGAAGAAGGGTCTAACTACTCGGTTCTGGATTTACAAAGAAGGTATCAGGCAGCCGTTCAGGAACTGTCTGATCTTACCCGGATGAATGCTCCTGAACGACAGCGCCGTGAGGCCCATCAGGAAGTGCAGAGACTGGAACGATTACTGGCTCAGAAATTAGGCAGATGATTCTATGTATCGCTTTATAGCGTATCTGTTAATTGTTCAGCTAAGCATACAGCCCTTTCTTCTGTATTTTAACTTAGCTGAGGCCAATGCGGGGGCCGTTTCAGTACCGCCCCCGATGACTAGCATCGCGCCTGTGGTGACTCCTGCGCCTGTGGCTACTCCGGTAGTGGCCCCAGTAGCAGCCCCGCTCACCCCTGTTCCGGTAGCGACTCCATCGGCTGTAGCTACAGTTCAGCAGGGACTTTCCTGGCTCAATCAGTCACTTCAGAATTCAGCGGGAATGAGTGGCGGAGTCATGAGTGCAGAAGCTGCCGCAACTCACCTTGGGCAGGCTGGAGCAACTCAGGCCCAGGCCCAGACAATTATTCAGAACCAGATAGCCAACGGTAATGTAGCTCCACCGGCTCAAGCCCAGGGATTCTGGTCAAGAATCGCTTCTTTTGGCAAACAGACCGGTGCCAATGCCCAGATGAGTATTAACCGGGTGGGACAGGCTCTGGACTTTAAACCCTATACTGAGGTTCAGTTATCTTCAGGTTCCACTTTGCGCTGGAATCAGTCGGCAACCAATAGTTATCAGGTACTTGGAGAACAGGGTCAGGTTCTGAATCGCAGTGCCGTTGATGGTTCTGCCAATGCCAAAGCCATTCGTATTCAGGGGCCCGTAGATGCAGAAGCATTTGCCCAGTATCAGGGACAGTTAGCCCAGGCTCGGGCAAGAATTGATATAGCTAGCTCAGAACTGAGTGGCTTGAAGCTGAAGGCTCAGGCTAATCAGGCCTCCAGTGCGGATTTGGCCCGTATTAAAGACTTACAGTCCAATCTGCCAAAGTATGAAAAAGCCTACCAGTCTTTAGAAGAACAGACAAAACTTTCCAGTTCATCTAAAAGTTCTGTACGGGAGTTTACGGGCAATGCTGCCAAGTTTGCTTTGACTTCTGTGGGAATTCGGGCTGGTATCAATGTGTTGTCCCAGGCTGTTTCCGGTGAAGGTGTAGATATTGGAAAAGCATTGGGATTTATGGGAGATCCTACCTTCTGGACGGGTACTGCAGGTTCATTTCTTGGGGCGACCCTGTTCACGGCCATTGGTAATGCAGTGTTACCTGGATCCGGTGCAATAATGAGTGCCTTGCCTGGGTTTTTGGGTGCCGCAGTCGGATATGAAGTCGGTTCCGGAAATGCGGATCGAACCAACTGGACTCAACTGATTGCCTCAACAGCAGTTTCGGCAGCTGCATTTGCCTTGATTGGCGGTCCCTTAGGAATTGGAGCTTCCATATTGGCCGGTATGCTGGTAAATAAATTTTTTGACAAGGATGAGGGGGCCGCCCCACCAACCCTCGAAGAATATACCCCGGACTGGGCCCAGTTTAATCCCATGCCTCCGGCATCGGCACAAATTCCGGTACCAGATTTTGTTCCTTCTGTAGCTCCTCCTGCTCCACAGGTTGCTCCCGCTGAGATAGTGAACCCGGTTCCGAAGACCCCGGAAATGCCTAAGGCAGATCCCAAAGAAGTTGTGAAGTATCAGGAAGAAATGCAGGTGCATTATCAGAGGTATATCAAGGCCGTAAAAGACAGAAATTCTGTTTTGGCTGATAGTGAATACGCTTTGTATAAAGAGGCAAAAAATAAACTTGATTCCGTAAGGGGATATTACGGTCAATAACCAAACATCAGGTTAAGAGTGGATCTTTTTTTCTTGTTGGCCTGGCGGGATTTTTTAGTCCGTTACCGTACTCTGGTTTTTGGGGTTGCCTGGGCTGTATTTCGGCCCTTAGGAATGTCTTTAGTTCTGCTTTTGGTGTTTGGCTATTCTCTGAGGCTGGCAGAAAATCTGTATGTTTATTTTCTATTGATTTATGCGGGCTGGCTGGTCTGGCAGTTTTTTTCCTCTACTGTCAGTGAGATGTCCCAAAGCCTTTCCAGCAATGCCCATCTTATAGGCAGGGCCCGATTTTCACTTATTGTACTGCCTATGGCTACCAGTGTTTTGAATGTACTGGATTTTATAATTGCCCTGGTGATTGGTACTTTTTTAAGCTTTTATACTCAGGGGCATCTGGAAATCCGCTTTTTATTGATTCTTCCGTGTTTTTTAATGATGTACGGTATAACGGTGGGTACAGGTTTGCTGGTCTGTGCATTGCAGACTCGTTTTCGTGATCTGGCATGTTTACAGCCACTCTGGATGCAGGCCCTGTTTTGCCTTGCTCCCATTGGGTATTCCCTGAAAATGATCCCACAGGATATTCAGGGGATTTTGTGGTTTCATCCCTTAGCCCCGGTTATGGAAGGAATTCGATTTGCCCTGCTTCCAAATCATACATACTCCCTGGAAGTGTTTATGATGGGTTTAATCTGGAGTGTAGTTAGTCTTACAGCCGGATTTTTTGTGTTTCAAGCCAACCTGGATGCCAACAAGGAGAGGCTGGCATGATACAGGCTAAAGAGCTGTGTCGGGATTTTTCTGATCCGGTAAGTGATGCCCGCTCAAGACTTTTGTCTATATTCAAATCACCAGGGAACAAACAGAGTTACCGGGCTATTGATCGAATCAGCTTTGTTGTACCTGATGGGTCTGTTTTAGGTATTGTGGGTAGAAATGGTGCCGGCAAATCAACCCTTTTAAAAATTCTGGGAGGATTGATACAGCCTACTTCTGGGGAGCTTATGTTACCGAATCAGGTACAGTCTCTTTTAAATCTGTCTTTGGGGCTTCATCAGGAACTGACAGGCAATGAAAATCTAATTTTTCAGGCTGTGCTGCTTGGAATGAGCCTAAAGGATGCAAAGAAAACACTTCCAGAAATGCAGAAAATCTGTGGTTTGGAAGAGGTGGATTTAAGACGGCCTGTGAAGCACTATTCTGATGGTATGCGTTTAAGAATTGCCTTTGCCGCAAGTATTGTTCAAAAGGCGGAACTCTGGCTTGTTGATGAGGTGCTAGGTGTCGGTGATGCCTCCTTCTTCCAATTCAGCCTGAACTGTCTTATGAATAAGGTTTTAAAGGGAATGACATTGATAGCGGCTAGCCATGATCTGAACCTGCTGTCCAAAATCTGCACCCATATCTTATGGCTTGAACGCGGGGAACAGGTGGCTTTCGGAGATTGCCCAGTACAGATTCTTGAACAGTATGCAAATTTTGTACGGTCTGAGCTTGACAGAAAATTTGAGGGTCTGTTAGCTTAATAGATGGAGGCTCTTACTGCCAACTGGCCCAGCTGTATCAGGAGTACCTGTTTGCCACTCTGTGGCTTTGCAAAGGGTGTGTGCTTGTAAGGCCTCCATTTGTATTATGAAAATCCCGAACCTGAGCGTCTGTACAATTTTTCGTGATGAGGCTCAATATCTCAGGGAGTTTCTGGATTGTGTGCTGCCGTTCACAGACGATCTGGTACTTGTGGATACAGGCTCTGTTGATTCATCTTTACGGATCATTCAAAGTTATGGTGTACATTGCCATCACTTTGCCTGGGTGGATGACTTTTCATTGGCCAGAAACTACAGTCTTTCTCTGGCAAAAGGGGACTGGATTCTACAGTTAGACTGTGATGAAAGAATTCGCAGTGAAGATCTTTTCAATCTCGGTCGATTGTTGTCCACAAATTCTTTTGATGCATCTTTTGTAAACATCATTAACACAGCCGATTTAAACTGGAGAGAAAATCCAGCCATTTTTTCCAGACAGCAGGGTTTACGACTGTTTCGGAATTTTAAGGGTTATTTCTACCAGAACCCGATCCATGAAAACCTGGCACCATCCATTGAATCAAAACAGGGTAAGATTATTTCAACGGATCTGGTGATTTGGCATTTAGGTTATGCAGATGGCTTATCGGAAAAAAAGCTTCAACGAAATCGGGAACTCATACTAAAACACTGGGATTTGGGGGTAAGAACCCCAACCCTGATGTTTTACAAGGCTATGCTTCATTTTGATAAAAGCGAAGCTGCTCCTGAAATGCTTTTTTTATGTATAGAAAATTCTTCTGGTAGTCTTAAGGCCAGGGCAGCAGCTCGGCTTTTGTGCTGGTGTCTTATTTATTCCAATTCAGGGTATAAAAAATTCACCCGGTCTTTACTTCAGGATCTGGCCTTGGAGCATGAACCGGATCAGGGGCTGGTTTGTCTGTCCAGGGCCAGAGATTTTTTTGATCAAAAAAATTTATCCAAGGCCCGTGAAATGTATCTGATGGCCGAAGACCGCATGGAGAATCCCGACCGGAAGCTGTTTCTCAAAGAAATTCTGGATAGCCTGGGAACTATCGAGGCTTTGTTAAATAATCTGGATGGGGCGTTTTTCTGGTTTGAGAGATACAAAAGAGAAGTGGGCAGGGATTGGATCTTTGTATTGAACAGGATGCGTTTACTGGTGGCCAAACAGGATTTTTTGGGAGCAATTGGGGAACTGCGTCAGGATCCATCTCAAATTAGGCTTATGCCTGGCTCGGCCAGGGCATCCATTCGTCAACTCCTGCTGGCCCTGGGAAACACGGTTTGTTTTACTGATGGGGTTACCGCTTCGCAACTTGAAGTTCAATGGCTTGAGTTCTGGGATTCCTGAAAAATCTGTGCCTGGGAACTTTTTAAAACCCT
>JACFNL010000011.1:56883-58104 GCA_019454875.1 Candidatus Cloacimonadota bacterium | reverse complement strand
TTATCCTGATACCTGCAAGGCCATAGCCCTGGAGTTTTTGGCCCTGTTAAGCGAAGAGGATGCCAAAAAACTTTCAGCTCTGCTTGAGTAACCGGGCCGCATCCAAAGCACCATAGGTAAAAATCATATCAGCTCCGGCTCTGACAAAACAAAGCAATGATTCCATCAGGACTTTTTCATAGTTAAGCCACCCAGCAAGAGACGCTGCCTTTATCATGGCATACTCACCGCTAACCTGATACACAGCCACGGGTAGATGGGTTGTCTGTCTAGCCAGACTGACAATATCCAGATAAGGCATACCGGGTTTAATCAGAATCCAGTCAGCCCCTTCATCCTGATCCATAAGCACTTCCATGATTGCCTCACGGCTGTTTGCCGGATCCATCTGATAGGTCTTTTTATCACCTGCTCGAGGTGCTGAATCCAAGGCAACCCGAAAAGGATCATAAAAGGCTGAGGCATATTTGGCTGAGTAGCTACAAATCAGGGTATTAATGTATTCCACTTCATCCAGTGCCTGACGAATCCCAAGGACTCTTCCATCCATCATGTCAGAACAGGCCACCACATCAGCTCCCGCAGCAGCATGACATACTGCCATGGCTGCCAGGGCTTCAACAGTCTCATCATTTATGATCTGGTTTTCCCTGACAATCCCATCATGCCCATCACTGGAAAAGGGATCCAGAGCCACATCTGTGATTACACAAAGATGAGGAAACTTCTCTTTGATCCGGCGGATAGCATCCGGAACCAGACCTTCTGGATTTACACTTTCCGAGGCCGATGAATTTTTTAACCTGTCCTCGATTTTTGGAAAGAGGGCCACAGCCAAAATACCTAAATCTGTGGCTTCCTTCAGGCTTTCAAGCAATACATCCACACTGACCCGATTCACACCAGGCAGGGCTGAAATTGGCGTACAAATTCCCTGGCCAGCCTCAATAAAAACTGGCCAGACAAGATGTTTAACTAAAAGTTCGTTCTCACGGACAAGTCCACGGACTGCTGGATTGATTCGGTTGCGCCTCGGTCTTTTTAACATATAAGGCTCTACTTCAGATGCCGGGCAAAAAACTTTTCAACAGCTTCATAAAATTCAAAGCGGTTTTCTTCATTGCCAAATCCATGACCTTCATTATCCTTGACCATATAGGGCACTTCTACGCCACGGGCTTTTAATGCCGCGACCATCTGATCGGACTCCGATTTTTTTAC
>JACFNL010000011.1:0-56873 GCA_019454875.1 Candidatus Cloacimonadota bacterium | reverse complement strand
CCTGGGATCACGAGCCCCTTGAGCAATAAATAAGGGAGCCTTGATTTTATCCACATGAAACACCGGAGATGCTGCCTTTAAGAGATCTGCTTCTTTTTCTGGATGTCCCACCATCTCATACATCATTTCAAGCATTGGCTTCCAGTAGGGTGGAATGGTTTCCAAAAGGGTAAATATATTGGAGACTCCCACATAATCAACCCCACAGGCATACAAGTCAGGAGTAAAAGCCAGACCAGCCAATACAGCATAACCTCCATAACTGGCCCCATAAATTGCCACCCGTTTTTTGTCAGCAATCCCTTGGGAAATCAGCCAGTTCACCCCATCGGTTATATCATCCTGCATGGTTTTACCCCATTGCTTAAAGGATTTTTCCCAGAAAGAGCGACCATATCCGGTGGAACCACGAAAATTCATCTGCAATACCGCATATCCACGATTGGCAAAAAACTGAACTTCTGGTCTGTAGCCCCAGCTATCTCTGGCCCAGGGGCCACCATGCACCAGAACAACAACAGGCAGGTTTTTTAACTCCGCCTTCAAAGGCAGGGTTAAATATCCCGGAATCCTGAGTCCATCTCTGGCCTCATAACTGATTGGAGTCATAGGGGCCATTTCTTCTTCACGAATCCAGGGACTTGCCTGGGCCAGAAGTACAAACAGAGAGGAACTGGCCTCATAATACCACCATGCACCCAAAGAGCGATCCGACCAGGTACGGATCAAAAACTTGTCCTCAGCCTCGTCCAGATCGGTAACTCCTACCTCAAGACCAGGAAACTCCGATTTGAGTCTCTCATACATGGAGGCCCAGCCTGCATCCAGAAACTCTCTTTCTCTTTTATCCCTGGTGTATTGAACAGCGATCAGTTTTTTGTATTTTCTTGACCAGCTCAAAGAATGAACATCAACCTCAGGGTGAGAAAAAATTACTTCTTCTTCCTGTTTTGAGACCGGATTGTAACGGACTATGACGCTTTTATCCCTGCCGATATTGCTGGATGCGTAAAAGGTTTTATTGTCAAAGTCAAAAAACAGGGGAGACACACCTTCTTTGAAGTTCGTGGTCATAATTGGGGAAAACTCTTGGCTTTCTGTTTCGCGATACAATAGGGTTGAATTAACCCCGTCTGTCACATTGGCCATACGGATAATCCCGTTATGATCCGTTTCCCAACTCGTGATATTGCCAGGGTTTTTGGCTGCCAGAACCAGTTCCCCTGTACGGATATTCAAACGGTATGCATCAAAAACCTGAGGATTTTCCTTATTAAGCCCAACAATCAATGAATCCGGATGATCTTTTAAGTCATCAATTATGGAAGCCTTGACCCCTTCAAAAGGAGTGAGATCCTTTTCCTCTTTTGTTTTTAGATTTACAGAAAACAGATGAAAGTTCTCATCCCCGCCAAAATCTCGAACATAAACAATAGTTTCATTGCCCTTGAAGAAAAATCCTGAGAGATCCCTGTCCTTCAAAAAGGTGATTTGTTTTGCCTCCTGCTGCCATTTTACGGATTTTCTGGCATCCGTCACCTCGGATAAGGGGATCACAAACACATTCAGCCTCTGATTCCATGGTTTTAAAAATGCCAGGGTTTGTCCATCCGGTGAAATGGAAAATGAAGCTATTTCAGGATTGCGGAAAAAATCTCGCATTGGAATCTGTCGAACACACATCTGCTTCTCCCTGCAACGGGCCTCAATTGCCCGCATATTTAACTGTAAATCAAGTTTTTGAGCCTTCTGACGGATTGAGTCCAGACGCGGATTTCTGCTTGCCTCCAAAGAATTCAACAGGGGCAACAGCCAAAATAACAGATAAATCCACTGCTTCATAAAACACCTTTCAGAAGTTTTGCCGCCAATGAACTCCGTAGTCAGAAACAACCTTTCTAATCCATGGGTCCCAGGACGATTCGTAGTATATGCCTAACCCTCTAACAGATTCAAACTCCGTTCGCAAAACCGGAGATGTTTTACTTCCATCCAAAGAAACCCCAGCACCAAACTCCAGATTGCCATAACGATTCACAATCTTCTTACCTAAAAGAAACTCGATCCTGTCCTGATCCCTAAAACCAAGAGCTGTCCGATTAGGAAAAAACTCGGACTGATTTCTATGAATCACACGGATTTCCTGAAAAAACCCGGACTTCTCAAGGTGCCTGACCCCAAGTTCAACCAGATTGGCTTTTTCAACAGAACCCATTCTGCCCTCAAGCCGGGTACGGCTGACTTTTAACTCGGCTTCGAGTGTCTCCCTTATTTTTCTGGAAAACTCAATAGCCACTTCCTTAATTCTCAAGTCTTCCTGATTGCCTATCAGGTATCCTCTAAGCGGGTTTTCCATATATAAAAACTTCAGATCCCTGCCTATAGAAAAAGCTCGACTATCCCTGCCATAAGCTATGCGAAAATCTTCCCATTCATGATTCTCAACAGTATAGACAATCTCTTCCCGACTCTGATGCTGCCTGGCTGCAATCCCTACATTGAAATCTGATACTGCCTGACTGACCTTAAACTCACGAACCACAATTTCCTTTTCCCGTCTCAAAGCAATCTCAACCAGGGCAGATCGTTTAATTTCCTCTACTTCCAGTTCCAGATCTTTGCTGGGCAAAAGCAAAGTCTCCTGCAAGGATTCTTTTTCCTGAATCTCCTCGATCACCCATTCAGGATTCTGAGCCATCACAACCGACTGTTTTGAGACCCTCAATTCAACCTCAGCAAGAATCCGGTTCTGAAACTCCCGGTCCTTGAGTTCAGGGGCAATTTCCTTCCAGAAATCCAGCTCTTTATCAGTTAAAATTTTCAGATCCTTGGCACTGCCAATCTTTAAAAGGTTATCCCAGTCCCTGTTCAGTCTAAGCTGTTCGTACCAGACAGTCACCCAATAGGGGTTTTGGGGTTCGGCTAAAACCAGCCTCTCCACTAAAAGAGAAGATTTCTGATAGTTTAATGCCTTGTGGCAGGATTCAAAGGCCAGTACCAGTTCATCCACTGCTTTTGGCAAAAACAGATCACAGGCCGAGGTGTAATACATTGAGGCTTCACCTGCATTGCCTTTAGCTCCAAGATCATTGGCCACTATCAAAAGAAGCAATGGATCTGTACTTCCCAGATCTACAGCTTCTTTAGCATAACGGGATGCATTTTCAAGCTGAGAATGATAACGATTCCAGTGGGCCAGAAGTTCCCTGGAGTTTTTGTGATTTTTATCAAGCTCTGCTACCAGTTCCCACATTTTGGAAGCCTGATTCCACAACTTTCTGGAACCATAATCTGAGGCCAGGGGCATATACCAATCCTGAATTTCTCCCTTGTAAGCCAGATTCAGCCAGCTAGAAAAAGCCGGATCAGACTTAAAGGCTTCAGAACTTAAGACCCATTCATTCACAAGTTCCTGGTTTTTCTGTGAAGCAAGCAAAAACAGCACTGTCTTAAAATCCCCAAGACTTAAACTTCCATCAAGAATTTCAGACCATAACCTGGTAGAACCGGATCTTTGCCAAAGTTCTATCAGGTGCGGGATTGATTTTCCTGTAACTCCTAAACGATTCCAGATGAGATAAAGCTCTTCTGTAACCACGGTGGAACTGTCCGAGGAGAGAATCCGCATGGCCTTTTTTTCTGGATCCATGGATTCCAGAAGTGGGGTGTATAAGGCCTCCCAATCAGAAGCCATCAAAATGGAATTTCTGTCCTCATTAAAGCAAAAAGAGGGGCGAGTGACACAACCAGCCCGAATAAAACGGGGTGATAGCTGCAATGGCCAATCCAGAGCCGGGGCCGCTTCACTAGTAAATACCTCAGGAAATGCAGCGGTATTTTCCTCAGTCAATATCTCTCTCAAAAGTTCCTTCTGAATTGTCTCCCCTGTCCTGACAAAAAATTCTGTATTCCCCGTATCCGCAATATTTTTTATGAACTGTGTGGTAAACGAGGGATCTCCCATCATCAGTACAATCTCTGTACCCCATTGCTGATGCTCGACCCCTGTCAAAAGATTCAGATTCTCTCTCATAACCTCAAGAATTCGTACATCAGCACGATACAGATAGGCATGAGCCAGTACCGGGTACATTGCCAAAAACCAGCTATGGTCTTTTTGCAAAACCTGAAGACAGGTATCCACAATACCCTGATGTATCCAGAGCCCCTCAATTCTTGGGCTTAGACTTTTTAATGCCGACTCATAATCCTGCAACTCCGAAAACAGGGCGAACAATCTAATCCTGTCATTCAAATCAAGATTTTGTCTGCGAGAGTTCATGTAGGCCGTTAATGGACGGGAGTCGCCTAGATCGGAGAGCCGCTCCAGATACAGGGGATCAGAATTTTTCTCAAAACTCTCTTTAAGAAATTCTCTGGCTTTTGAAATCTGGCCCATCTGTAGATACAGGCGCAAAATCTGTTCTCTGCGCCGAGGATCCGAATGGCTTTCCTCTGCCCTCAAAAGCCACAGAAGCTGCCTGTCCAAATCCCCAAGGCGACCAAAGTATTCTGAGACAGCAATTTCCATCTCCTCATCTTTTTGTCTTCTTAGATAGGCAAATGCAAGTTCCGGACCCGAAACCTGATTTTGTTTCAGTATTTCAAGAATCTGTATCCTGTCTACTGCTGTTTCAGTAGGCTCGGTTAATATTTCTTCAGGCTGAAGACCCCGAAGCCGTCGAATTTCCGAGGCAGATGGAAACAGAACCCAGAGCAAAACCCCAAGGATCAATACAATCAGAAACGCTTCCAAAAACCCAAGTTTACGCATAAAAGTTCCTGCTCAAACCAAAACGGGATACAGGAAGCGGCATGCTAGATCAGAATTGCAGATTTTGGATCCCCGGGTTTTTTATGTCGGACAAAAATCAGACGGAAAAGCATGCTTTTGCTGATCTATGTCAAACAGCACGGCAATGGCTTCCAGAAGTGTCTTCTTTCTTAGGGGAAGTTCCAGACAAAGATCAAGGTCCCGTCCATTGCCTAGTCGTGAACAACATTCTTCTATCTTTTTTCCAAGGCCTACCATCACTGTTTTAGCACACAGTGAATCTTCCAGCTCACGCAGTTTTTGGGTAAAAACAGCCGAGCCTTCGCCTAGGGCCTCCATATGAATCAAGATTAAATCAAAGGGCATTGCCTTATAACGAGCCAGAGCCTCTGCCTCGGATGAGGCCAGATCAATAGAACAGCCAAGGGTTCCTAAAACTGGCATAATCCGTTTTCGTGATTCTAAAACGGGTTCTATCAGAAGAACTCGTTTTTTGGAAAATCCAACCCAGTCCATTTTATTTTGTTTATCCATACTGTGAGAGGGATAACAGTAAAATGAGACCTTGACCCTAGTACCTTTGTCCACCTCGGACTCGATTTCAAGATGTCCCCCCATTTGGATGGCAAGCTCTCTGCAGATTGTCAGACCAAGACCAAGGCCACCGTAACGGCGACGGGCATAATCCAGGGATTGAGTAAAGGATTCCTGGATCCTGCTCAAAGTCTCCTCGGACATTCCGCAGCCTGTGTCCGAAACAACAACATCAAGCCGATAAAAGCTGTCCATAGGTATTGTGGTTACTGAAGTATGGATATGTCCTGAACTGGTATAACGAATGGCATTGTTTAAAAGATTTCCCAGTATCTGACGGATTAATCCCACATCTCCTGTGAGACTCAGATTTTTATCCACCTCAAGATTGGTGTAAAAACCAAGACTTTTGCAGGCGGCCATCTGTTCATAACAGTCAAACACCGGATCAAATACAGAATAAGGGAAAAACAGGGAACTAAGAATCGGAATTCTGTGATTCCTTAACCTGGAATAGTTCAACAGATCATTTACGACACCTAAAAGACCCTCACCAGACTGCTGCATAATGGCTAAAGCCTCGCGAACTTCCCTGGATAGATCCTCACCATGCAATAAAAGATCAGTAATTCCCAAAATCCCACTGATCGGGGTTCGTAGTTCATGGCTGACCAGGGCCAGCATATGAATTTCCCGCTCCAAGGCCCTTTGGGTGAACTCCTGTAGTTTGATCAGCCTTTGAGCCTGCTGTTTAATCAGGGTAATATCTGTACGAACGGCCATATATGCCACAATGGTCTGGGATTCGTCGAATACTGGCATAATGGTGGAGGAAACCCAATAAAGAGATCCATCCTTTCTGCGATTGCATATCTCACCTGTCCAGACAGATCCAGAAGAAATTGTACGCCACATTTCCCGGTAAAAATCCCTGGAATGCTGATCCGATTTTATGATGCGATGGTTTTGCCCAATCAGCTCACTGACTGAATAACCAGACACCTCACATAAGCGGGGATTGGCATCCAGGATTTTCCCAGAAGGATCAGTAATCGACACCGGACAATGTTCATCCAAAATCTTTCGATACTGAATGGCACGATTAGCAATGTCTTGATTTTTAATATTGTTCATTTCCATTTACAACCTAGTCAAATTTTACTAGTATATAGTATATGACTTTTTGGAAACAAGTGTGGCCGGAAATTTCAAATCAATCGCTTCAGGATCTGGAAATCAAATCTACCCGTATCGAAATTTCCCGTGGTTCCCACCTGTATGAGGCAGGACAAAACCCTGAAGGAATCTTTGCCATTGAAACAGGTCTGATTGGCCTGACTGCCATATGCGCCAATGGCAATGAGGTATTATTGCGCCTCTTTGGACCAAATCAATATTTTGGACACCGTTCCATCATGGCCGAAGAACCATATCATGCTACGGCAACTGCCATGGAGATCTGTAAAGTCAGAAAACTGAGAAAAGACCATCTGTTTACCCTGATGCAAAACGATTTTGCCCTCTGCCGCAGTGTATTAAAAACCCTGGCCCGTGAGTTAAAACACCAGGAGGACAGATTGTGTACCCTGGCCGAAAAACCAGTAGCCTCCCGAATTGCTGAAGGCCTGATATACCTCACCTCCATTGTTGAAGACCACAAATTTACACGGATGCAGATTGCCGAATATTGTGGAACCACGGAACCAACGGTAATCCGTACTTTGGCTCGCTTTGAAAAAGAATCCCTGATCTCCCAGATTGGGAGAAAAATCAAAATTATTGACCGGGAAACCCTTCTTAAAGTCGCCCTTAGTGAAAGGGATTAGTTTTAACTCCCACCCGTTTTGGCCTTCTGGCCTTGGGTTTAAACTTTTGCAGAGTGCGTAAAAACTGTTCAAAGGATGCCCCGGCATAAGACTTTACAGCCAATTCAAACAGATATGGCTCCATTTCAGCCTCATTTAAGGTAAGATCCCAGCGAAGGGGGGTCTTTCTACCCTCAACCCTTTCTTCAATTCCATACTCCGGGGGTTTTCCACCCAGTTCAATAATCTGTAAAGATTCAGGCAGATCCACGGCCTTTGCCTTTCTTCTCATCCCCAAAAGCTCACAGGCCTCATTAAGTTTTAACCTTAGGGATCTGTCCCCTGCCTTGACCTCAATCAGATGTCTTAACAGACCAAGCAAACTGGTGAAATATCTTAAGTGATAACGGTTGGCAGCCAATCGATCCAGGAGGACAAACTGATGTTCATCCCAGAAAATAAACCGATCTGTGTCCACACGAAGCATAAAAGTTTGATACAATTTTTGCCTATGACTTGGCAAGGTATTCTTGAACTGGACGAGATTAAATCACTTTATTTTAAGCCTCCAAGGCAAGCGGTTGCCTTCTGTATGGAGGCCATGCAATCCGCCGCTTCTAAAAAGGAGGGGCGCATGGCCGCTGCCTGGGGTCGTCATGCCTGGAACAATAGCATTCGAGACAAAAGTGCCGCCCAAAGGATAGATTGTATTTATCAGACCTTAAGGACTCTAAATGATAATCATTTATGGGTGCACTGTTCCGACTTTGCCCTGGCCCTTTGTGCAGCTGGCCTTAAACAGCATAATCCCATCCTTGTCTACGAGGGTACTTTATCCCTTTTTGAACATGCACAACATACAGGCATGATCCTGGGCTACCGTCACTGTCTAAGACATAAATCCTACCTCGAAGACCACAAAATGCCCTTGAACAGAGACATACCTGAGCATATAAAACAGTGTGAGACACTGGATCCTGCCAATGTGGAAGACGAGTTAGAAAATCCGTTTTGCCTTGCTATTGAAGACAACAACTTTGAGCTGGCACTTCTTTTGATCAAAAAGGGGCATCCTCTGAATTCTACAACCTTTTGTGATCACAGTGCCTTGCATAAAGCCTGTTTGAAAAGCAACTTAGAGGCCTTTAGGTTTTTGATTTGCGAGGGACTAAACCCGTACAAAAAGGATCTGAATGCCAAACTGGCTCTGGAACTGGCCCCTGATGGCCCCGATTGGAAAGAACTATGGCAGAATATGCATTCTGTACCCTCTTTAACTCACTCTACCTGATACGGGGTATTGCCTTGATTCAATCCCTGAGGGCCACAGGATGTTCTTATCCTGTTTATGTTTTATGTATGGATACAAAAACCTGGGAAATCCTTAGGCAGCTGGATCTTGATTCCGTGGTTTTAATTTCCCTGGACGAATTTTTAGACCCTCAGCTAACACAGATTCAAAAAGAAAGAAGCACTGGGGAATTCTGCTGGACCTGCACTCCCTTTTTACTGGATTTTGTGATAAAAAAAGGTTTGTTTCAAAGAGTCATATATCTTGATTCTGACACATATTTTTTCTCAAATCCTTCTGAAATTTTAGATCTGTGGCCTTTGGACAAACCCCTCATGTTATCCAGGCACCGCTATCATAAAGACTATGATCAATCAGAACAAAGTGGCATTTATTGTGTGCAGTTTAACGGTTTTGATACCACAGAACCTGGCAAAAGGGCCCTTTACTGGTGGAAAGAAAAATGTGCTGAATGGTGTTACAGCCGGGTTGAACCCATGCGTTTTGGGGACCAGAAATATCTGGATTATATTGAAACAGAATGTCAGGTTTTGGCATTTATTCCCAACCATCCAGGAGAAGGCATGGCTCCCTGGAACAGCAGGGACACAAAAATCAGCTTGAGTGACAAGGTATTAATGGTCACAGATTTATCCACAAAACCAGTGCCTGTTGTGTATTACCATTTTCATGGACTGAAGCTTTTTACAGGCTCATTTGTAGATCTGTGCCTTTATTATTATGTTCTACCCCAAAGCCTTCTGGATCTGATGTATCGTCCCTATGTAAAACATCTTGTCAAAATCAGTACCCAATATGGATTAATGACTGGTTTTGACTGGTTGGTTGATTCCAGTGAACACATAAAACGCACTGAAAAACGCCAGCAGATGGGAACCTATTACCGCTTCTTAATCAATGACTTTCTTAAAGTCGTGTAACCCTCAGGTTTTCCAGTTCCTGCTTCGCCCTGAATACTGTTGGCGAAAACCTTCGTCGTTCCGAGTTCAACCAGGATTGAATGGTAAAATTCCAGAATGGCAAACCTGCCAGTCTTAAGTATATGGATTCGGCTTCTAAAAACCGGCTTTCCAGAATCAGCTTCTGGGCCAGTAAAAATCCGGCCTCATCTCTAAGGTGGGAGCCTAAATCCCAGAGCATGTC
Organism: Candidatus Cloacimonadota bacterium; assembly: GCA_019454875.1. GTDB lineage: Bacteria > Muiribacteriota > UBA6191 > UBA6191 > UBA6191 > UBA6191. The sequence goes on along the minus strand of JACFNL010000011.1, from coordinate 47,305 downwards.
AAAATATTGGATAAGCTCCTCGGAATTTCCCTCAAGATTGTAGACACAAAACATACTTTGCAAAATGGCCTCATCTCTTAGAGGGGAATCCGTGATGGCAACTACTTCCGCAAAATGTTTCAGTGCATTTTTGTAATCGCGAAATCTGAGAAGTTCCAGACGGGCCATCCTGAATCTGGCACTCTGGTACAACCTTTGTTCTGACTGTGGAACCAGACCATAACTTTGCAAAGCCTCTCTGGGTTTCTGAAAATTTTCGTATACCATGGCCTTGATGTAGGCAAGATTGCTGGTTCTATGAGCAAAAATGAACCACAATCCCAAAATAGCCAGCAATATGAAGGAAATCAGAGTGAGACGGGCCACTACTCTTGATCTTCCCCCTAAATGAGCCGGCTTTAAATGCATCAGATAGGCGCAGAAACTCTCAGCAAACAGATAAGTTCCACTACTAAAAATCATCAGAAAAAATATATAGAGAAAACTGGTAAACACATCCACAGGCAATTGGAAGATCTGCCTGAAAACCCCGGCATGACCAGAGGCTTCTGCCAATGACATGGCACATAATGACACGGCTACCAGTACACCCATAAATAATAGTGGCTGTAACCAGATCTGAACCAGGAACCATTCCTTGACATAATTGGCCCGAATCAGCCTGTGAGCCCGTCTATGCAATGAGGATAGCACAAGAGACAAACCAATAAAAAACAGACAAGTAGGTGGATATAGAAGTAAAAACGCTCCCTGGTACAAGAGGGAGTACAATAAGACCAGCAAAAAGTGCACCAGAACCGTCTTGAAAAAGTCCTGGGGACTGGAATGTGGTCCTTCGTTAAGCATTTTCCAAGTATAACCCCAAGCAAACTGTGAATGCAAAACCGCAAGTTATTAACAAAATTCATCAAAATGTGAATAAAATTGTGAGAACTTTGTCGAAAACCCTGATAGTGAAAGGATTGATCTTAATATATTTTTTGCTGTCCGGGACAACTGCTTTTGCAACCCAAAAAATGACAGAAATCTCGGCTCGTCAAATTCGGCCTGCTGTTCAGGACAGAGGCTACAGACGACACCTGGAATCCATATACCGTCAGGACCCCTATAGCTTCTATCCGGTTTTGGAACACTATTTTGATGAAGAGTCTGATTTAAACCGCATGAAGATCATGCGCGGCTGGTACGAAAAGGCAGGATCTGAACCCTATAACCTGATCGCCCTGATGCTTTTAATGAATGCCTGGAACCCAACAAGCCTTCCAGCAAGCCGTCTGATGTTTGAATTCCTGCAGGAACACTTTCATGAACCCAAAGTCCTGTCCCTGTTTTTTTACCGTTGCCTGCCATTGGCTCAAAGAGACCAAAGCCTGTCGTTTACCAACATCTCCGAGCAGGTGTTTGGATTGAATCGTATCCATGTCCAGAAAAATTTACCGGGCCGAAGGGGACTGTACCCGGCCAACCCCAAAGCAATGTATCTTGTCTTTAATGAGCTGGAAGGGCTTCATTTTCTGGACTACATGCTACAGGCAGAAATGAATCAGAAGAGCTTTTTAAGAATTCGTGATCTGTTACTGGAGCTTTGGCAAAGACATCGACTTTTACAGACCAGTCTGTATCGGGAACATAAATCCTGGTTTGATAAGGTGATTGGGTTTTATTATGGTTATGGCCCCAATAAGGCCCTTGAGGGCCCACAATCACTTTTACAGACCTACATGGCTGCCCGCCGCCATTTATTCTGTAATCATGGAGTGTGCGACCATAAACATGTGAGTGATCTTGAAGATATCCTGAAAGTAGACAGTTTGGTCGTAGAACAACCAGAACAAACAAATTCAGCTAAAGATTGACAAGTTTACTGCCGATAATTTCTGTGGAAGGGAGAAACAATGAAACTTGTAATGAAACAAAACCTGAATACAGAAGCCGGAGTCATTTTTCAAAACGCAAATATTGAGGTTGAACTCAAGATGAGTCCTGAGTTTTCAATTTCAGACAAGGCAATAAGCAAGACTGTTAGTGTTTTGTCCCCTGTGGATAGAAAAACGGCGATGGTGGCATCTTCTCTGATTCAGGAAGTGATGCTGATGGTTCCAGTTCGTAGTGTTCATACTCAGGCCAACATTCAACCTGAAAAAGCAATTGTTCTGTTAGCTGAATAATATCAAAATCCAGAAAGAACTAATGGGCCCGGTTTTGGGCCCATTTTTATTTCCTAGTTCACCAGAACATAATTTTTGCCATCAAAATCAAGATTGGACATGCGGATGTATTCCCGCTCACTGAGACGAAGCATAACTTCCATCAATGGCTCCTTGGAATTAAAAAAGTCATCACAGAATTTTTGGACTGCTGGGTGCTTCGGCCCTGCTTCCCTCTCTATCTTATCGTCCATAGAAACCTCCTGAGGCTGGAAATGTGTGATACAGGCCAACCCATCGGAGAAAACAAGTGAGAAAATTTACACAGAGCTAACAACAGGACAGGGAGTTTAAGACCTCAGGAACCAATCTTTTCAATAGTTTCAGTAAAATTGTTCAATCTTCCTGTGGCATCTCATCAAAAAACCTTAATAAGGCCATGACATCGGGGACATTGCCCTTCTCGGCCAGAAAGTCTTCCAGATCAAGTCTGGCATCTTCCAGATACATATGGTTCTTGATCATTTTCAGATAAATTTTACGACTGTTGGCATATTCACCTAGATACAGGTGCAAGCGGGCCTTCAGACTCAAAAGCTCATCCTGATAGGGTTCGCGCTTTAAGCCACGGCGGCAGGCCTCCATAGCACAGTGGTACAACTCATGCTGTTCCAGAAGTTCCGCCAGAATCATATAATAAAGAGCGTTAGGATACTTTTCTATGAGCTGATTTAAGAGATGAATTGATTCAAGCTCATTACCAAGTGCAACATGAATCTGGGATTTGGCCATCAGGGCCTCTTCTTCATAATTGCTGTCCCAATCACTGACTCTGCTCAATGCCTTTAAAGACAAAAAGTTATACCCGGCCTGAAAATGACATTGAGCCTCTTTCAAAACCAGATCCTGACGGGATGGTTCCTGGGATAGAAGCCATCCATAACAGATTGCTGCCAAGAGAGAATCCCCCCGATCCATATATATCTGGGCCAGATCTTCAAGTGCTGCCTGATTGTTGGGATCCTGCCGTAACAAATCGAGATAGATAAGACAGGCCTTGTAGATACGATTGCGATCGTTATACCAGCGCGCCTTTTTGAGTTTTTTTTCCCGAACCTGTCTTTCTTCGCTCATATTTATATTATAGCCCAAATTTAGGCTCGGGGAAACAGGCGGATCAGTTGAAATCTCTGGTTCTTTAGGTTCTAATAAGCGTTTATGGTAAGACAACTATTCATAATTATTTTTGCTATCACCCAAATTCTTCATTCCGACACAAAGCGGATTCTAAGAGATGAGGCCCTTGCCTTTGAACTGGAGCTAAAGTCTTCCCAGAGATTTCTAAGTCAGAAGGAGCTCGCCTCATTGCACAGCGAGGCCTCAGCTGGCACGGTGGCATCCTCAGGAGATTTTGTAAGCCTGTTAATCATTGAAGCCTATCCGGGACTGGACTTAAATACCTATGTTTCAGCCCTCATGGAAGAACTTCCCGTTGAAAACCCCGATATTCTCTATTTTGATGAGAATACCAAAAATGACAGAAGAGTTATTGAGTATGGTTTTCGCGGCTTCATTCAAAAACAGGAGCTGATCTATCATGTGCAAGTATTCAGCTACGGCAACGCCTTTTACCAGCTTGTAGGATACTCATACATAGATTCAAAGGACAAAAACACCCCCGATCCAAAGGCAAAAATCCCAGATTTAAGACTTATACCGGGAAAAACCCCCAAGCTGAAAGTGTCCTTCAGTCTGCCAGACTATGGTCAAAGCTGGTTTGTGGAATCCTCAAACTACTACAACGCCTCTTTTGGATTAAAAATGAAACTGGAAACCGGGGTACTTGAGCTGGTGCAGGAAGATTTGCTCTCCGAGTTTCACTCCAATGCAATTGCTGCCTGGAGAATGCCTGATAAAGACGGAATTATCTACCTGATTGGATTTTTGGAACCACTGACTGAAACAGAAGTGATTCAATTCTGGAACTCAAGCGCAGCAATTCCCGGATTAATCCCGGTTACTTCACCTCCAGGCAGCCCCTTTTTGTTTGAGAGGGGTGCCATGAAGGTTCGCTTACGGTATTTGAATCAGAATCAAAAAACCGTTCTGTTTGTAGAAATGGGAAACCATCAGGACTCCCGCCTGGACTACCTGCTTGCCAGAAACTTTAACTGGCTGGATTCTTCAGAGCTAAAAGTTGCGATTGCCGGGCTAAAATCACTTCAGCGACAGATCCATATTGTGTCCACCGAACAAAGTTTTGGCAATAACACCTATATCAATCGTCCCTTTAATCTGACTTTTTTGGAACCTGCATCGGATCTGGTCGAAGCAAACTTCATTGATGGTGGTCTGGACTCCTCATATCAGCTGCACCTTAACAATTTTACAGCCGATTATAACCTGCTAGTGGATTTGGAGGAGGATACCTTCGCTGACCCTTCAGAATATCATCAGAACTCATTGGATACTGTTTCTGCCGAGGTTTTGGAGCCCACAACCCAGTTTTTAGGAACATTCACCGGTTCCCATATTCGCCTTCCTGCACAGACCAAAGGCTCCTGGATGTTCACCAGAAGTAATAAAGATCAGCGCATTCGGGTTTTTGTTCATCCTAGGGGCTTATTTGATCCGCTTACCTTTCTTAAAAAATTTTCCTTTGAACCTGTTCGTTTTGTTAACAAAGACAAAACTCACTTTAGGGATATCCGCCTTCACTACCAGTTTGATCTGCCCCCTGAACCAAAGCGGTGTACCGTGATAACTGGCCCAGCCATTCAAGCCGTAGGTGAACTTATAAAGATAGAGGGCAAGGAGTATGGACATCACCTATTAGCCATTAATGCCCCCCTGCTTACTAAAGAAATCGCCCTGGATCTGTTTTTAAGTGAAACTGCTGGCAAGTTATACCCTGAGATTCTGGATTCCTCAAAACAGGAATATCTAGGACTTTTAGTGGAAAGAAACTCCTACCGGATCCTCTTTGATGGGAGTGAGAAGAAGATGATTCAGGAAACAATTAAACGGGGCAGTACTCTGTTTAGTGCCTTTACAATTCTCCCCAACTTAAAATCAACCTGGGACTTTAGTTTTTTCAAAGCTTTTAAATTCCGTCCCGACATTACAAAAGACAACTAGTTCAGTCCGTTTTATGCTATACTTGAGGCAAATTTGAAGTCTTCAAGTGTCATATAGTATTAAACTACCAATTTGTGGCTGAGGTGACCATTTTAGATTTTCTTTTGAATACAACCTGGATTCCCTGGTTTATCATTCTGGTTTGGGGAAGTATTTGTCTGTACCGAACCCGCAAGGCTCCCGTCATATCCAGCGAATTCAAATATCTCAAGGATGGCTCCATTCTTGATTTATTGAATCTTGGAAATATCGGGGTGGTTATCAGCACACCTTCCAAACAGATTCTTTATTATTCTCAGTCCTTCGCAGACATGCTGGGATACAATAAGGAAGAACTCCTCCATAAAACCTGGGCAGAAATCACTTACCCTGAGGATGTAAGCACTACCCAGCAGGCCTACCTTGAGTTTTTAAACGGCTTAAGAACCAGCTATCGCCTGGAAAAGCGGTATCTGAAACGGGACGGGAGTATTCTACCTTCCAGTGTGGTCATCACCAGTGCCCGAAGTGGAGCTGGGCACATTGATTACATCATTGCCTTTATCCTCGACAACACCAAAAAACATATGGCCGATCAACTGCTGGGAAAGGCATTAAAACAGGCAGAAGAAGCCGATCGGGCCAAGGCCTCCATTCTGAGTGAGGTCAGCCATGAGATCCGTACCCCATTAAATGTAATTCTTGGTTTTTGCGAGCTTTTAGGTATGGAGCTTGAATCTACAAGGCATAAGGAGTATCTAAAATCCATTGGAGACAGTGGACAAACCCTTTTGACTATTGTTAATGACCTTCTTGATCTGGAAAAAATTGATAATGGTCGTTTGAAACTGATGCTGGAACCATTGGATCTGGCCGAGTTTTTTCAAAGAATTCATTGCTCCTTTTTTCACAAGGCAAAACAAAGAAATTTAAGTCTTGAGTTAAAAATCGGAACCAATGTGCCACAAACTCTTATGCTTGAGCCGGCCAGACTGAGGCAGATTCTTTTTAATCTCGTAGGAAACGCTATTAAGTTTACCCATTCTGGATATGTAATTATTGAAGTTACATTTTCTGAAACAGAACCTGAAAAGGGAAACTTGCAGGTCAGTGTACTAGATACTGGTATCGGAATTCCCCAGCAGGATTTAGACCGTATTTTTGAGCCGTTTGAGCAGCAATCTGCCTATATCGGGCATCAGTACGGCGGGACTGGCCTGGGATTATCCATCACTAAAAAACTAATCCGTCTTATGGGTGGAAAAATTCGGGCCGTATCCTCACCGGGGGTAGGCAGCACCTTCACCCTGGAGCTTCCTCAAGTTGTGATTTGTGGGGCAAAAGCCGTACCAGACAAGACCCCGCCCAACTCCTTCACCCTCCCGGAAGCCAAAATTCTTCTGGCGGAGTCCAACCTTGCCAATATGGAGTTTTTGTACCAGAGTCTGCATAAATACCCCGTTCAAATTCTGGAGGCCACAAATCTTGAACAGACTCTGGCCATGATCCATCACCAAAACCCGGATGTATTAGTATTAGATCTGGCCCTGGCCCCGTTAAGTCCTCTGGAACTCATGGAACAAATCTGCCAAAGCCCCCTGGGGAAGGCTCTGCCAAGGGTTCTATTGAGCACCTGTTCCCCATCTGAACATCAGGAAATCCTCAAAGTTTATCCTGAATCCCAGATTCTCTTAAAACCATTTTTACATCATGAGCTTATTCAATGCCTGCACTGCGTTTTGGATCGGGCAAACGGGCCAGCTCCTGTCTTGAACCCACAAAATTTGCAGGAATTGAATTTAAATCAATGATGACTGGCGAGATCCCACAGGCCCTTAAAAACTCTGTCAGTTCCTCAGACAGCTCCTGGTGGGTGACTAGATAAAACTTTAGGGTTTCCAGATAAAATCTGGGATGCCCCCGATACAAAAGGCGAATAGCATGATCCATCATATGGGATCTTCTGACAACTTCATGGACCTGGTTGATCGCATCTGTTTCCACCAGGATGATCGATTTATAAATTAGGGTCTGTTCCTCTTCTATTGCCCTTCTTGTCTGTTCTGAGGCTAGTGAAAGACAGAGATCACGAACCTGTACCTCTTCCTGGGGAATCAATGTCAAGGATAGATCCTGCCAGGCAACTGCTGTTAACCGGTCTCCCCTCTCCCCCTGCCAAAGTGGTCTTTCCACTTCTTTTTGCAGCCTTACTTTTCCCTGATACACACTATCAGTCAGCTCACGGCAGGGTCCAAAATACCAGAGTAGCTCCTGCACCTGAAGTCCTAGATATAGATATCTTAGAATGCGATCCCTTGTCACTGAACTCTTCATTTCCTGCCTCCTGAATTCGTGTTAAGATTAGCCTATGGAAGCAAATTCTCACAAGGAAATAGAAAACTTATTGCAAAACATTCCCACTTTAAGCCTGAGCATCAATGACGAAAATCAGGAACCAAATGCCAGCCTTCTGCCCTTTATATCTCACCCTGAGCTTGGACTGATGGTCTTTGCCTCGACACTGTCTCCCCACACTGCCCACCTCAAGAGAAGCCCGTCCTGTTCAGTTCTGATATATGACCCCAATGGCCCCGATCCCTTTGCGTTAAAGCGCATTCAGCTTAAGTGCAGTGTCTCGTTAATAGAATCAACACATAATAACTATAACGATGTGCTGGATCAGATGCAGGCAAAACTTGGTTCTACAATGAATATGCTGCGCTCCCTGCCCGGCTTTTTTCTGTTTGCCCTAAAACCCGTCTCTGGCCGTCTCATTCTGGGGTTTGGCAAAGCCTTTGTACTTCAGGGATATCCCTTGCAAATTGTAGAGCACATAAAAAAATAGGGCCAGACACAGGATGTGTGACTGGCCCGGCTACTTAACTTTATTGTACTAAGGATCTTAACATCCAGGCTGTTTTTTCATGCAGCTGGATTCTTTGGGTCAAAAGATCAGCCGTTGCTTCATCGGATGCTTTTTCAACCACGGCAAAAATTGAGCGGGCAGTAGCTGCAACCAGTTCATGATCTCTAGTTAACTGCTTTACCATTTCCGTAGCTTCTGGCACTCCGTTTTCTTCCTTAATTACAGTCAGTTTTCCAAAATTTGACCAGGAGCCGGGGGCAATTTCCCCAAGGGAGCGAATTCTCTCAGCAATCAAATCCACGGCCAGAGCCAACTCTGTATAATGAGTTTCAAACATCTGGTGTAGTGTCATAAACATGGGTCCAGTCACATTCCAGTGAAAATTATGAGTCTTGATGTACAAAGCATAGGAGTCTGCCAGTAACCTGGAAAGTCCCTGTGCAATTGCCTTTCGGTCTTCTGAGTTAATTCCAATCTGTAGTTCCATATTTCACCTCCATGGATCGCAATCATTCTATACCTGCCCATCAAAATTGAACAGTCGATTCCAGTTAAGAACTTAATCTTTTAAGTCCTCAGGCAGAGTTGTGCTGTCTGCCACAAGATCGTATAGACCTGTCAGAATCTGTCCATCCCATTTTGGATTCACGCTTAATGTCCCGGTCACTAAAACTGGAATATCTACCAATGCCAGATGCACAGGATTTTTTTTACTGTCAACCTGCAACCATTCATGAATCTGTGGAATCTGTCCAAAACAGCAGACCATAGGATCTACTACCAGAATAAACTCAGGTGTAGTCTGATTTATAAAATCAACCGGAATAATAAAACCCTCAATAGAAACTTTTCTCCCATTCAATGATTTAATTTCATCCGGGATCCCCTGGCTCAGTTTTTCCTGATTGCTCAAAAATTCAGGATCAACAATAAATGCACTTAATTCAGTAAACGAGATGGGCAATACCTCATCTAATCTGCTGCCTTTAATTTTTGTCCCTAAAGATTTTCGGATCTGGGCCTGTTTCACAGGATCGGTGACTAATGGCCATTCCGGTGCCGACTCCGTTTCCAGAAGCCCCCTCTCCTTGGTTAGCTTCCACTCTTCAGAAATTCTGTCCATTGGGTTTTCTGATTTCCTAAGCGGCTGACCCTGTGGAATCAAAACCTCGGATTGAGGCTTTTCTTCAAGGCATCCCAAAAACCAAAAACTCAAAATCAGACAAAAAATGCGTATCATTCTTCATCCATACCGGAAGCCTTCATATTGGCCTGCATCACGCTTCTGTCCAGGGTTTTTGGAGCATCATCCGATCCTGCCACCTTTTCATATTTTCCATCCCCGGCTTTGACATATTTGGTAAAGCCCTTGCTGGAGATATTTTTGTCCGAGAGCGTGTCTCTTTCGCTTTTTATTTTATTGAGCTTGCTGATCTGTTTACTTACCGGGAATCCACAATAAGGGCAATGGGTCAGATCCGAGGCATTCATGCTATGAAATACCTCTACAACTTCAGTAATACATGGTTTTATAAATGTCTGTATATGCTTATATTCATATGTTGGCATATGCTACTCCTGAGCCTGGGTCAAATGGTGTAATTTCTTCTCCATGTCTATTTACAATCCAATACCTTGATTTAATTCCCCTAAATTCTGTCTCTGATGGGAATTCCTCAACAAACCCGGACAAACTGTTTAAACCCAGATTTTTCGTTTCATGGCGGCTGAGGGTTCGTGAGGGTTTATGAAAGGGAAGCCCCTGTCCACACTTCAGAGACGAGAGACAGTCCAGGGTCAGTCTGCCTAAAAGATCACTGGCATGCTCTGAAAGCTCCGTTTGCAAAAATTCTGCCAGAATTGTGTAAGCCCGCCTGAGATGAAGCCCGCTGAATGTGGGGTGCTTTTCCACAAAAAAATCGCGAAACTTCAAAAAAAACTGCCAGGGGCTGTTACAAAGGTGGATTGCTTCAATCACAACTGGCCTTAATGCCTCACGATTAAAATAAAGTTCCAGTAAGGCAGACACCTCATCAATACGGCGAACTTCCTCATAAGTGAAGAGTTTGGAGTGCAGTAGAGAATATGGGGGTTCATCCAGAAAAACATAACCATGTTCCTCGGTCTTTTGCCGTGAAATTGAGCCCTTCAACAGTTTTAATGTTTCAATCTGCAGATGATGCGGCAGCTTTTTAAAAACCCAGTCAAAGGATTCCTGAAACATGGAAGGAGACTCACCACCTAGTCCTACAATCAGATCCAAATGTACATGAACCCTGGTATTCTTTAAAAGAAAATCCAGTGATTCTTCCAGTCTATCCAGTCGGCATCTGCGTCCATTGGTATCCAAAACTTCCTTATGAATACTCTGAACACCCACCTCAAACTGAAACATGCCTTCCGGCACCTTTTTTAAAAGCTCCAGCGAAGACTCATGAAACAATTCTGCCGCAATCTCAAAATGGAAATTGCGTCCTGTACCGTTTTTAATGAGCCACTCCCAAATCAAATTGGTCCGCTTGTAGTTTAAGTTAAAGGTTCTGTCCACAAACTTGATCTGTTTTATGCCTGGTTGATCAAGAATCTTCTGTAAATCCTCAAAAACTCTGGGCATCGAAAAAAATCGCGACCCTCGGTCCAGTGCAGACAAACAGAAGTGACACTTGTAAACACAGCCCCTTGAGCTTTCATAATATGTAAAATTACCGGCCAGGGCCCCGGAGTTTGTATGGTAGGGGCTTGGTAACTGATCCAGAGGTTCTATATCCTTGCCAGCTGGATTTCTTACAATTCCTCGCTCAGGATGTTTAAAACTAAGTCCTGGCACCTTCAGAAGTTGTGAAGGATCAGCCCCGGAATCCATAACCAAAAGCCATTGGGCAAAGGACAATTCTCCCTCACCTGAGATTACATAATCCGCTATCCCCTCTTTTAGATAACTTTGAGGATCATGGCTCACCTCATGACCACCTAACAGAACAATCAGGTCTGGATGAATTTTTTTGATGGCCTTAATCAAAGAACGGGTAATTTCTATATTCCAGATATAACAGGAAATCGCCAGAATTTTCTGAACCTTCTGATGAACACGATAAAGGCTCTCTTCAAATACGGAGTTTGAAGAAAGTTCCAGGGTGTCAAACTGCCAATCCGGTAGAGTATTTTTGCCAACCGCCTCAAGGCAGTAGATAGCCAGATTTCTTTGGGTGGCTCTGGCGTTAAAGGAAAAAAGTAAGCAATGTTTCATGGGTGACAAGTCTATACGATTTTGTTCGTAATGTGTATGATGCTTCAATGCGCAAAGAACTATTACTAGAAAAATGCTCCCGGCACTTTGATTTTCTGATTCACGATTATGGGTTTAAGGCCCCTAAGATTGAATCTGATGAAACGGAGATTCAACTGGTCTGGTTATCTCCTAAAACTGGGGTTGAGCTGATGTTTGACCGGATGGAAAACACGGCCTATATATTTTTACATCAGCTGCAGAATGGCCGCATGGTTCAGGAAGACCCTGAAGATGATGAGGCCCCACTGACTTACTTCAGTATTGAGGATATTGTGGAACTCCGGGCCCCGGAAATGGATCTGGCCGATCTTGGTCCCACAGCAGAACTGTCTGGCCCGCAACTGGATAAAAATCTTGAGCTTCTCACCGGAATTCTCAAATTCCATTGCAAGGATATTTTGCAGGGAAATTTCCACTTCTTTTCCACCCTGGAAGCCGTAGAAAGAATGCGGCGTCAGCCGGACGGTTCGAACTGAGGTCAATGAACTGTGCTGTTTTTACGATCCTCCGGCTCAGAGTATCTATTTCAAAACTTCACCCGCTCCACCACATTTTTTTTCTATGGCCTGATTCTGGGTCTATTTAATCTTTTGTTTATAAGTACAGACCTAGACCGGTGTTTTGATGGAAAAGCCTTTGAAGGAAAGGCCAGTAAGGTTTGGTATGAAGGAAAGAACAATATTCATACTATTTTAGAACTTGAAACCGGAAGACAGATACATGTACATAAAAATGTGGGTTTTTACATCAGGTCTGGAGATACTATTCAAAGAAATGGCAATTCCTTGTTTGTAACCATCAATGAAAAGAAGTATCTGACCATAAACTATACAGCCATGATGTTTTTTTCCATATCTCTGCTTCTGATGGTATTGGGAATATCCAAACAGCCTAAAATCAGGGACCTCATTTACACAGGTGAGAACAGTACCTTATTCTGGGGAATGTTTATTCTTTTTTCTTTGAATGGGATTCTGCTTTAGAGCCCGCTCCTGATCTATGTTAAGATGGATCGTATGATCCAGATTGTCTGTTTTTTTCTTCTGCGATTTTTTGCGGTGGCCTCAGACATTCCGGAAGAGCTTTTGGAACTCGGTACATCCGGAAATCTGAAAGCCCAGATGATAATTGCATCCCGATTTCATGCTGACAAAAATTATAGACAATCGGGACGGTGGTTGTTGTTGGCAGCCAGACAAAACCATGCACCTGCCATGTATGAGCTGGGAAAAATGTATAAACTGGGCCTTGGAACCACCCCAGATCCCGAAAAAGCAAAAATGTGGTTCACAAAGGCTTCCGAACTTGGTCATACCAAAGCTTTACAGGAAATTACTGATCCGTCCGTAGATATCGTACTAGGCGAGATTGTGCCTCAGGATTCACAAAAAAGCACAACATCAGTCACAACATCGAGCACATTGGACACTGCAGAAAATCACTGGTCTATCATGCTGAAACATCTGGAAAATCTCAGTCTGAATGAGGCCGTACAGGCCGCCAAAAAAGCACATAAGCTCTCCACTGACCCCATCAGCTCAGAAATCATTTTGGAGACATTGATTGGCCTAAAATTTCTTAACCATCAATATAATGACTGCATACTGCTTGCAGACTCTGTACTAAAAAATAAAACGGACTTTAATTTGCTGCAAATGCGAGCACGATCGCACTACCTGTTAGGCAATTACAAAGAGAGTCTAAGCGATTTTACAGAATATATCGGGGTCGCCGGTACAGTATATGTTAGTGAATCAATGCCCGAAATCCTGGCCACACTGGAGCCAAGTGGAGAAGTCAGGGTTCTGGCAAGCCCTGAATTTTCCGTGCCTGTGAAACATATTACCAATTTTTACCTTGGGGATCATGAGATACATTTTAATTTGAAACCTGAGGCCAAAATGAAGTTTGAGACCGCTCACAAAGCCGCATCTGAGGAACCATGAGGGACAAATCCCAAAGGAACAATTTTAGTCTGGCTCAGTTTATCGTGAAGAGCCAGCCGTTCTGGCTTAAAAGCCAGGAAAAACCCAAATAGAACCACAAGGGAACATAAGGCACCTGCCAGACTCAATAATCCAGCGATTGAGGGTAAGAATAAAGCAACAAGACCTGCAGGAACAGATACTACCATGCCAATCATTTTAATCAGGTTTCGCTTCAGAATCTGTTTACTACCAACCCTGCTTCCGTCCAGATTGCGAACCCCAATACCCATAAGTATTTTTCCAGGAGTCCCCTGCCACTCTGAATTCTCCATATGAACCACAAAGGAAATCAGAATCAGATTCATGCCAAGATTAAAAAACCAGATTACAAAACCGGAAATCTCTGGTGGCAACAAAAACCCACACAAATAGTTCAAAGGCAAAAAACATAAAAAGATCACAAAAAAGATCAGGGCATCCAAAACCCCGGCCACCCAGCGCACCTGCCAGTTTATCGGGGACACTTCCACTACCTGAAGGGTTGGTTTTACTGCCGTCTGGGGCGGAGTTCCCTGAAGCCATTTTTGTAGTGCCGGTGATTGCAGGTAAGGCTGAATCCGGCCTAAGAGATTAAATGAAAGCCTTTCTACACTTTGCATCAGTCCAGCTTTACCCTGCTCAGTGGATTGTGGAAAAAATGTGGTCAATGCTTCTTCTGACCCGGATTCCTCTGAGATTTCCTGATTTGACGGTTCAGAATCTGATAACTCAGCATGATGCACTTCATCTTCAGAATCAGGATCAGGATCAGGATCAGACTCGTTTATGTATTGGTTTACTTCCGACATCGATGGTTCTGCAAGAGGTACAGTATCCAGATCAATCAATGGCTCAAATGCTTCGACATCATCAAGATCATCCTCAGTAACAACTCCCTCAAACAGATCATCAAGGGTTTCTGAAGAGGAAATTTCAGACTCAACCGGGTTTGGCCTGGTAAACACTGGCAGTAAATTCATATCCTGGGCCGAAAATCTGGAATGACATTTCATGGCATTCATCATGCCTGTCAGACAGATCCGGACCTCAACCTTTGTGAAGTTTTCCATGAGATAGGTGGAGGCCAGATCAAAAAACTTCTGAAGATCTACCTCTTTATCCTCTCTCTCGGAGGGAAGCTCGTTTTTCACCCTTGTCTTGATGGCCGCAAGATCAGTTTTGTTGAGGGCCAAATACTGCATCAAACCAAGAAAATACCGCGAATCCTCCTGGGATGGGGCTTTTAATCTGCCGAGTTCAAGCAGAAACTGATACATGATATGGTCGGTATGGGGGGCTTCCAGTTTAAACATAAAATTTGAGTCCACATATCCTATCGCACCAAACCTCAAAATGGATAAGAGATTGACGCGATTGTGAGCAAGTGCTAACATCTGGGAATGCGTCTATCTATTGAAGAAAGAAAACCAATAATATTGCAGGAGGCAGCAAAACTTCTGGCATTTCATGGGTACGCTGGTCTGACAACCAGAAAACTGGCTGATGCGGCTCAGACTCGGGAAACCATTTTATATCGCTGTTTCCCCTCCAAAGAAGAAATTGTCTTAAGCTGTCTTATTCTGGCAAAAGAAAAGCAGCTTGGAGAGTGGGAAGAGATGCATCTGACTTCTTCGAGTGCGCTCGAGACATTAAAAAAAATCGTCGGTGTTTTTGTAGGCAGAAAAAGCCAGGAAAGTCAGAACTTTCTGATGCTAACGCGCCTGAATGCTGAACCATTGCCTGAAGAGCTGAGGGCTGAGGTCAGGGAAGTTTATGCATCCTGGCTTGATTGGCTCAGCAACCTGGTCTCAGATACTCTTAAAGAAATGAACAAGGACACCCTGGTTTCCCGAGACAAGGCCCTGGCACTTTTGCATTGGGGCGTTGGGCTTGGTAATCTACAGCTCGCAGAACTACCAGAAAGCCTTGACCCCGATGTTTCGGCCAGACAGATGCAATTGGCCTTTAAAATGCTGGAGGAACTATGACCCGCCAAAGACTTATGGACTGGTTTCTTTATCAGATTGCCCCCAGGGAAAATACATTCTGGATTCTGGGGCTTTTACCTACTCTGTGCTGCCTGTTTGGTTTTGCCCTGGAGATTCTGCCTCAAATGACCTATCTAATCTATAAGGGCTCGATGTTTTTCCTGCCTTTTTTGGCCCTCCGATTTCGCAAAGAAATGCGGCCAAGCTGGAAAGGACTGACGCGGGGATTGAGCCACGGTCTAATACTTTGTATTGTGCCTTTATTGTTTTTATCAATGGATGGACTTTCCCTGCTCAATACGGAAGCAATCCGGGAAAAACTGATCCGTCTGGGAATTCTGCCCCACTTTATACTGGTGATTCTGTTTCTGTCTTTTATCAATGCTTTTTTGGAAGAATGGTACTTTCGGGGTCTGCTTGGCAACCTGGGTCCCCACTTTAAGGATGGCCGTGACAAAGCCCTGGTGCTGGCCTTCTTGTTTGCATCCCATCATTTTATTGTTCTTATATGTTACTTTGATTTATTCTGGTCTGGTCTGTTTACCCTCGGTACCGCTGTTGCCGGATATGCTTGGACAAGACTAAGACAAGGAGGAGCCGATATCTTCACCTTATTTGTGTCTCACTGCCTTTGTGATCTGGTGATTCTGGGGCTTGGTGGCTGGCTGCTTCTATTTGGTTGATAAGGAGACCTTATGCCTTTTATTGCCCTGCTTTTGGCAACTGCTCTAACCGGATTTGCACTGGGATACTCTAAATTTTTCTGGGTTGGGGTGCTGGCTGGAAGCATTTATACGATTCAGGATAAGGTCTGGATTCTGCAATTGGCAGGGGCCTTGATCACCATTGGGCCAGTTCTGGTCTACATTGTTTCCGGGCCTATGGCATCGGCAACTAAAAAAAGCCGACTGATGTTTTTAACCAGTGCCTCCTGTGCCATAGTTTATGGGCTGTCATTCATCACTGGAAAAGGCCACTGGAGCTGGCTTTATCTGTTTTTAACCGGCCTGATAATGGGTGTTTTCAGCGCAGGAAAAATGTCCTGTGTCGTTCTGGAATCAGAAAGATCAGGTCGCTCTCCATTTACTGTAAATGGGGCTATGAGCATTGTTTTTTTACTGGGGATGCTGATTGGAAGTCCTATAGGGGTTAAATTTGGGGAAACCGAGGTCACAAACGGGATCTTTTTATCAATTGCCATCTTTGTTCTTGCCGCACTTTTTTCTCTGTTAATTCGCTTTCCAAAAGAACAGTTACACGATTTTCAAAGCTGCCGTAACACTCTTTCCAAAGACTCATTCACCTTGCTTGCAAGACTCCTTCCCTATTTGATCGCCTCTCCCCTGGTCTGGGGAGTAGCCCAGGTTCTTGCCCTGTCTGTGACCGCTCATCTGGATGTAAAAGGGATTGCTTCTGCAGTTATGGCAAGTATGATTGCCATCTACTCCGCACTTGGATGCATCCTTGGAAATGCAATTGCGCCTAAACTTGTCAGAATCCGCTATGAGGCCAATCTGATCTGTTTTGGCCTGATGATGTTTTTAATCCTGTTTTATCCGCTGATTTTTTCTCTTTTGCCTCTGGCTCAAATTGATGCTTCTTTAAGTGGCGAAGCACTGGAAGCTGCCCGTACCGCTGCCGTGAATGCCAATTCAGCTTATTATTTTATCGCTGTCATCATTATGACCCTGATTGGAATCTGCTTTGGTGTGGTCACCAATATTGTAGATGCTGAATTTTTACAAAGAGCCTCAGAAATTGGACAGGAAAGCACAGGAGCTGCCTTGCAAAGTGCGGGAGTTGCTTTCTTTTGTTTTCTTTTAAGCGGGGCAAGTGGGTTTTGTCTTTACCATGAGCTTGTTACCCCACAAACCCAGTTTCTACTGATTTTCGCCATTGCCATGATTGTGCAGATGAATCTTTTGTTTCTACTTTTACAATATGGGGATCCCCGGCCACTGTTTGGCAAAATAATTACCCCCATGTTTCGCTTTCTGGTGCGGCTGCGCTACAAGGTAGAGGTGCGAGGTCTTGATACGCTTCCCAAAAATCAGGGTTTTGTCTTCCTGCCCAATCATCCTGCGGAAGTGGATCCTTTAATCATAATGACTGAACTGTTTGCCACCTACCGCCCCAGGCCCTTTGTACTGGAAAAATTTTATGAAATGCCTGGATTGAATTTTTTAATGAAGGTCACAAAGGCTCTGGCTGTCCCGGATACTGATGATGGAGCAGGATCTTTTAAATTAAGAAGAATTGAAAAGGCTCTGGATATCTGTGTTTCTGATATCAAAAACCATGAGTCCTTTTTATTTTATCCAGCTGGCAGACTGATGCGCTCCGGATTGGAAGATTTACGAGGCGCATCTGGGCTTCATGCACTTTTGAAACGAAATCCCAAACTTCCTGTGGTACTGGTGACAAGTACAGGGTTGTGGGGTAGCCGCTTTTCAACCGCCCTGACTGCTGGAAATACTCCCGATATGGTTTCAGTGCTTAAACAATGTATTCTGGACCTATTAAAGAACCTTATTTTTTTTACTCCTCGGCGCAAGGTTCTTGTGGAGTTTACTCTCCCTGGATCTGACTTCCCGGTGTCCTCGGACAAACAGAGCTTAAATGCCTGGATGAACCAAAAACTGAATCATAGGGGAGAAGAACCCCTAACCCTGGTTTCTCGTTACTTTTTCGCAAATTCCCTGCCTCAGATTGCAGAAAAAAAGACAGTCACAATCTCCGATGAGCCTATTGATGAAACGGTAAAGTCTATCGTCTTTAAGGAGGTTTCCAGAAGAACAAACCGTGATATCAATGAGATTGATCTGGAAATGAGTCTGGCTGAAGATTTAGGACTGGATTCTTTAGATCGGGCCGAGTTTCTGGGCTTTTTAGATGAGCAGTTTCATCAGTCTGATGTGGAGGTAACAGAAATTACCTCTGTGTATTCACTAGTAAAGCTGGCTCAAGGAAAGGTTAAATCAGATAGTAGCCCCACTGTAAGCACACCAAAAGAATGGTTGTCTCCCAGAAAATCCGTACAGCCTGCCACTGGTAACACTGTACAGGAATGTTTTTTAAATGCCTGTGATCGCTACACAAACTCCCCAGCAATTGGTGATGAAATTTCTGGAGTCTTAAGTTACCAAAGACTAAAAATTGGGGCCCTGGCTTTAGCCTCCGTAATTCGTGAATTGCCCGGAAACAGAATTGGCTTATTGATGCCTGCCTCTGCCGGTGCTGATGTTCTCATTTTTGCTACCCTTCTGTCCGGCAAAGTTCCGGTGATGATCAACTGGACCCTGGGACCAAAAAATCTGGAGGCTGTAAAAAATGTCTCGGAGGTACAAACAGTTCTGACTTCCAGAAGGTTTCTGGATCGGGCCGGGGATATTGACCTTGGCTGCATCGAGCCTCTTTTGATCTATCTGGAGGACTTGCGTTCAGAACGCATCAATCTTGTGGTAAAGCTCAAGGCTGTCTGGGATGCAAAAAAGTCTGCATCTTCGCTGATGAGGGAGTTAAACCTTGATTTAATCAAACCTGAGGATCCGGCCGTGATTCTGTTTACCAGCGGCTCGGAAAGTGTGCCTAAAGGGGTTCCCCTTTCGCATTTTAATGTCCTGAAAAACATAGTGCATGCCCTTGAAACTCTTAAGGTCCAGGATTCCGATGTCTTCTACGGATTTTTGCCGCCATTTCACTCATTTGGCTTTACGGTAACCTCCATATTGCCTGTTATCACGGGAATCCGCTGTGCCTATTATCCTAATCCAACTGACTCCCGCCGCCTGGCCTCTGGGGTCGAAAAATGGCAGATATCACTTATGTGTGGAACCCCATCCTTTTTAAGGGGCATATTAAAAGCCATTCTTCCCGGCCAGGGAAAATCTCTGAGGTACTTGCTGGCCGGAGCCGAAAAAGCAGATGATGATCTGTTTATTTTGGTGGATAACCTAAAGAATGGGGCTCGACTGCTGGAAGGATATGGTATAACCGAGTGTTCGCCTATCATCACCGTGAATCGTGAAGACAAACCAAGAGCCGGTGTGGGCTACCCTCTTAGAACAACAGAGCTTCTGATTGTCGATACCGAAAATCTGACACCTCTGGCCCAGGGTGAACGAGGCCTCATTCTGGTCTTGGGGGACAGTGTGTTTTCCGGGTATCTGGATGCCTCCAAAAATCCCTTTGTTACCATCAACAATAAATCCTATTACAATACAGGGGATTTGGGGTTTCTGAATCCTGATGGAGCATTGGTATTAGCTGGAAGGTTAAAGCGATTTGTAAAAATTGCCGGGGAGATGATTAGCCTCCCTGCCATGGAAGATGCCCTGCTGGAGTTTTTTCCCGCCACCGAGGACGGCCCATCCTTTGCCGTAGAAGCTCTGGAAGTGGATGGAGAAAGACCAATCATTGCTCTATTCTGTTTGAAGCCGGAAGATTTGGAAGTGGTAAATTCCAATCTTCGCTCCAAGGGTTTTAGTGCATTAGGCAGAATCAACCAGATAAGGGTAGTGGAAAAAATCCCCCTGCTGGGTACAGGCAAAACAGACTATCGCAGCTTAAAAACCCTTCTATCTGGCTCATGAACCAAACTCCGATGAAACCCATACTACTATTGGTCATTTCAATGGTAATGATCCTGTCTGGTATTGCTCTTCTCCTGGAAAGACCCCCCTCCGACGAGGACATTGTAGGCCAATCTTTTGAGGAATCACCCCAGGAGTTAGAAATCAAGGACCTTGGGCCAGAAGATTCCACTCTTTCAGAATACCTTCTTGGTGTCACCTATTATGAAGGTAAGGGTGTACAACAGGATATCCCTAAAGCAATGGAACACTTTAAACGGGCTTCTGAGAAACAACACGGTCTATCCGCACTATACATGGCCCACATTCTGATGTATGAGACTTCTGTGAATGGCGATCCCAAAGAAGCTTTAAAATATCTTGAAATGTCTGTACTGTTGGGAGAGCTGACTGCCCATTACTGGCTTGGTATTGCCTACGAATTTGGCAAAGGAGTAGACCAGGATCTGGATAGAGCATTGTCCGAATACGAACTCGCCTGCAATGCCGACTTCATAATTGCCTGCTCCCGCTACGGGCGGGTTTCTAACTCCTGGCTGTATACAAAGTCGGATCCAGTAGAATTTGCTGAAATTACCGGAAAGACCCTTGAATTTATACATAAGGCCAAAAAACACAATGATCCAGATGGCATAGTTTTAGTCGCTCTAAGAGAACTTGATTATGCCGATCAGGAGTTTACTCCAGCCGAGGCTGTCACAGATCTGTTAAAGGTTTGTGAAACCCATAAAGGATGCCACTGCCTGGATGCCGCCCTGATTCTTGAGTCTGGATTCCTGACCCCGCAAAACCGGGACAGGGCTCAAGCCTACTTTGAAGAATACAGTAATCATGAATGTGGGATAGATTCCGATATCCACAAACAAAAGCTGAAACGGGACGAGCTGTTTGGTTCTCAGGAGTACAAGGAAATCCATAAGCGAGCCTTGCAAGGTAACAAAATAGCCCTGTCTGAGATTGCCGCATACTTACGAATCCGCTCCAACCAGGATAGGCTTCTATTGCGCTGGATTCATCGCTTCTCCATGCTCGCTAACCGCGAAGACCTAAAAGATTTAGGGAATTAAAGCCTCACCTAACAAAACTATCCCGATTTGCTGATTTTTGTAGCTTCCTTTGGTGGAAAAACCTGCTGAACCTATCTTGCCCTAGTATACTCGGCCCCTATCATGGGAGCAGTAATGGCATATTTTGGACTCGACGGAACTGCTAAGGGTTTGCGTACCGAGATTTACGCCGGAATCACCACCTTTTTGACCATGAGTTACATTCTTCTGGTGAATCCCATGATTTTATCTCAGGCTGGGATGGATTCTCAGGGTGTGCTTACGGCTACCATCCTGGTTTCAGCCATTGCCTCCATTCTTATGGGTCTACTGGCAAACCTTCCTTTTGCATTAGCTCCCGGCATGGGATTAAATGCCTTTTTTACCTATAGCCTTGTTCTGGGTTATGGAGTCAGCTGGCAAACCGCTCTTGGGGCTACTTTTGTATCGGGAGTGATTTTTCTTGTACTGACAATCCTCAATGTCAGACAGACCTTTGCCACGGCAATTCCCTTGAATTTAAGAATCGCAATTGGTTGTGGAATTGGGTTGTTTATAGCATTGATCGGGTTAAAAGAAGCCGGTGTAGTGATTTCAAACTCTCAGACTCTACTTGGGTTTGCAGGAATCAACACCACCGTAATGGTCTTTTGGGCTGGCTTTTTTGTAACTGTGTGGCTAACAATGTATGGTAACAGTGCCAGCCTGATCCTTGGAATACTCTTTACTACTGGTCTAGGCTGGTATATGGGCCTGAATGTGTTACCACAGGCAGTGATATCCATGCCTAATTTTGACACCGTGTTTTTACGACTTGATGTGGTGACTGCCTGTAAATTGGGTATGGTTGGGCCAATATTTACCATGGTCATGACTGATATGCTCGATTCCATAGCCTCCTTTTTAGGCATGTCTCAAAATGCCCGGCTTATTGATGAGGATGGACAGCCTTTGCGTATACAGCCAGCTTTATTTGTTGATGCAATAGCCACCTGCCTGTCCGGGCTTTTTGGTACTAGTGCTGCCACGGTTTATATTGAAAGCAGTTCCGGGGTCAGAGCTGGAGGCAAAACAGGATTAACTGCTATAGTCTGTGGACTCTGTTTTTTACCTTTTTTGTTTTTTGCCCCCTTGGCCCAGGCCATACCGAGGTTTGCTACTGCCCCCGCTCTGTTACTGATTGGACTTTGGATGATAAAAGACATACGGGATGTGGATTTTGAGGATTTTGAAGAAGCAATCCCTGCCTATCTTGCGATCCTGATTATTCCTATGACATATTCCATAACTCACGGAATTGTAATTGGTTTTATCAGCCACACAGCCTTAAAAATTCTGGCCGGAAAAATCGGGGACATACATCCTATGATGTTTGTAATGAGCCTCTTAAGCTGTTTTGTTCTCTTATCTTAATCCCCTTTATCATCGGAAGATAGAGGCAGAAACCAGCGATTGTATTTTTGCTCCAGGCGATCGGGATGCAAAATACTGATAAGTTCATGTAATGCCTTATCCGGGTTGGCAAGACCGGATTCATACCAGTCATCTCCCCCACCAGAAGCCGAAGGTCTGGCATAAACTTCCCCTCTTTGCCAGGCTTTAATCTTCTGGGATCCAGGAATTTTTTTCTCAAGCTCCTGACAGGAAAAGGCACCTGGATTCAACCAGACATCGGCTTGAGAAGCTTTTAACAAAACCTCAGAAACCGGCAGGCCAATACTAACACCCTGCAAATGCGAAAACACATAATTGGCCCCAGCATCCTCAATAAACTGGCCCCACCATGTATCACCGCCCGGAACGGGCCACTTCCCATCATACACGGAGTTCAAAAGCACCAGAGGACGGTATTTTAAATCCGAAACCAAAGACCTGATTTTAAGGTATCTCAGTTTCTGGGCCTCAAAAAAGAAATCCGCCAGTGCCTGCCTTTGGGTTAATAGACCAACTACCCGAATCCACTCCGCATAACCCAATGGATGTGGCTCAAGATACTCATTAAACTGAATCGAAGACGGTTTGTAACTGCCTGATAAAAAAACCAGTTCCACTTCACCTTCCTTGAGAGGGGAGGCCGTCTCACGAATCAGATTGGAAACAATCCTTCTTTGCATCAGATTGGATGAAACCCATATAAACCCATTGGTGCCAACCACATCGGTAATAGCACCTAATCTTTCAAAAAAGGCGATCTGTGATGTGGAATGCGTAAAAACCCCCTTAAGGGGCAAAACCAGATCCCGGACCCCCAAAGAGCCTGGGGAGCAATAATTACGATTACTTATTATGCGAAACTTTTGTTGAAGTTCTCCAGTTCGTGGGTGAAAAATGTCCAGATTTCGACATTCCCGTGGACCAGAAATTAAAAAACCCCTGGCATATTGTCCTGCAAAAGGCTCAGACAAAAAAATCAGAACCAAAAGCAATAATTTCATTGAACACCCCGTCGTAACTGTTCCAGTCTATCCACCGCTAGCTGATAACTTGCATAAAAAACCTGGTACAGATAACTATTCTCCCCATGTTCAATCTCCCTGTGTTCCAGAAGATCTCTTAGGTTCACGGATTGCTGCATATAAAAATCAGGAAATCGAGAGCTGACATCCAGAATTTCAGTTCCTGACATCTCATACCACTCAAAAAACGGAACCGCAGCTTCCTTCACCCTTTTTGAATATATGGGACGGCCCAGGAAAAACTCGATCCGCCCATCCTCATTGGTATCTCTTAAAAAATGCAAGGGGCTGATTCGACTCATGTTCTGGTAGTTTTCAATATGCGTCAGACTGGTTTCAAGAATCAGATCTTCATATCCACCATCACGGGAAACAACAATATGGATGGCCCCAGCTTCCGGATCTGTGAGGCTTTGCCATACACAGACATAGTCAAGGACATCATCACGATTCAAATCTATGACCATAGAACCACGATACATGGGTCGGTCCAATGGCCTTTGATTTCTGGACATTTTCTTGTTCTGTAAGGTAGCAAAATCTGTTGCATGAATCAGTCTTGATTGTCCCTGTCGCATATCAAACAGGTAGACCCCTCCTTCTTCAGGCCCCATCAGAACAATTTTTTCCTCGGATGGAATACGAAAAGCCTCCTGAAATGCATAATTGCCCAAAAACTCCAACCCCGCTTCAATCTGTATAAACTCCTTGCGAAACAGAAAGTAGACCCTGGAATAACGCCTGACTACAAAAGACTTCAGAGGCACAGACAAAAAACTGATCAGATTGTCTTCATCCAGTTCAATGGTTTTTTCCGGAGCAACAGAACGACTGGATAAAATCTGTACCTTATCCCCCCGTTTAAACTGCTCAATCACTTCAGAAGTCGTCTCATAGTCTTCATCAACATTTACAACCACGGCCTCGCCCATAGCCCCCTTGTCACTTGGCCAGAACTTGATATCTAGGTATCTTGAGTGAATCTTGTGCATGGTTCCCTGATAGCGGGCCAGAAACCAGTTACCTTCCTCCCGCTCTTTCTCGCTGATTCGTACTGGAACCTCCCATAGAGGGACTTTTTCACCTTCCGGGATCATGGTTTGAGCCTGTCCCCTATAACGATAGTCCTGATTTACCGTGCCTTCAATACTGAGGGTTGGTGCCAGACTAAGTGGCGGTGGAAGGGTACTTTTGCTAACAGGCACCTCAAGGTTTTGCATCTGTAGCATCAGCTTGGCCTCATTTTCACGAAACACCTGGTTCTGCCTGGCAAAACTCTCCATACTGCGTCTTGCCAAAAAAGCTGAATCCTTCAAAACAGAAATTTCGGGAGGTAGTTTCAGATCTGGAAACTGTCTCTCCAGCTTCTGCAGATGGGATTGTGCCCGGGATATATCATTTACCTGAATGTAGGCCAGAATCAGTAAAAACCCTAGCTCAGGATTGGAAACCGCAAATTTTGACTGTTGCAGAAGTTCTATAAGCCTGAAATATGCATTAAATTCATATAGGAGTTTGGTGGCCCTAAGGAGTAAATCCGGCTGATCCGGATACCAGGCTACGGACTCCAAAAGGGATCTCATCCTGCTGATTTTATCTCCCTGTGCATCATAGGTCCGGGAAACTTCAACCATCAAATCAGTACGGGATGGATCGAGCCTGAAATGCTGGGTTAGCCAACGCCTCTCCTCCTCAAAACTACCCTTGCTTTTGGCAAATAGAGCCAGCACCTGATAGGCATTTCTGCGCATTTCTTGATCGTCTGGTGAGGTTTCCAGCCAGTCCTCAAGAAGCATAACACCCTCATCCTGCTTGCCGTTTTTATAACTTAACATCCCACGGAAGTAGAGCATATGCGGATTTAATGCCAGTTCTTCGTGTTTATCTGCAAGATTTTCCAGATCTTCCACACGCCCTAGATGAAACAGGGCCTGGGCATAAACAAACACATTTTCCGCATCAGACAGCTTCTCCTGCAAAAAAAACTCAACCATTGCCGCATATTGTCTGGAGCGCAAAAGATAACGGCTGTATTCAATTACCAAAGCTCTGTCCTCTGGGCTTTTTTGTATGACATCTCGAAGATGCCTGGCATAGTCATCAAACCCCAGTTTTGCCCCCAGAAGCCCCAAGGCCCTGGCCTCATCCAGAGAAGCTGGCCGGATTTTTAAGGCCTCCTCCAAAGGTTTGGCTGCATCGGCTAAATGGCCCAGAAAATAGTTGGACAAACCAAGCATCGAATAAAAGTCAAAGGAATCTGGCAATGAGGTTTTGTGGGTCTCTAAAACCTGAATGACACGGGTATAATTTTTTTCTTCATAGGCAGCTTTAGCCAGAAGCAATGCCGCATCAGATAAAAAAGGGATTCGATTTAATGCCTCGCGGAACTGTTCCTGGGCCTGAATCCTTCTCTCCATTCGCAAAAAATATTTTCCCAAAAGATAATAGGGTATGGACGAGTTAGTATTCTTGTCCTGCAATGATTTGACAAAGTTAAAAAATACCCTTTCCCCATCTTTCTCAATCTGCCGCTCGGAATAGGCCACTAAAAGCTGCAAAGCCGCATTCTGGTATGTTGCCCCATCTTTATCCTGTATCTTGGCAAGCTCAACCAATGCGTTCACCACATCGGGAAGATCAGAAAACTTTGCCTGCTCCGCAATATTTATTATTCTCTCATGAGGTAAATAAGCCTGATGAGGAAACAGAATGGCCGGTTTGACCATAGTTGAGTCCATATAAAACAGACTGGCTCCGGAAACATTGCCTATGGTTTCGTAAAAATATCCTATCAGAAACAGTCTCCAGAATGGACTTAACCATAAAACAAAAAATAGAATCCACAAAGGAGCAAGAAGTAGTAGTCGCTTTTTCAAGACCGGAATCTCCTTTTGATTATCAACCAATCCAGAACCAGGGTTCCTATAACAATTTTTATAATTGAAGGTAGTATTAAGCCCATGCTAATCATTTCTGCTTTCAAAGACCCTACACTGGCCACTGCAACCATATGCACATGGCCCAAAGCCAGAAGTATAACAGTATGCAAAAACAGCCCCGTAAACAGCATGGTTCTTGAACGGATAAAAATCGATCTTTTTAACTGTAAAAACCCGTTGGCCACTAAAAAACCCAGCAAATACCCACCGGTTGGGCCTACAAAGTGGGCAAGCCCACCCCTGCCCTGACTAAAAACCGGAAATCCAAGAGCACCAACAAAAAGATACAGAAGAATGGAAATCACCCCATAGGGTGCGGGCAACAACAGTGCCGCAAACTGTACCATCAGGGATTGCATTGTCAAAGGCACCATGCCGATTGGCAAAACCACAAAGGCACTAACACTGATCAGGGCTGTAAACAGGGCGGAACGCATGTACAAACGCATTCTATATTGCGTATACATTACTGATTCATGATTTACATTCATATAAAAATCCAGTCTAATGATACCATGCTCCAAATCGACTATCTTGATCAGGGACTTCTACATTTCGCCGAACAGAACTATTTTTGCGCCCATGAGGATTGGGAGACTCTTTGGCTCAAAACTACCGGAGCTGAAAAAATGCTTTTGCAAGCCATGATTCTTCTGGCTGGGGTGGGAGTCCATCGCCAGAAAAACCGCAGTGCCCCAGCCCGCAGGCTACACGATTTGGCCCGTACCCGACTTTTACAGTGTAAGGATGATTATTCTGACAATCCTCTCTGGATTTCGGCCTGGGAAGTACTTACAGCCTCTGAGCCCGAAGGAATCCTTCCTCCCCCATTACAATCGGGTAATTTAGACCCCAGACTATGACGATAACTGGTTGGTGAAGTCTCTGATCCCAATCCTGATTGTATGCCTTTTTCCAATATCGCTTGGTGCCAGGCAAAGAGGCTTTGAAAATCAAAGATTTTATACGGCCAATGAAATCCCAGGAGTAATGACACAAAGGCCATTGATGCCTGGTTCAGACTCATCCATCAGGATTTTATCCGATGTATCTTCAAAGCCCCAGAACCCCATTCGTGAAAAACTCAGCCTGTTTCCAGAAATCGAAAGGCTTCCTGGTTTTGAAACCTCTTTTGGACCAGGCATTGTCTGGACCAGACCCATGTTTGAAAACCAGGTTTTGCATGTTAAAGCATCGCAGGTCACAAATAATTTAAAAAGCCCCCATTCGAGTCAGTCCCTGACGATCAACAAACTGGAACTGGAGTGGAAATATTACCTCAACAAAAAGCTGTTTTTCTCATCTTCTTTAGGTTTTCGGGACTTCAAAGCCAATGTGTCGATGCAAAATTATTACAAAAACCGTGGTGAGATCT
Organism: Candidatus Cloacimonadota bacterium; assembly: GCA_019454875.1. Taxonomy (GTDB): domain Bacteria; phylum Muiribacteriota; class UBA6191; order UBA6191; family UBA6191; genus UBA6191. The sequence continues at coordinate 19,523 of JACFNL010000011.1, read as the reverse complement.
TAAAAGAACAGGATCATATATTTGGATCCTTAAGCCTCGGAATGAAAATTATGGATAAAATGCCACTTACAAAAACAGCCCTAACAGCCCGTATTGGATGGCATTTCTCCGAAGAATTTGTCTTTCCTTCCAGAACCCCGACTGGCACAAAGTCTCTAGACTTTGATGGAGTCCGTTTTGGCATGGGAATGGGTTTTTAAGTGTTGCTTAAACTTCATAAGTATGGTTGGATCTGAATATGCGTTTTTCTCGGCAACTGAGAAATGAAAGTCAGCACTGGGTAACCCAGGGACTGATTGATTCTGCAACAAGGCAAGGTATTCTTGACCTTTATCCTGAAAAATCCTATTCGGCAACCCAGATTCTGTTTTCTATTGCCGTTGTTTTTATGGGCTTTTCCCTGTTTTTATTATTGTCTGCCAACTGGCAAAGCCTGGGGCAGATGGTACAGTTCTGTACAGTACTTGGTGCACTTTGTGTAAACCTTGGCCTGGTTTACTGGTTCGAGCAAAAAGGCAAACAGCAGACAGCCGAAACTCTGGCATTTTTGAGCTGTTTTATTTTTGGTATTGGAATCTGGCTTACTGCCCAGATCTTTCATCTCAGCAGTCATTTTCCCAATGGTGTTCTACTATGGGCCTTAGGCATTGCTCCCATGGTGTATATATACCCTAAAATGGCATTTGTGCTTTTTTTGAGCTGGCTTGTAAACGGCACCCTGATTCTGGAACTGAAGCACCCAATGCATTATTGTCTGTTTTACCTTCCCTTTCAGGCACTTCTTCTGTATCTGGTGAGATCCTGGCCCACTTATCCATACCAGCTGGTTTTATCCTGGTACATCGGTCTGATTCTTTGGGTTGCCAATTTTTCCCAGGCTCTGATTTACCCACACTTTCCTGGATTTGGCTGGTATTTTCAGACACTTTTCTGTTCTGCTTTTTCCCTGTTTTCTGTGTCCTTGTTATTAAGTTCTGCCAAAGGTTCCATGGATCAGGGTCAAAACCTTCTAAAAAAATGTATGCCCCTGGTTTTTTTCCTGTTACTGCTTCTATCCTTCTACGATGTGATGTATGCCAACCTGAACAATGAAAACAGACCAATTCTTCCCTACCTGATTTTATGGTGTGTACATTTTTCCATTCAGTTTGTCTGTATTATCCTGCCTCAGCTTCCAAATCTGAATGACTACTTTGTTCAAGAGCGAATCACTTCCATTCGTCTTTCCTGCCTGTCACTTGGGGTAAATCTGTTAATTGCCCTCTCCACTCTTTTGGTACATTTTAACTGGTTCTCAGAAAGTGATATGTCCGTAATCCTTATTATCTGCATCAACCTTTTACTGTTTATCACTGGAATCCGGCTGATTCGGGCAGGGGTGCAGCAAGGTGAGGTGTACTGGTTTCAAAGTGGAATCGGCATTCTGCTAGCCCTGGGCTTCTGTCGCTACCTCAGTCTGATTGGAGATTATATTACCTCTTCGATCCTCTTTTTTGTGGCTGCACTGGCTTTGTATTACAGTGCTGTTTTCTGGGAAAAAGTTCAGGAGAGCCGCTCATGAGCACTCCTTCACCTAAAAAAATTGTTATTGCAGGTGCGTTTCAGATCCTATGTCTTATTGCCATGATAGCCTGGGCTGCTTTACCTGTTCTCACTGGTACTGAGGTGCTTTTGCAGACCCGTCCTGTTGATCCTCGGGATCTGTTTCGCGGCAATTATGTGGCTTTGTCCTATGAGATCAACCGCCTTCCATTGGAACTTCTGGAAAATGCAGAAACAGATTTATCCCATATCACCCAGGGAACTCCTGTTTTTGTACGACTGTTACCTAGCGGTAAGGATCAGCCCTGGAAGGTTGACAGAATCAGTCTCAAACCTTTTTCTTCCGGTGTGTTTCTACGGGGTAAGGCCAGATATTATCCTTCGGACATGATCGATATTGAATATGGTCTGGAGGCATTTTATTGCCCACTTGAGAAGGCTAAAAGCCTGGAACGCGACTTTGCATCAGGGAACCTCCTTGGTCAGATATTTATAGCAAATGGGCGTTCCCGTTTAAATGATCTGGTTAAATGGAAGTCTCGTGAATCAGCTTCGCCGTAGAAGCCACATTTTTTTCCACAGTGCCTGGATTTCCAAAAATTTCTGCATATGACTCTGCCTGAAGATTGGCTATGACCTCAGTCATTGCATAGACCTTGGCAACACTTTTACCCGTCTGTGTCAGACTTACCTTTTGAGCTGTAAGTCCTGTAGCATCGAGATTACTGCTACCACTTGAAACTACAGTCAACTGATTTACCTGCCCACTCAGGGTGAGTTTGGCTGCATCGGCAAGATTCACTGACAATGAATCCCCTGAAATGGAAAGAACCCGAATTTCGGAAGCAAAATTTAAGGATATTTCCTTTAACTGTCCCGTTCTTACTGTAACCTCAATATCATTGGTTGGCAGAAGCTCCTTGGCATTATTGACAGTCAGAGTGCCATTGGAAACACTTGATTTTACATGCTCAAGAATATTTGCATCAGCTTTAACTGTAAACTCCGAGCTTTTCTGAAGTTCCACCGTTCCATCATAGGAGTTTTTCAAAACCAGCTTATCAAATCCTGAGTTATAGGGCCGGGTTGTGGTCAGCCTAAGACCATTGCCCACTACAATATCAGGGTTTTCACCCTTGAAGTCACACCCACTCAGCATTACGGCCATCAACGATACAGTCAGAATTAGCTTTTTCATGTGGCAAATATCGACAAAAACAAACAAATATTTAGCTTTTTGTCACCCTATTTGCCTATACAGAATTTTTCAAAAATACGGTCTATGATATCCGCTGTAAAAACCATTCCCGTAATCTGCCCTAAGTGGTCCCTGGCCTCATACAACTCCACTAAGGCAATGTCCATAGGAATGCCCCTTATCAGGCTGTCTTTAAATGAGTTTAGGCACAAATAGGCCGAATCCAGGCAATGAGCATGTCTTTCTGAGGTAATCACCGGAACTTCGGAATCTGTCTGGGTAATCAGGTTTCTGCCAAAACTCTGCATGGCATTTAAAAGTTTTTCAAGCCCACTGTGGCGCATTGCCGAAATGGAAAATACTCCCGCTTTTTCAAGGAGTATGCGGTTATCTTCATGTACCCCAAGATCCGATTTGTTCAAGAGATGAAAGGCGTTGTGACTCTCTGAGCGCAAATCCACCTTGATTAAACCATCATAAAGATACAATACCAGATCTGCCTCTTTCTCAAACCTCAAGGATCGTTCAATTCCAATTTTTTCGACCACATCATGGGACTCACGAATCCCGGCAGTATCAATCAGGCGAAACTTGATACCCTTGTATTGGAAGGATTCTTCAATATGATCCCTTGTTGTACCTTCAATGTCTGTCACAATCGCCCGTTCTTCTTTTAAGAGTGAGTTCAGAAGAGATGATTTGCCTGCATTGGGCTTGCCTAAAATGGCAACCGATATTCCTTCACGGGCCAGTTTATGGCGATCATAAGTGTGGCGCATGGCACTAATCTTTGAGCTAAGACTATCAATTCTTTGAATCAGAACACCCTGATCCATGTGCTCGATGTCTTCCTCAGGGTAATCCAGAGTAGCTTCCAGACTGGCAGCACAATCAATCAGATCCTGCCGTAGCTCTTCCACCCTGTGTTTCAGTTCACCTTGCAGCTTGCGGATGGCCACCGAAGCTTCTTCAATAGTGTCTGATTCAATCAGTTCACGAACGGCCTCTGCCTGGCTTAAACCCATTCGTCCATTAATAAAGGCCCGACGGGTAAACTCTCCAGGTTTTGCTGGACGGGCCCCCCTTTGAGTAAGAATCTCACAGATTCTTTGAATAATTGCCCTGGAGCCGTGGCAGTGTATTTCTGCCATTTCCTCCCCTGTGTAACTTTTTTCCAGGGGAAAAAAGACACAGCAGACATCATCAAGCAGACTGTCACCATCATAGATACCCACATAGTGAAAGTATCGGGGACGAGGGCGAAGTCCGCGCATCTTTTTAGTCTTTAATAATGGTACAAGGGTATCCCAGCAAGAACTTCCACTAAGACGAATAATTGCAACGGCCCCCCCTGTTCCGGTGGCCAGAGCATAAATCAAATCATCCTGGCGCAAGGCCACAGTTCTCAATTCCCTGTTTTATGAATCACAACATGACGATCTGGGCCTGTACCCTCAGACTGAGTCATGACCCCATCCACTTCTTTCACAGCATTGTGAACCAGACTTCGCTCATAGGAGTTCATGGATGGAAGGGAGATTGACTGTCCGGATTGTACAACCTGACGAGCCAAGGTGATTGCCTGATTCTTCAGAAACTGTTCTCTGGCAGGATTGCGCTTTAATGGCTGCTGCAAGTGGATTTTAAGGAATCGGGATTCGGTTCTGGCATTGACCATAAGGTTCAACAGCTGCTCTAAATCTTCACGATCCTGGCCTAATGTGGCAAAAAGTTCATCTGCCTCTTCCCCCTCAAGCTCAATATCCAATGAATTGCTCTTTTTGTTGAATTTGTCCTTGATATCAACTTTTATATTCATGATTTCAAGGGCTTCTTTTAACAGGGTCATGGCTTTTTTGTGCTTATCAGCATCAATCTTTACCTTTACCTGGGCCTCACGGGAACCAATCCCCAAAATTCCCTTGCGTTCTTCCTGAACCACTTCAAATTCACAGGTCTCATAGTCCCTGAGTCGAATCTGTTCCATCAACTGTTGTTTGGCAATTTCCACGGTTTCGGCGGAATGAATTCTTTCTCTCATCATGATTCCTTATTTTTCTTTTTCTTATTTTTTACTGGCTTTTCAATTTCAATCTCTTTGGAAGAACCTGTCCCGCCACCGTTTGAAGTCTGAATCCTGGCCTTAATCATCGACTGCTCCACATTTGTGAAAAGGGACTGACCAACAATATACAACATCACACCGGATGGCAAATGCATCATCATCACAAAAAGCATAACTGGCATGATGTAAATTAATGCCTTCTGACTTGGATCCATAGTCATTTTGCTTTGGGTTACTACAAAGCTTAATGTAAAAATCATAGGCAAAATCAGGTAGGGATCGGCCGCTGCCAGGTCAGGAATCCAGAAAAATGGAGAGCCCAAAATTTCTACACTGCCCCCCACTGTATAAAACAGGGCCAGAAAAATCGGCATCTGAGCCAGCATGGGAAGACAACCAGCCAGTGGGTTAATCTGGTGGGTACGATAAAGGTTCATCATTTCCTGGGAAAGCCTTTGTCTGTCTTCTGCGAACTTCTCCTGAATCTTTTTAAGCTCTGGCTGCAATTGCTGCATTTTGCTCATCGAGACTGTCTGTTTGATATTAAGAGGCAAAAGAATCAGTTTCACCAGAAAAGTCAGTAAAATTATGGCCCATCCCCAGTCTTTGGTCAGTCCATAAAAGAAGTTCAATGTCACAAACATCAGTTTCTGAATAGCACCCAGATATTTTCCATAGCGGTCAAAAAGAGGCGAAAACTCGGTTGCCGCCATTACTTCTTCGCGTTTCTCACCAAAGAAAAACAAAAATTCTCTGGTAATACTGGCCCCAGAAGCGAGCTGTTCCTGACCTATGGGGAAAAGGTGGGTAATCAGATCCTGAGGGATAGCAGTGACTTCGCTGCGTTTCACAGGAATTCTGGAGGCAAACATTGTTTCCCCGCTAAACTTGGCCGCCAGAACAAAGTGCTGGTTACGCCATGACAGGAAATCAAAGCCGTGTACAGGGGCCACAGATGGGGCGGGTTTGGCTTCGATTGTGTGCATATCCCCAACTTTTCCAACCTCATGATAGGCCCAGTAGTCCTCAGGCACAATCATTCCCATAATCAGACCAAGATTGCGGGACGGATTTGAAGAAGGATGAAGTGGCATGGTCTGGCTGGTGGGATTGCTCAGCTCAAGACTTAAACTGAAGCGATAGTCTCCTACATTTTTCCAGGTCTTGGTAATCATGAGACCTTGGGTCATGGACTCGGGCTGCAAATCCTGAAGCCTGACAACGACCCCATCTCCATCCTCAAGAAGTTCTGAAGACTTCAGTTCAAAACGATCCTGATCCTTGTCCATAAATCCAAAACGAATTCCTAGAAGCTTACCAAGCTGCATCCCTGAAACAGCTGGGTCACGATAGCTGACATCAGCAGGAGTAACTTCCTTCTTGTATCGGGGTGAAATCAATTCCAGGCGGGTCACATCCCCTTCAGGATTCAGGCCAACAACCATTCTATCTTCAGAATAAAGCCAGAATCCATCCTGTTTCTGCCACTGACCAGCCTGATAGGCCTTTGTCAGTAAACAAATCATCATCAACAGGTGTTTAAGCCGGATCATATCCCCCCTTACAAAAAGGATTACAACGCAAAATGCGCGATACAATTTTCAGATTGGCCTTGAAGAAGCCATATTTGCCCAATGAATCAAGACCGTAGTTCGAACACGAGGGATAAAAACGACATGACCTGCCCACAAATGGAGAAAACAGGGGCTGATAAATCTTTTGAATCAAAAACGCCTCAAGCCTGTTTGGCAGTGGCATTTTGAATGATTTGACACAAGTAACTTTTTTTTTCTGCATAGGCCAGCTCAGCAAAATCACGAGTTACGGAAAGCACAAAATGACCTTGCCAGCCCATAAGCTGAAGGCCTTCTCTGAAAATTTCCCGCAACTGCCTCCGGACCTTGTTTCTGAAAACAGCATTGCCAACTTTACGGCGTACTAAAATTCCATATCTAAGATCAGGTTGTTTCAGAACAAGGACGCTTAACACTGCATTCCGCTTTGTAATGTAGCGGCCTGCATCAAAAACTCTTTTGAATTCTTCCTGTGTGCGCAGCGTCCTTCGCATTGGCTCAATGTTCTCATCAAACCTGAGTCAGCTTATGGCGACCCTTAGCCCGTCTGCTTTTAATAACAGCACGACCACCGGGTGTCTGCATCCGTTTGCGGAAACCGTGGCGGCGAGCTCTTCTGCGATTATGTGGTTGAAATGTCCGTTTCATATCGGTTCCTTTCAAGAAAAACAAAATAAAAAAGACCGCAATGATATATGCAGTCCCGGCCTTAGTCAAGATCAAGTTTAAATCCTGGGAAAAATGCAACTTTTCTGGATGGTTTGCGTATTACTCATACTATGGCAAAACATTTAAAGATACTACTATGTCTACTCGTTCTTGGGCTGAACTCTTATACATGTCTGGCTTCCGATACAGAAACCGACTCTGAAGGAAACGAAGGGGTAAGCAGTTTTGAAACTGCAAAAAAATATCTGCGCGATGATGTTTATCCCCAGAATCAGTCCACCATTTATTGCAATTGCCCCTACAACAAAGTTGAAGTCAAGCGGGACTATGAGTCTGAAAAGCAGGCAGCCATTGAAAAACATCTGCTTTACAACTGGGACTCTATGGAAGGGTTTACCTTCCCAACTTATGAGGAATGGTCAAAGCAGCCCAAACGCTATACCCTTGAACCTGATCTAAAAGCCTGCGGCTATGAACCTAAGGGCAGCGGTGTCAGGGCCCGTCGTGTGGAATGGGAACACGCCTTCCCGGCCTCCCACCTGGGCCAGAAAATTTCTGCCTGGCACGAAGGTCATGACAGCTGTGTGACCTCCTATCGTGAAGTAAGGGTCTGTGAGCGGTTAAGCTCTGGCAAAATTGAATGTAGTACCAAGGTATACGAACCCAAGGCTTACAAGGGTCGTTCCTGTGCCAGTAAGGTTAGCCCACAGTTTCGCAGAATGGAATCCGATTTGCACAATCTTTACCCTAGTGTTGGGGAAGCCAATGGATACCGCTCCAATCTTCCCTACGGCATAGTACCTGGAGAACCCAGAGAATTTGGCAAATGCGATTTTGAAATTGCCAACGGTGTTGCTGAACCGACTGAGGCTGTTCGGGGTGAGCTGGCCCGGACCTATTTTTATCTGCAAAACTCCTATCCAAGTTTTGTCACCATTGAACCATCCATGATGAAGATGCTTCGAAGCTGGGACAATTCCGATCCAGTTGATGAATGGGAATGTAAAAGAAATCAGCTGATTAAAACCATACAGGGTAACTCCAATCCATTTGTGGATGAGGCCTGTATGAATGCTGGAATCTTCAGCTCCGATGGTCAAGATTTGTAACAATCCCTGAAACATAAATCACATTCTGAAACATGAGCCCCGATGAAAACGATCGGGGCTTTTCTGTTGTTAATTATTTTTTTGTGTCACCTGATATCAAAAACCCCCAGACTTTCCAATGGCACAGTTCTTGGATATATGTAGGCAGAAGGAGAATAAAGGAGGCAATCATGGAAGAAACAAAAATTACTAATACCAGCAAGTTACCCGTAGTGTTACCAGCCACAGATATCTTTGAGACAGAAAAAGAGCTGATGATTCTTATGGAAATGCCTGGTGTAAAACTCGAAAATGTGGATATTCAACTGGAAAACGACACATTAAGTATTCACGGTACCTCCAGTCTGGAGTTACCCGAAGGTGTCAGAAGAAGTCATGCAGAGTTCAGACCCAGGAATTTTAAACGGGTTTTTGAAATCTATCAGAACATCAATTCTGATGCCATTGAGGCATCCTTAAAAGATGGAGTCTTAAAGATCACTCTGCCAAAACAGGCTCAGACAAGCAAACGAATTTCTATTAAACAGGCAAACTGATCATGCTTTAAGGAAAGGAGGGCATCATGAACCGCAAAAACTCTTCGTATGAAATTGTTTATAATCCAATGGCTGAACTTCAAAAACAGCTGCACAGCTTATTTGATAACTTCCTTGGAGAAACACCAGCAAAGGCATCGCAGTTACCTTCTCTTAATGTAACCGAGACTGAAAGCTCCTTTGTTGTAACAGCAGAGGTCCCTGGAATTCCTCAGGAAAACCTTGAGATTCAACTTGAAAATCAAACTCTGATACTCAAGGGCGAGAGGAAAAAGGAAACCGAGGAAAAGGAAGGCACCTGGCATAGAATTGAAAGAAGTTTTGGTTCTTTTAAACGGGCTGTATCTCTTTCTTCCGAGGTTGATGCAAACAGGGTAGAGGCTGTTTACAAGGATGGGGTACTTCAGATTACCCTGCCTAAACTGGAACAGAACAGCCTGGCAAAACGCATCAGCATTACCAATGGCTGAACAGGAAATCACCCTCCGGTTGCATTCAACCGGGGGGCTTTTTGTTGAATGGGCAACAAAATTTCAAAACGGGTCCAGTGGTTAGGAACAGAACGCACAGAAATCTCTCCTCCGTGGCCCTCCTTGATAATAAAATATGATACAGGCAGACCCAGGCCCGTACCTTCTCCAGGATTTTTTGTGGTAAAAAATGGCTCAAACACCCGACGGACAACATCTTCGGTCATTCCATGACCATTATCTTCCACAGCCAATACTACGGATTGATTCTGGGTTTTGAGATCAAGAATCAGCCTGGGTTCTTTCTGCTCTGCCATAGATTCCACAGAGTTTTTTACAAGATTTAGTAAAACCTGCTGAATCTGGGTAAAATCACAGTCAATCTCAGGCAGATGATCCGCAAAGTTTTTTTCAATGATCAGGTTATCAGAGCGAAAACGCTTTTTTAAATTGATATCATTTTCTGCAATTTTTAAGGTTTCTTCGACTAAGTGGATCAAATTTACCCTGGTATACCTACTGTTGCTTGTACGGCTGAAACCCAGCATCCTGCGAATGATTTGAGATGCTCTTTTTCCCGCCTCCTGGATTGCATCCAGAAGCTGAAACACCTGTCGCTTCCTGGCGTAACTCAATACAGACTGCAAATCAATATTTAACTCCCTGGCCACCTCCTCGTTGGCCTCCAGACCATCCGAAAGCCTGTCTCTGAGCACCTGGGAAGACTGAAGAATTCCTGCCAGAGGGTTATTGATTTCATGGGCCATGCCCGCTGCCAAAGCCCCTACTGATATCATTTTTTCCGAGCGGGTCATCATCTCATAAAACTGTACCCTCTCCGTAACATCATCAATCTTGATGACAGCTCCAATAACCCCATCCACAATACAAAGGGATCGATCCCTTAACACTGGCTGCGAAGTGTCCATAGACTCCCTCACATCTTTGTAATAGGCCTGGAACTGTTTTAATACATCTCTTAAGGGTTTTCCCATGGCATTGTGTACCGTGACCCCTGTTGCGTTTTCGGCCTCCCTGTTCCACAGTCTGACACGCAAATCCGCATCTACGGCAGCTATCAGGGATGGGATCTTATTCACCAGGTTATAGAGGTACTGTTGTGTGGCCCACAACTCGGTTTCAGTCCGTTTTCTTTCGCGATTTTCTGATTCCAGAACCTGAATGATACCCTCAGCCCTCTCCAGTTCATTCATGTGCCGCATAAACCTGTGTCTGGCTAAATCAATAATTTTTATGAGGGCCAGCTCCAGTTTTGTCACCCGAGGGGACGGTTCAGGCAGACTCCAGTTGCGGATATCAATTTCGCCGGAAACCATTCCTTCTGCATCCTGAAGAATTCTGGCTACCGGGAAAAGCCAGAGTCTGGAAAGCCATACTCCCACAACATATCCCATCAATCCAATAAGCAATACCCCCAAAAGAATAAAAAGTGCCTTGTTAAAAAGATCATCCAATATGACAGCTGTGTTTTCCTGAAAATAAACTACACCCAAATAATCCCCACCAAAAATCAGGGGATACAGGACATGAGTTTTGCCATTACCCTTAAGAAAATGTCCTTCTGCCGGAAAACGGGGAACTTCGAGCCGAAATGCTGCCTGGCGGTTGATGTAGCTTGCAAAGGGTTGCCGAGTGGCATCATATACAACCCCCATGGCCAAAGAGTCACGAAAAAAAAGACTATCCATTCGTTTCTGGCATTCCGCCGGCCTAAGAGTCCTTACCGCATTCTGACACTCCTCGGCAACATAAGTGGCTAAGTGCAGAAGCTCTGCCTCCACAGACTGAACACGCTCCAGATATATAAAAATGAACAGGCAGATTCCCAGAATTCCAGAAGACAGTACAGATATCAGAGCAAAACTTTTAGGCAACCTTCTTGACTCAAGATAGTCAGACAACTTCATGATGTTGAGGCAGATCTACAAAAAATCTGGATCCAGTTCCTGGTTGTGACTCCACCCATACCTTGCCCCCAATATGATCAACTAGTCTTTTCACCAGAGCAAGACCTAGTCCAGCACCACCATGAACCCTGGTATACACTTCTTCCAGTTGTGTAAAGTGTTCAAAAATCACATCCTGATTGGCAGGGTCAATTCCAGGTCCCTGATCTTCGATTACAAACTTCAAAATCTTTTCATCCGGCAGATACCAGGCACGGACCAGAATCTCGCCGGAATCAGAAAATTTGACCGCGTTATCCACAAGAGAATGTAAAATCTGTCTTAAGGCCAGAGGATCGTTTACAAATAGCTCAGGTACGGACGAATCTATAATCCATCTAAGTTTAAGCCCCTTTTGATGCGCGTCTTCAATAAAACCCAGACAGACCTGAATGATCTGCTCAGATGGTGAAAAACCACAGAACTCGGGCTGAAACTCCTGCTGGGCCAGATTACAGAACTGTAAAATTCTGTTGATTAGCTCCAGAAGCTCACGGGCAGATTTACTGCCTTCGACAGCAAAACGATGTGAGTCCTCCAGTGTTGTAGTATTCTGAATCAACTCAAGCATACCCATAGTACCAGTCAGTGGTGTCCTAAGCTCGTGACTCATCTGAGATAAAAATGTGGATTTTACCTTAAGTGCCATAGAAGCATTTTGCTGCTCTCTTTGTACCTTCGACTCCAGGGATCTCCTCTGAACTGCCAAAAGATATATGGAAGCCAGTCGGCTGATTACCTGAGAATCTTCCTGGGTAAACTCCAGTTCCTTTCTTGAAATTACCAAAACTCCCATTCTTTTGGAATCCAGTACAACGGGGGCTATCAGAACCCAGCCCAGTTCAGGATCACTTAATACAATTTCCTCGCTCTCTTTTAAGGCCAGACGGGCAAGCCGTTCAATAACCTTCTCTGATATCAGCATTTTGTCGGTAGCTGGAAAATGTACAAAACCTGCCTTTTCCGTATAAAGGATCAGGGCATGTTCGGCTCCAAGCATCTCCTTGGCAGCCAAGGAAATTTTGTAACAGATCTGATCAAAATCGATTTCACCTAAAACATCTTCACTAAGACTGTTTAAAAGGGTCAGCTGAGCCGTTCTTTCTTCCACTTTTTTTTCAAGATGCTCTTTGTAGCGGCGGTTTTCCTGTATCAGATCCACCTTTTCAAAACATTGTTTCATGGCATGAGCAAGCATATTAAAGTCATGCATTGGCTTCATAATATATTGCCAGGCCCCACGGTTCTGGGCTTCCACTACATCCGCGATCCGGCCTGTACCAGAAATCACAATAACCGGAATGTCAGATATGAGTTTTTTAATTTTGCCCAGAAACTCAAAGCCATCCATGTCGGGCATACATAAATCCAGAAGTACCAAATCGGGTTTTTGCGACATAAACAAATCGAGCCCGAGCCGTCCATTGTGAGCTGTAATGACCTGATAGCCCCGGTCTTCAAGCCAGAATCCCACACTCTCCCTAATAAACAGCTCATCATCAATACAAAGTATGGTTCGTTTCATAGAACTATCATACACGCATGTACTTATACTTTTCGAGGACGAAAACGATATCCCACCCCATGCATGGTTTCAAACAGGTCTGGCCTGAACTTTTGTCTTAACTGCAAAATGTGATTGTCAACAGTTCGGGTCGAAGGATAACGAATGCCCCAGATACGGCTCAAAAGCTCATCACGGGTGAATACCTGCCCCGGATGTTCCATAAACAGTCGTAGCAGATTCATCTCCATTCTAGTCAGGGCAATAGGCCTGCCTTCATAGGTCACCTCAAGCGAAAGAAGATTCATGCTGATACAGTCCTGAGTAAGAATTTCGGAGGATGACTTCTCCTTGGATGCCTCAGAAACTGTGCTCTGACTTCTTCTCAGCCTGGCCCTGATTCTTGCTATCAGTTCTCTGGGTTCAAAGGGTTTGGTTATATAATCATCAGCTCCCAGTTCCAATCCAAGCACCTTATCCACCAGCTCTGTTCTGGCCGTTAAAAAGATTACTGGAAGAGCAGGGCGATCATTACGGATGACCCGCAAAAACTCAATGCCCTGTCCATCAGGAAGCATCCAGTCCAAAAGCACCAGATCCGGCTTTTTGTTGTATTCCTGATTGGCCTCAGCCAGATTAGAGGCAGTAATTAACAAAAATCCTTCCTTCTCAAGCACAGACTTTAAGGCCTCACGGATTTCCCGATCATCCTCAACCAGTAAAATACTCTCCATTTCTAACTCCTTTTGCAATAGGGAAGATGAAGTGAAAATCTGGTGGGGTGGGCTAAAACCTTCAGCTTCCCTCGCATTGCCACCATAATTTTATCTACAAGAGAAAGACCAAGCCCTAGCCCCTCACTGTCCTTACGACGGGAAAATGCACGGATCCCATTTTGTAAGGTTTTTAAATCAACCTGACCCTGATCGCAGACCTCTATCACACCCTCATTCTCCATTTTTGAAACCTTGACCAGAATAGGGAGTTTTCCATGCCTCAGCGCATTTTCCAAAAGATTGCCAATACAGATTCCTAGCCAGTAAATGTCTGCTTCGGCGGCAAAGTCTGAGGAATCTGAGGAGATTTGGATTCCCGAATCAATGTCTGCAATCACTTCCTCCACAAATCCCAGCATGGATTCAATTTTTTGGGCATTTAACCTTAATGGTCCTTCACCCTTATCCGCTGTCAGATATTGGGTACTGGCCTCCAATACTCTGGCCAGCCTTGAATTGGCCTCCAGGAGATGGAGAAGATCAGCCTGGGCATCTTCTGGCAGGCTGTCATATTTTGTACGCATGTTTTCCAGATGAAGCTTCAGGGCCGTGGCCGGAGTTCGTAGCTCATGGGTTAAGGTTTGTAACACAAAAAGTCTTTCTTCCTGTTCTTTTAATCTGTGCCGGATGGCCTCCAAAGCCATAAGCGTCAACCCCAGCCCAAGAAATAAAATCCCAAGCATTGCCCCAAAACGATAGTTTCCAGAAAATTTATGCACGCGGCTTTTATCCAGATACCAGGCCATGTTGCCCTCAATCAGTAGAGGCTCAAGTCCCTCAGTAATAGGACCGGTCTTAAAAACCGATTTATTCAGATACCAGTCCCACTGTTCTCTGGCATAGGCTTCATACCTGAAAAAACTCCTTGAACTTAAAGGAAACTCTGAATCCTCCTGAAACAGTACAACATTAGGATTCCAGACTGCCAAAACCCCTTCGATCAGCAATTCAATATCCGACTTATCCAGATTGGCAAGTATTCCCTGTATCGGATGCCAGTCGGCATGATCCCGTAGGGACGGAAGCTCCAGAATATGCAGATGATTTCTATGCTCAGTCAGCCAGGCTCTGCTGCGAAACATCTTCCTGCCAGTTTCCCAGGCAAGGTAGGCATAGGACTGTCCCGATGGATGAATAAATGGAGAGGTCTGAAAGAAGCTAGATGGGAGTACAAACTTCTCGTCACACAAAAACATTTCCCAGTAAAAAGCCTTGATCAGGGTCACATCGGCAAAAGGCGACAAAGCAGGCATACTGCAATTTTCACGGGTTTCACGAAGTTTTTTTATCATCCAGGGTTCAAACATGTGAAACCTTGGTTCTATTCCTTCGGGATTGGCCAGGATTGGATCAAGATAAATCTGGGGCAGGTTGGCCAGAGAAAATCGCACCAATGGGGTATTGCTGGAACGAAAATCGCGACGAACCTGTTTTAGCTCAGCAGGAGTAGCAGGACTTAATGCCACCTGTTGCCAGTGCCTCTCCTGAAAGTAGGAGCTTACACCCAAAACCAGAAGGGCCAGTACACACAATATCATTCCCAGTCTCATAATCGGAATCATAACGCATTGGGCACAGAGCTTGCATGTCATAGATTTGAAAGGAGGATGTCATGAATGAAAACCGGATTCAGACCATAGTTCTTATTACTCTGATGGGTGCCATTTTATATCTTTTGGCTACAGGCATCCTTGGATCCGGAGCAATAACCATTGCTCTGATCGGGTTTATCCTCATCTATACCTGGTCTTCTCAGGCCCATCCTCGCTGGATTATGCGAGCCTACAATGGGGTTTTGGTAAATCGCTATCAGGCCCCTTTACTCTACCACATCCTATATGGCCTTTGTGAAAGGGCCGGGATGAATTCAATTCCAGCCCTCTACTGGATTCCATCAAGACAAATCAATGCATTTGCTGTTGGTGGAAACTCCAATCCATCCATAGCCATCACAGACGGGATGTTACAAATGTTAACCGAAAGAGAAATTCGTGGTGTCCTGGCCCATGAGCTCGCCCATTTAAAAAATGGGGATCTCACCATTATGAGTATCTCCAATGCCATTACCAGCCTCACCTCAGGTTTTGGAGCAGTTGGACAGGCCCTATTGATCCTATTTTTTCCTGTCTGGGTGCTTTTTGATGTACAAATATCCCTTTTCTGGATACTGCTTTTAATGTTTGCCCCAACTGGTAATACACTTTTAAATCTGGCCCTGTCCCGTACCAGGGAATTTGAAGCAGACCGTATGGCGGCCGAGATTTCCAATGACCCCATAGGCTTGGCTTCTGCCTTGAAAAAAATGGAGCATCTTAGTGGTAACACCTGGCAAAAACTTCTGGGAAGGCCTCAGGTTCCAGAAATTTTAAGAACCCATCCTAATACCAGTGAAAGAATTCAGAAGCTGCTTGCGCAAATCCAGAAGCCAGCCCTGCCTCACTACTATTGAAGATCAAGTGAGTGCAAGTAAAGCTGTTCCAGAGTTACAATTCAGTTCCAAGTACATTTTTTGCTTTCATACTCAGATACTACCAAATTTCACAACAATCAATACATCTTGTATAAACTCGACCTCAAAAAAATTGCAATCCCGGGTGATAGCCCCATACCCTGTTGATTCATATTAAGGAGTTTATAATGGGAATGTTACAGGAATTTCAGAAGTTTGCCGTCAAAGGTAATGCCATCGATTTGGCTGTTGGTGTTGTAGTTGGGGGAGCATTTGGAAAAATCACCAGCTCTTTGGTAAATGATATTCTTACCCCACCACTAGGACTTGTTTTAGGCGGGGTGGACTTCTCAAATCTGGTCTTTACCCTTAAAGAGGCTTCTGAAGGAGTGGCAGCTGTAACTTTGAATTACGGAAAATTCATACAGACTATTGTAGACTTCACCATCATTGCTTTTGCCATGTTTATGGTGATTAAGCTCTTGAATGCCTTAAAAGAAGTTACCGAAAAGAAAGAAGCACTTGCAGCCGCCCAGGTTACCCCAGAACCACCTAAACCAGTTGAGCCAAGCAATCAGGAAAAACTTCTGATGGAAATTCGTGACCTTCTGAAAAAATAGATCGGATGCGGGCACTTGCCACATCATGATTCCATTCTTATACTGGATCTCTTGTGGTGTGAGGAATGATCATGAAAAAAATTCTATTGAGTCTGGCAATCTGTTCCGGTATTTCTGCGTCTACCCCATGGATGAACGATCCTGGTCTGTGGTTTTTTCAGCAGGAGTCCTATTATAAAGAAAACCTCGAAAAGAGAATGTTGCCTGTAGGACAGGAATCTTTTGATTCTGTCTCCCGAATTCTTGTTGGACAGGAGGAAATCTATCCTCGTGCTTTGGAAATGATTCGCAATGCCAAGGAACAGATCCTTTTTGATATGTATCTGTTTGGTGGAGACATCGCCGATCAGATGCTTGAAATTCTTGATGAAAAGCATAAGCAGGGCGTTGTCGTCCGTCTGATTCTCTCTCCTGTTCGTCGCTCGGAAAAAAAAGCCGAGGCGGGTAATCGCACCCAGATTTTTGAAACCCTTTATAATGAAACCCTGGCCGAAGAAACCGTCTATTCTTACCCCACACCAGAAGGATTTACGGTCCAGGAAGAAGCAGATAACTATGTAAAACCTCCTTACAGGCCAAAGGTTTTAAAAGCTGTCAATATGGGCCTGCCCGTAGTTCATGCCAATCCCAAATTTATTCCGGATGGGGGACTGGTCAAAATCAATCACCAGAAACTTCTGGTTGTGGATGGAACCCGCGCCCTGGTAGGAGGCATGAATTTTGCCACTACCGTAGCTACAAATCACGATACTATGGTGGAAGTCTCTGGCCCTCTGATCAAGGAACTGGAACATATTTTTGTTAATACCTGGAATCTTGGTTTTGCCAAAGATGACTCCTCAATTCTTCACTACAATGAAGAAAGAGCCTTAGCTGATATGCAAGCACTCCGCTCAGATAACAACTGGCACTTTGCCAGGGCTAAATCTACCCTGACCGCACCTTATCTGAAAAACACAAGGGAAGTACTGGTTAAAGAAATTGGAGCAGCCCAAAAATCCATTTTGATTGAGCAGCTTCTGTTTAATGATACCGAAACCCTAAAGGCCGTTGCCGAAGCAGCAAAACGGGGTGTTCAGGTTCGTATCATAGTAGATCCAGGAACACATCTGTATGGATTTGACTGGAAGGGTGGCCCCAATAATAAGGCTGTGGCATTAGTACAGGCCCTTCAGGAAAAATTTCCTGGAATCGACATTGATGTTCGCCACTATAAAATCAAACATGGTCAGGAAATGCACTGCAAGCTTATTGTTATCGACGATAAAATTGTGGGCCTTGGCTCTACAAATTTTACCAGTGGTGCTTTCCAGTCAAATTATGAAACCTTTGTCTTTTTTGAAGGTGAGTCCCTGGCTTTAGCCTACAGGGAGTTTTTTGAAAAGGACTGGGACACCCGTGGTCTGGTAGTTGAAAAACTCAATGGACTGCACAAGCTGATTGGAATGTTCTCAGATATCCTGTTCTGATTTTTTTGAAGGAGCCTTTTTGTATCGGAATGTTTAATTGGTTTGTTTATGTTTGCCGATAATTATTATGGTACGAGTTTGTATCATAGTGACTAACGGAGCAAGGATATGCAAATCGATCAACTGATTCAGCCTCTGATTGTAAAAAACAGCCTGACAGAATTATCCAAAAAAAATCCTGTTGAAACCAATGCCTTTGCTGCAGTTTTAGGTGCTGAACAGGCACATATCGAGGAAACAGATTCTGTCGTTTCATTAAATGTACAGACGGTAAACCCGCCTACCTTAAACCCTAGTGATTTGTTCTTTCGGAATCTATTGCAGTCTGCACCGGTCGTAGAACCATTAAATCCAGCTATTGCCCGTGGAATTGCCACCACACCAGTTTATGAGTTTAAAAATGAAATGTCCTTTACCATCTCGGATACCAACTCCCATGATGTATTATCATCGCGCCTGTCCGCACATTCTGAACCAGTTAAGGTATCCTTTAGACCTGGAAGTTATTCAGCCAGCCAGATAGCCGATCAGATCAATTCCGCCATTGCATCACAACGAGCAACCCGCCGGGTAGATATCACGGCCTCCAGTGAAGACGGCAGGGTATTTCTAAATACTTCTGAAACAGGAGACACATCGGAAATCTCACTGGAAGGCAACGAAGAATTTGCCCGCTTTTTTGGTAGTTCCCGCCTTAAAGTCAATGGCAGCGGAGGGGAAAAGGCTTTTGCCACCTCTGAAAACCGTCTGGCTGATGGTCGCCAGGTATCATCTGGGGGAAATCGGGTTGCCCTGCGCTACTGGTCTTCTGATGGACAGTACAATGACCATAAAATTATGACCCCAGAGATCAGTGATCGCGAGTTTTTAAGTGGTGATGAAATCTTAAAACTTTACAACGAAGCTTTTTCGGAACAGATTGGCGGAGCTGTGGTAGCTCGCTACAACGATGCTGGGCAGATGGTTTTTGAAAGTGCCGAAGGTGGCACAGACAATGGTTTTCGCCTGATTCGCCTGCCCGGAAATTTTTCTGTGGGTATGAATCAATCAAATTCTGGGTATGCCACATTAGGCAAGGGCGGCACCTCAGCCAGACTTGAGCTTCAGACCCCAGACAGCCCCTCCCAGATCACTATACAGGACAGGTTACAATTTCGTGTAGCCGATACAGACGGCAATCGCAGCCACTGGATTATGTTGGGCGAAGAAGGAAAATCCACCTCCTATTCCAAACAAAGTCTGTTTTCTCTGATTGAAAAGGCCAATCTTAACAATACCCTGGTTGAGTTTGGACTGAATCAACTGAATCAACTGGAATTCAGAAGCAAAAACCCTGGTTCAGACTACGGATTTACCCTTCAGACTCCAAATCACAAAATGAATAGCAGGCTGTTTTCAGAACTGGGATTTCTGGCTGATGTGCTAAATCTTGGTACAGGCCACCCTGAGTCAGAAAAAGCGGATACCAAGCCAAAACCTCGAAAAAACGCGGCTTGAGTCTTAGTGTCTGTTAAATTAAATGGGCCATATCAGGTTTGATCCCAAACATGCTCTATCCCTTCAAAACAGCCATTA
>JACFNL010000134.1 GCA_019454875.1 Candidatus Cloacimonadota bacterium | reverse complement strand
CGATCTTTCCGACTTAAGTCCTACACAAGCAAGAAACCTGGAAAAGGATTTGGGTATTGAGGTGACTGACAGAACTGGTGTCATACTTCAGATTTTTTCCCAGAATGCCAGAACCCACGAGGCCAAACTGCAGATTGAACTTGCCGGCCTTGAGTATGCTTTGCCCAGGCTTAAGCGACAATGGACCCACCTTTCCCGTACCAGAGGGGGGCGGGGATTTATTGGGGGAGATGGAGAAACCCAGCTTGAGGTAGACAAACGCTACATCCGCACCAAGATTCAACAGTTAAAGTCAAAACTGGATAAAATCAAATCGCAGAGAAGTACCCAGAAAAAACTGCGCCAAAGCTTTTTCTCCGTAGCAATTGTAGGTTATACCAACAGCGGTAAATCCACTCTGTTAAATCGCCTGACTGCCTCAGAAGTTCTGGTGGAAGATAAACTTTTTGCCACCCTTGACCCATCAACCAGGATTATCAAACCCGATGAAAAACCAGCAATTCTCTTTTCTGACACAGTGGGGTTTATTAAAAAGCTGCCCCACTCGCTTGTAGCCTCCTTCCGTTCTACTTTTGAAGAAATTCTGGATTCTGATCTTTTAATTCATGTGGTCGATGTTTCCGACTCCGATTATAAGGCCAGAATGGAAGATACACTTTTGGTGCTTAAGGAATTACAACTGGATAAAATTCCAAGGCTTCTGTGTTTTAATAAGGTCGATAAAAAGAAAGATACCCCTGTACAGCTAAAAATGATCCAGTCGGTTTATCCAAACAGTGTGATGATTTCAGCAAGCAAACAGATCGGCATAGAAATTCTTAGAAAACGGGTTTACGAGTTTTTCTCAAAGCAGATGACAGAACGACAGATTCGTGTCTGTTTTGGATCGGAAGCCCTGCTTGA
Organism: Candidatus Cloacimonadota bacterium; assembly: GCA_019454875.1. Taxonomy (GTDB): domain Bacteria; phylum Muiribacteriota; class UBA6191; order UBA6191; family UBA6191; genus UBA6191. Next base: position 6,642 of record JACFNL010000134.1, on the reverse strand, counting down.
ATCTCTATACTCCTTGACAAAAGTTCTGCATACACAGTATGAAGAAGAATCGATTAGTGTACATTTCCGTGGTGCCTCAAGGGATGTAAATTTTGTGCTGGAACAACTACGAAAAGACGGGGCACTGTTAGAAGACAAATCAATTCCCATCTGTTTATGAGTCCATTAGAAAAGCTGCTTGCATTTATAGTACACACTCTTTTTTTTCTTCTGGCCGTCCTGTCCCTTGGACTGAGATATGACTGGCTTCCCCAGGAGGTTTTAAAACCTCTGAATCCGTATCTGGAAATGCTGCCTAAACGCAATCCCGATGTTTCTTTGGAATCCCTGCCTTCCACCACTGCCGTAAGCCAGAATCTGGAGGGCTAGCAAATCTTTGGAAATTGACGAGTTTTTTGTTATATTCGCTTGTTGCATATATGAACCTAAAATTCGTACTAAAGATTCTGCCCACAAGGCTTCTATTGGCGTTTTGCCTGATCTCAGCAATTTATGCCCAAAAAGGCAGTATCAGTTTTAGTGCTGGGTATCAGGAATACAATCAGGCCACGGGGTTTGTTATTCTCAAAGACAATGCTTCTATCCTTGGGGATGACTTTCAGATTGAGGCTGAGAACCTGCAATACAACTTAAGAACCGGGGAAATTTATGCTGTGTCCAAGGTTAGACTGATTCGCGGTGAAGATATTATGCGCTCAGATAGCCTGCTTTATAATGCCAAAACACGGCAGGGCAGGGTCGAGGACTTTCGGGCCATTATGGAAAATACCTTTGTTACCGGGCAATCTGCCATTCTGATGCCTGCTAGCATGAGAATGAATCATGGGTTTGCCACAACCTGTTCCGAAGAAGAGTGCCACTACAAGATTGTGGCCAGAGAAATGCTTCTGATACCAGATCAGGCCCTGTATCTGAAAGGTGCTGCTTTTTATCTTGGAAACACAAGGGTATTCAGTTTGCCAGCCTATCGATTTTTGCTGGACAAAGACAAGGGTATGGCTGCTCCCCTTTTCCTGGTGCCCGGTTATGATTCCTCAAGAGGGGTTCACGCCAAAGTGCGCTCCAATTTTATTGTAAATGAAAATTTCTATGGAACCGTCGAGCTTAAACCGACTGCCAGGCAAGGTCTGGAATGGTTTGCAGAAGTGGAAATCAATCAACAGAAAAAAGCCCCTGCCCGTATCCGAATCGATCAGCAAAAGGATGAATTTACCCGAACAGATACTCAAAGAGTCGCCTTGGAGCAGGCATGGTATCCAACGGACAACACCGATGTTCAGCTTCGTATGGACTATCTTAGGGATCAGTTTCTGATTGGTGCGGACAACGAGGAACTGAATACATTTCTTGAGATGAGACAGAGGCTGGCTGGAGGCTGGACCGGTAGAGCCTCCTATCAAGTCCGAGAAGATCTGGATCGCAATCGCTTCCTTTTGGACAACCGTATCCAAAGCCTGGATCGCAAGCCTTCCATTGAGCTTGAGTCCCCAACCCGCAGAGTGGAGAGAACCCCATATCAGTACAATTTTGGGGTTCGCTGGACAGATTTCACAGAACAGGATTTTTTGGGGCGGGTTGACAGTCAGGACCGTGAGGTTTTTGCCAACCTGTTTCAGGACACATTAAAGTTTGGAAAAACCCGCTGGGATATGAATGTGCAAGGGCGGTACAACGATTATTCCAATGATGGACACAGAAGTTATTTAAGACTCAACACAGGAATCACACATGATTTTGGTTCGGGCTTTGGTTATGCAAACCGCTACAATCTGAATGATGTTCATGGTCAAAGTCCCTTTCGTGGTTTTGACAGACTTCTGGACCAGGAACAGATTACCCACAGATTCTATTACAATCACGGACAGTTCTCTTCCACCCTCTTTCAAATGGCCTATGACTTTAAACGCCATCAGTATTCCAACCCCTCATCCGCATTTCAGTACCGCAGTGTACACAATGGATTCCCCTGGGTGGCCGGGTTGAGGCTTGGATATGATGCAGGCCCTGTGGCTTCCGATTTGAGTGATCTGAAGCTGGCCAACCTTGCCTGGAACTTTAATATTCGTAATGGTGAAGAATGGAGTCATGAGCTAAGGGGACAATACTCCTGGCTAAATCAGCAGTGGGAGAGCTTTACCCAGGTATCTGACTTTCTGGCCCATCCCAAGGTCTACATGAGAACAGAAAACCACTATAACGCCTTGACCAGTGAGTTTACCCGTGTGAAACTTGGATTGATTCGTGACTGGGACTGTCTGGAAGGTCGTCTGGACTGGGATTTTAAACAGGAAGAACTGATTGTACAGGTATATCTCAAACAAGGAAGCGGCAGCGGACTTGGCCTGAAGCTGAACTATGATACGGTACTGAGTGTGAAACCGGATTTACCCGGAATTGAGGAACCGCTTTGATAAAGGAATATTATGGCAAGCCCAACTAAAAAACGGGAGCTGACTGCCCGCATCAAGGTAGCAATTTTTTTGATGTTTCTTGGTCCTGATCTTTCAAGAGACATCGTCAAACTGCTCACTGAAGAAGAAATGGAGTCCGTTGCCATTGAGATAGCCAAAATCCGCAAGGTAGATAACGATGACCGGGATCAGGTTGTAGAAGAATTTTATAATATGCTCAAAGCCCAGGAGTTTATTACCCAGGGCGGTGTTTCGGCGGCCCGCGACTTTCTTAAGTCTGCTGTGGGAGACGAAATGGCCGAGAGTATTATTTCTAAACTGACAGCATCATTGGAAGTTCAGCCCTTTGATTTGATTCGGGCTGCTGACCCGGAACACCTGCAAAACTTCATTTCTGGGGAACACCCTCAGACCATTGCCTTGATTCTGGCATACCTTCAACCTGAAAAGGCCGCAACAATCCTATCTTCCTTCCCATCGGAGATTCAGGTCGAAGCAGCAAAAAGACTGGCACTCATGGATAGAACCAGCCCCGAGATTGTTCGGGATGTGGAAGCAATACTTGAGAAAAAGCTGTCTACAGTTTCCAGCACTGATTACACTTCGGTTGGTGGTGTGGATTCCCTGGTTGAGATTATCAATATTGTGGATCGTGGAACTGAAAAAACCATTATTGATAACCTTGAAATTCAGAATCCCGATCTGGCCGAAGAAATCAAAAAACGCATGTTTGTATTTGAAGACCTCAACATGCTTGATGATCGTGGAATTCAAAGGGTACTCAAAGAAATCGACACCAAGGATCTTGCCCTGGCCCTCAAGGGCTCATCGGATGATGTCCGTTCCAAGTTTTTGAAAAACATGTCCAAACGAGCCGGACAGATGTTACAGGATGATATGGCCTTTATGGGCCCGGTGAGAATCAAGGATGTGGAAGAAGCTCAGCAGAAAATTGTGAATGTTGTACGAGCCCTGGAAGAGAGCGGGGATCTGGTGATTTCCCGTGGTGGGGAAGACGAGCTCATTACCTGATATGCACAAGGTCCTTTTCTATGTTTTTTTTGCCTTGAGCCAACAGTTACTGGCATTCACTGGAATGACACCCTCTTTGAATGTCTGGGATGCTGCTCTGTCCGGTCAGCTTGGTCTGGGCGCAGGACAGGGAATCATCCAAAAACGCAGTACCCGCTCCATTGGTGCTTCTTTGGATTTACACATTTTAGGTTACCGATCCCGTCTACAGTACTCTCCTCTTGATTTGAATACCCCAGTCTCAAGCACCAGAGGATTTACTTTTCGGGGAGCAAACTACCTGCCTGCAGATCGTCTGAATCTGAACTTTAAGTGGAACACTCTGGATCTGGAAATGCGTATCTTAAACATTGGCGAGGACAATCTTCGGATGGAGCTGGTTGGTGGAATTCAATCCAATCAGACCAGAGTACAGTTACAGGCCAGCAATCGAGCCCTCAGCTCAGATTATTCAGGCACTGTAGTCATCCCCTATTTTGGACTGCGCTCCGAGATGAAAATGACAGAACATTTAAACCTCATGGGTACAGCAAAATTAATGGATCTGGAAGTTTTAGGCAATCGCATCGACTACCTTGATGCCGATATATCGATGCGCTATTCCCTGGCAAAAAACAGCGATCATCTCGGTTCATTTATTTTCGGGTATCGACACAGGGAGCTTAACTTAAGACTGGACCAGGGAAAGGCCAATGAAGGTGTAATGAACCTTGAACTCAAGGGGCCCTATGCTGCCTGGCGCATTCACTTCTGAATGGATCTGGAAGCAGGATGACGGTGCCTGCCGAAAAATTCAAATCCCTCTAAACCATATCTGGTTTCCCCACCGTCACCGCCGTCATAAAAAAATCATTGTGATTGAAGCGGGGAGGGCTAGTGTAAGAGTGGAACAAACTACCCTGAATCGTGAAAGAGGCGATAGCATTTCCCTGCCCAAGGATACTTGGCTGGAAATTAAAAATATTGGCCCTGAGCCTCTATGTCTGATCGAGATCAGTTTTTCGGAAATCAATCGTAAATGGTATCTTGATGAGGACTGGGAGACAGAAAATAATGCTTAAAAAAATTGACCATATCGGAATTGCTGTAAAAAATCTGGAACGGGGAATCGAACTTTATCGAGACATTTTAGGGGTCGAACCAGAAGCTACTATTGATTTTCCTCCTGAAAAGGTCAAAATCGCATTTTTCCCATTAGGGGAGAGTTCCGTAGAGCTATTGCAACCCACCCATGAGGAATCCGCCATTCACAAATTTCTTGAGAAGCGAGGTGAGGGCATTCACCATATCTGTTATCGGGTGGATGATCTGAACAAGGCCATAGAGATTCTGGTAGCCAGAGGCTTAAAACCGCTGGATTCCAAACCAAGAAACGGGGCTCATAATACCCGTGTTGTGTTTTTTCATCCTAAAGACACAGCTGGCCATCTGATAGAGCTGTCTGAAAAAGCCTGAGAGCCTGTTCCTGATTATTCATGCCCCAAATGCAACCTTTTCCCCTCAACATTCGTAGTATTTTCTATGACTAGAATATTTTGGCTGCTTTGTCTTTTCCTGCTCAATTCTTTGGGTTTTAGTCAGGATCAAAACCCTTCCTTTGAAAGCCTCAGCCAGAATACACCCTCTGCTTCTGTACAAAAATCTGTTTCATTAAGCCAGAGTTTTACCCAGGTTTCTGAACAGTTTCTTAGTTTGAGAAACCTTTTTGAAGCCCTGCCTCTACTGCTTGATCCAGGGGCCAGAGAAGTTTTCCCCAAAGCCTCTTTAAGCCTAAAAAAAGAAATTTCACAAAAAGCTCTGGAAATTTCATCCACTGTAGCAGGAATTCAGGATGAGGATTTTAAGGCCCTAAAACAGTCCCTGCTTGAACTTGGCAGTGATTCTGTCAAGCTCGAAGACATACCCGGAATTCTGATAGAACTTGATTCCAGGCTTCTGAACATAGGTCAGAAGCTTTTTTTGAACCCGGCATTTCCAGAAACAACAGTTTTGCCCCGGATTAACCTTCAGGCTGCCCTTCTTTTACTTCAGAACCTTAAAACCCAGGATTTTTCATCCAACCAATCCGGGCTTAAAACTCTTTTACACGATCTTATACAGGTCCTTGAAATTAAGAATGATCCCATATACGGGGTTGTGCAAAAGATTCTTGAAGACACAACAAAAGTTTTTGATGCCAAACTTCTGACTCCGGCCCTGTCTCAGATTACCCGGATTTTTGAATCTGTTCTACATCAAAAAGATGGCCGGGATCCCTGGCATCCTCCCATTCCCATCCCACAGGATCTGAGCCCAACCCAAAAAGATCAAATTATTGCCCATGCTCTGAATACCTCCTCAAGACCGGGATTTTTCCAAAGGGCCCAGAGCACAGTCACTAATTTTTTAATCCCGGCAGCCCATGCTCAGACTCAAACCCAAAATCTCCCAAACAGGGATTTGGGCACAGCCCGCAAAAGACTTGTCAAACTCCCCAATGGCTCAGAATACCGAGGGGATCTGGTGGGAAATCTGCCTCATGGCCGGGGCTGGTTAAAAAATTCCAATGGCACTTCTTTTGTCGGAGACTGGGTTTTGGGCAAGCCTCATGGTCATGGGGTTTTACAGCTCCACAAAGGCAATCTCTACTCCGGGGAAATCCATAACGGGATTCCCCAGGGAACAGGCAGTTTCACAGCCCCGGATGGGTCTGTGTACCAGGGGGCTGTGCTAAATGGTCGCCCGCATGGGGAAGGCAAAATTATCTTTCCCAATGGGATTGTCATTGAGGCAGAATTTGAAAACGGCATCCCGGATGGAATTGCTCTTTTAAGAGATGGGTTTGGCAACACTTCTGAATTTTCTTTTGTGGATGGGGAACCTTTGGGGGATGCCCGCATTTTCACCCAGGGTCTGGTTCTGGATGGCTGGCTGAATGGAAGTTTTGATGACTTTGAAATCATGGGGGTCAGTGATCGTTTCGGAAATTTTCTGGAAGTGTTTCAGGATGATGCAACAGAGAGCGAAAATGACTCTGAAATTTCTTCCAGTACCTCAGAAGATTTACCTTCTGCCCCTCTGTATGAAACATCCAGTCAAAGAATTTCTGTAGCCCGGTTTGTAGCCTATGAAACAGGTTTTGAATGTAACTGGAATGGGGAGGTCAGTCCCTTTGGTCAAAATCAGAGACTGGCTCCGCATGGGTATGGGGAAATTAGCT
>JACFNL010000133.1 GCA_019454875.1 Candidatus Cloacimonadota bacterium | reverse complement strand
AACCCTGATTTTCTTTATGTGGACAAGTCAGAATTGATTTCCGAGTTTTTAGAAGATCAATGTAAGATTCTTCTAATCACTCGCCCCCGCCGTTTTGGAAAAACCCTGAATCTTTCTACCCTGCGTTACTTTTTTGATAAGGATTATGCCCATGAAAACCGCAAACTTTTTGAAGGGTTGAAGGTTTCTCAAAATCAAAAAGCCATGGCAGAGCAAGGTACAAGGCCTGTGATTTATCACGGGCATGAACAATCTGGAGGTGGCCTCCATTGTCTCAAAAAGTTATGCCAGGCATTTTGGGTTCACAGTGCCTGAGGTCAAACAACTGATTCAGGACTACAATTTAGTGTCCATCGAGTCTCAGATTGAATCCTGGTACAACGGCTATATTTTTGGTGAAACCGAGATTTATAACCCTTGGTCCATTCTTAATTTGTTAAAGAATCAAGGAACATTTAGTCCCTACTGGATGAACACAAGCGGAAACGATCTGGTCAAAGAAATTCTGGGAAGATCTGGGATCGATGCCAAAATAGATCTGGAAGACCTAATGGCAGGTCAAAGCATCACGGTTCCTTTGCAGGAGCAGGTAATCTTTCAGGAAATTGAAAACACCCCAGCCAATCTTTGGAACTTTCTTTATTTTACAGGGTATTTGAAGGCTATAAATATCAGGTATTCTGATGAAGCTACCCTGGTTGAATTAAAAATTCCCAATGTTGAGGTGAGCAGGATCTTTTGGGAGTCCGTGCAGTATTGGTTTTCACAGAGCAAATCTTTGTCTTTGCTGCAAAATTTAAAACGATCCCTGATTGAGGGGGAGGTCATTGAAATTTCCAAAATACTCAGGCGGCTTTGTGATTATTCCTTAAGCTATTTTGATGTTTCTGGAAAAGAGCCGGAAAAGTTTTATCATGGTCTGGTTCTCGGCCTAATTGTATCCTTTTCGGACACCTGGCATATCCGATCGAATCGGGAATCTGGGCTTGGCCGCTGTGATCTATTGATGAGCCCCAAAAACCCGGATCATTTTGGGATTGTGATGGAATTTAAGACTATGGACGCTTATGAGGATTCCGATCTTTTGGCCTGTGCTCAGGATGCCATGAATCAGATTAAAAAGCGGCAGTATGAAAAGGAATTGTTGGCCGAGGGAGCCACAAAAATCCTTAAAATGGGGATTGGGTTTTTGGGTAAAAGGCTTGAAATTTTAAGTGAAATCAGTGATTCCAAATGAGCTACACCTGATTTGAGGTTATGGGAAATCCAATCTGTTTCCAGGCTTCGTATAAAAAGACGGTGGCGGCGTTGGCAACATTGATGGAGCGGGTTTTGCCCCACATGGGGAGATGAACCACGGGATATTCCTGTTTCAGAAGATTACCTAATCCCATGGTTTCTTTGCCCATAACAATCACATCATGTTTTTGAAACTGGAACTGATGGTAGGGGATGCCCATACGGGCGCTGGTCAAGACGATACGGCGGCCTTGATTGTGTTGAAAAAATTCTTGCTGATTCTGTAAGAAGATCCAGTCCAGATGGGGCCAGTAGTCCAATCCGGCCCGCTTGACTCGGGCATCAGTGATCTCAAAGGGGATGGGGGCTACGATCTGAAGCTCGGAGTCAAGAGCAACACAGGTACGACCAATACTTCCCACATTACCGGGGATTTCTGGTTCAATTAAGGCAAGGGACAGTAACTTTTCCGTCATGGCTCATTTTGTCATGTTTGATTGGGATGGGTTATACTGTATTAAGAGTACAAAAAGCAACCAGTCCCGGCTTGATAGTGGCAGATATTTTGACGATAAAGGATATGGTTCACAAATGATGAAGGGCGGATGATCATGGACTCCTCAGGTAATTCTTCAAATATTAAAATGAAATTCTGCGAATCTCTGGATCGCTTTGTGGCGATTCGTTCCTTTACTCCAGCACAAAGGAAGGAACTGTTTCGCAATGTGAAAATTACGGATAAAAAGAGCTATCGCCGTCTGATTATCAACGCATCAGTTGTGAACTATATCAACGAGATTGCCCCCAGCATTTTTAAAAATGATGATTATCCTCTTTTAAGCGATATTATTGAGCAGGAGCTTTACAATCTCTGTGTCAAAGTGAACCCCTCACTGGATATCAAGGAAATCACTATCTTTGTGGATGGGGAAGATGAAAATGTACCCCTTCTGGATATGGTCGATAAAGGCGGAGAGGATCCCTTAACCCCAGATTCCCGCTATCTGGATATGGAACAGGAACTGAAAAAACGGATTATTGGTCAGGATGAGGCCGTAAAGGTAGTATCTCAGGCCGTTCGCAAGGCCAGGGTAGGGCTTAAAAATCCGGTACGGCCAATTGGAAGTTTTATTTTTGTTGGTCAGACCGGGGTGGGTAAGACGGAACTGGCCAAGGCACTCTCGACCTATCTGTTCGGTAAGCAGGAAGTGATTCGTATTGACTGTTCCGAATACGCCATGTCTCATGAATATGCCAAACTGATTGGTGCGCCTCCTGGATATATCGGGCATAGCGATGGGGGCTACCTGACTGAAGCAATCAAGAATCAGCCGGACTCTGTGGTTGTATTTGATGAGATTGAAAAGGCCCATAGAAAGGTTCATAACCTGCTTTTGCAGATTCTGGATGAGGGCCGTTTGACCGACTCCAAGGGCAATGTGGTTTCCTTTCAGAATGCCATTATCATTCTGACATCCAACATTGGGGTCGATAAAATTGAGCAGATGGCAGGGGCCATTGGTTTTGGTGATGCCAAACCGGCAGTAGATGACAAGGCTAAGTTAAAGGAGACTCGCAAGGCTTTGGAGAAAATTTTCCCACCAGAGTTTTTAAACAGGATTGATGAAATTGTTCTGTTTAAGGCACTGACCCGCGATGAAAACATCCACATCATGGATATCATGTTAAAAGAAGTACAGCTTCGTTTGCAGAAGCTTCAGTTGAGTATGTCCTTATCCCGTAAGGCCAAGGAATTTCTGGTAGATGAGGGCACCAACGAAAAATATGGAGCCAGGCCTTTAAGAAGAGCCATTCAAAAACATATTGAAAATCCACTGGCAGAAATGATTCTGAATTCCCGTCTTAAGGCAGCCGATTTGATCAAGGTCGGCCTGGATTCTAAAAATCAGGAATTAAAATTCAGCATCAGTCAGACTCAGACGGAAGGGCAGGAAAAGAGCCTGGATCATGACGAGTGATACTCACCCACTTTTGCGTTTTATAGCTGTAATTGAGGCACTTCGTCATCCAGTCACTGGTTGTCCCTGGGATCTAAAGCAGGATCATCAATCTTTGAGACCCTACTTTATTGAAGAGGTACACGAGTTTTTGGAAGCTCAGTCCAAAGGTCTGGCCGAAGACATGGAAGAAGAACTCGGAGATGTTCTTTTACAGATCTATTTACATGCCCGCCTGCTTGAAGAGAATACTTCAGGCAGGATAAGCATTGGTACCGTTGCTCAAACAATCACAGATAAAATGATTCGCCGTCATCCTCATGTGTTTGGAGATGTAGTGGCCAAGGACTCTGAGACAGTTTTGGCCAACTGGCAGGAGATCAAAGAGAAGGAAAAGTCAGGCTCAACTAAAGCGGATCCTTTTGAGACCACCAAAAATTTCCCGGCTCTGATGGGCATGGATCTGGCCTTAAAAAAGCTAAAAAAAGCCGGTTTTCGTTTTGATACCCCCTGGCAGGCACTGGATAAGGTTTTGGAAGAGACCGCAGAAATCAAAGAGTGTGAAAACAATCCGACAAAGCTTAGAGAGGAATTATCCGATCTTTTACTGGCCTGTGTTTCCACGATTGCGGAGTTTGGGTTTTCTTCTGAAGATTTGATGCTTGAAGCCAGGCAGAAGTTATCCCGTCGCTGGAAGAAATATGAAGAAGGTCTTAAACAGGAGAGTCTGGATTTGGAATCCATGAGCTTTGAAGAAAAAGAAGCACTGTGGAATCGGATCAAACATGGCGCATGAGTTTCTCTTAAACATTCAGGATCTGATGAATCAGAACCGGGAGGAAGAGGCCTACTCGCTTTTGAAGAGTCGTGTCCACGAGTTCAGAGAAGACTTCTTTTTTTTTTATCTCAAGGGAAGTCTTGAAACAATTTTAGGTGATTATGCAACGGCCTGTGAGAGTTTTAAACAGTCCATTGCCATAAACCCTCATGAGGCCCAGACCTACTCAGATCTTGGTTATTTATACTTTCTTAGGCAGATGCCTAAGGAGTCCCAGATATTTCTGGAACGGGCTTTAGCCATTGCCCCCGGAGATATTGGAGTGCTGGAAAGACTAGGCATGCTTCATTGCTGGCAAGGAAAACCCGCCGAGGCCAGAAAGTATCTGGAGGCATTGGTCGCTCTAAACCAGACAGCTCATTCAGCCTGGTATTACCTGGCTGAAATAGAAGCAGCAGAAGGCCATTGGGAGAGGGCTACCCGTTATTATGCAGAGGCCAGAAAATCCAAGGACTTTCGTCGAGAAGCCCTGTTTGGCATGGCTCGCAGTCTGGAACATCAATCCCGGTTTCGTGAAGCTGTAGAGGAGTATGAAAGTCTGATTCAGGAGGAAGAAGATCTGGAAAGTCTGGCTCGAATCCTGGCGCGAATCGGTTTTTGTCACATGCGGGATGGCAGGCTGCATCAGAGTCGCCGTGCCTTTGAAAGAGCCTTGCAGATCAAAAAAGACTCCAAGGTGATTTATGGAAACCTCGGAGCCTTAAGTCTGGAACTTGGGGATCTGGAGCAGGCCCGATTTTACCTCATGGAAGGATTGGCCCTGGGTGAAGATCCAGAACTATTGATTCAGCTTGGAGTTTGTCAACTTCGTCTGTCGGATGCTGTAAAAGCGGAAATCAGTTTGAAGCGGGCTATGGGTGTGGCTGATGAGGAGCAGGCTGTACGGGTTCATTATCTACTAGGAAAGGCATATCTGGCCCAGGGGCGATATGAACTGGCCAGGGCCTGTTTTCTTAAGATCATTTCCGATGAACATGTGGATGTGGACTGTCTTTTACTTTACCTCGAAGCCTCGGAACACACCCGTCATTTAGATGAGGATTTAAGGGATTTACGCAAACATTCCGGTAATGAACTTGCTTCGTTTCATGCGACAGTGCTGTTTCTTCTTAGCAGACACAGACAGGAAGAGGCCCTGCTGTATGCAAAGCAGGGCACAGACACATTTCCCGAAGACTCCCATCTGTGGTTTTACAAGGCCTCGACTTTGGCCGTGTTAAACCAGCATGAAAAGGCTCTGTGGGCTTTGGAGATTTCTATAGGTTTGGAGCCGGCCATGGCAGCCCGCGCCAAAAATAATCCCTGTTTTGCGGGATTACGAAAATCGGATCAGTTTTTGGATTTGGTTAATATCAGTGGCAGAGGATGGTAGTTTTGCGATTCAGAGTTTTGTTTATCCTGCATTTTTTGATGGTGATGATGGTGGATGCTTTTGGAAAAAATGGACACCGTGCCATAGCAGAAATAGCCCAGCAGGGGCTTAGTCCCAAGGCATTATCCAGGGTAAAACATCTTTTGGATGGCAAGGATGTGTGGATGGTGGCTAACTGGGCTGACGATATGCGAAGCCTGCCAGAATACAAACAGGCTGATTTCTGGCATTGGGTTGACTGGAATGGACAAGAAGAGTTTAAAAAGCGACCAGCCACTCCCATGAAAAATATCATCGAAAAGATCCGTGAATTCTGGGAAAAACTGGACTCAGGATCCTACAAGGACCCAAAATCCGAGGCTGAGGCATTGCGCTGGCTGATTCACCTGATAGGGGATGTTCACCAGCCCTTGCATGTAGGCAGATCTGAAGATCAGGGTGGCAACAAAAAAATAGTGAAGTATTTTGGCAAAGAAACCAATTTACATTCGGTCTGGGATGATCATTTAGTTGAAGGTATACAATTGTCCTTTCGTGATTTGGCTGTGGAGTCCCAGTTTTTTTGTGAGAAACAGACTGTAGCAGGGGTCGATTCTGTATTTGACTGGGCTGATGAGAGTTTTGAACTACTGGATCAGGTTTATGATGTAGGCAACTCAGAGCTTGAATATATGTATGTGTTTCACTCAGCCCCAATTCTTAAGCGCAGGATATGCGAGGCTGGGTTGCGGCTTGGTTTAGTGATGGAATCAATTTATGGGAAATGATATTAAAACGATTCAGGTCGGAATTGCTGGTGCTACCGGTCCAGTGGGTCAGAAACTGATTCATCTGATAGCCAATGATTTAAGATATGAGATTTGTGAGTTGGCCGCCTCAGATAGCCGCAGTGGACAAAGATATGCCGATGTCACAGACTACCGGGAAAAATCCGCCTTGCCCTCCAAAATCGCCAACATGAAGCTTGTTGAGGCCTCATCCCTAAAAAGCCCCTACATTTTATCCTGCCTGCCAGCAGATAGTGCCCTAACACTTGAACCTTTGTGGATCAAGCGCGGGCAACATGTACTTTCCAATGCTTCCAGTTTCAGGATGAACCCTGATGTGCCTCTACTGATCCCTGAGATCAATTCGGCTCATCTGAGTTTAATCAAAAAACAGAAGGGACCTGGATATCATGTGACCAATCCCAATTGCTCCACTGTATTTGTCTGTATGGGTGTATGGCCTCTTTTGCAACTAGGTAGTTTGAGGCATTTGTCGGTGGTGACCTTGCAGGCTTCTAGCGGGGCTGGTTATCCTGGTGTGCCTTCTCTTGATTTACTGGGAAACACCATACCTTACATCTCAGGGGAGGAAGAAAAAATTGAAACCGAAACAAAAAAGATTCTGGGAAGCCCCGAGTCCCCGGCTAATTTTATGGTGACAGCCCAGGTCAATCGTGTGCCTGTGGCGCATGGCCATACGGTCGTCCTGCAACTGGAGTTTGTGGATTCTGTGCAGGTAGAGCATGCAGAAAAGATATTTCAAGACCTTTCCAAGAGCATGCCAGACTCTTATCAATACTATAATGGGTCGATGCCAGCGCAACCCCAGCCGGCAAGGGTTTTGAGCGATTTGGATATGCGAGCCCATGTCGGCAAACTGCGACAGGGAGCCGAAAAAAACCGCCTCTGCCTGGTGGTTTTAGGCCATAATCTAGTACGAGGGGCCGCTGGAGCAGCCTTAGCCAACCTCAACGCCTTAACCGATTTAACTTAGTTCTGAGACTTTAGCCTCTGAACCCCTGCTCAAGGCGAAGCCTCCTGATCAGTGCCAAAGATCTGTCAATCTCTTCCTGATGATGAAGATAAATATGATGCATTTCACAAAGGATTGTCAGGTTTTCCACAGTATTCTGGCCCCCATCTTTTACAGGTTTTATGTGATGAATGTTAAGAAACCTTCTGTGATGGCACCTTCTCCCATACTTTTCAAAGCTGCAACGGCCCTTATCTCTTAAAACCACCTGATTTAAAACATCCTGAGGGATGTGTTCTCTTTTGTTATCTGTGGGCCCAGAATCCTGCGTGACAGATCGGTTTGCTGGGGCGGCTTTTACCGTGACAGATTTCTTTTTAGCTTCAGCCCGTTCTGCCATAATCACCGGGTCATGTTTGGCCAATGCCTCCTTTAAAGCCCACTCAAACACTTC
>JACFNL010000132.1 GCA_019454875.1 Candidatus Cloacimonadota bacterium | reverse complement strand
GTTCTGATTCGTTCCGGTGCATATCAGACCCTGTTTTCAGCCGCATTTTTTCCGCCTGATTTTAATGAATCCCAGTATCTGAGAAATCTGGCTGAACCACCATATGGCATGGTGATCACCCTCGCGGATCGCCTCATGATAGGTCGACAGTTTGCCGAGCTAATCAATATCGAATCCTCAGAAAATACCAGCTATTCTGAACTGATTCATAGATACAACCAGAAAGCCAAACCACATATTCCCATGTATGCAGGCGACGAGGTTCTGGCTGAAATCAAAAACTTGCAGCATTTGTTACTGCAAAAAAAACATGGTTCCAATTTTCAACAAAGCTCTGCACTGATAAGCCTTATGTATCAGTTCTGTGAGTTTTTTGGAATTTTTGATGAATTTAAGGCAAAAAACAAGGCTTCTTTGGAAGCATACTGGAGAAAAAACACCAGGATCTATCTGCTGCCCAATGAAGATGCCCAACAATGGCTATCCGAACAGAATGAAAACAATTCAGGATGGCTTGTCAGTATATTACCTTCCCACGCACCCATGCTCCCAGGTTTTGTGTATGTGACCAGACTCCCAGAATCCGTGGCCTATCGTGATCTTTTTCTGTTTCTGGTTGTGTCAATCTGTCTGGCCTTTTTAGGAGCAATGACGGCTCTTTTTTTAGGACAGTCCATGTCACATAACATGGTGATCCCCTTGATGAACCTGCAGAAAAAAGTTCTGGCTTACACCAATGGGGAGACACCTTCTGTCCTGGAAAAAGGGACAAAAGGTGATGAAATCCAGGTTATGGAAAATGATTTTTTAGATATGGTGCTCACCATCAATCAAAGGCTGACACAAACTTCCTTTTTAAATGAAATGAATCGTAGAACCACGGATGGTGAGGACTCCTCATCCGTACTTCAGGATCTTTTGGCTCAGATGATTCATATATGCAAGGCGTCAAACGCATCCATGCGCTTTATGGAAAGAAATAATCCAGCAGTAACCATAGCCGAGGTTCATACCCCAGAATTTGTTGCCTTAAAAAGTTATCAACAGATTGCCCTTGATAATCCCTTCTCCATTCCGGATCTACCCCTGGACTCGGACTTGATTGGATTTGTGAACCTGTATCCTGAATCAGCCTGGCCACCCGATGAAAAGGATTTGGAGTTTTTCCAGTCCCTTGCATCCCTTGCCCTCGCGATTCAGGGAAAGGCCTGGCTTGATAAACTCAAAAAAGACAATGTGGAAGGGCAGGAAATCCAGCTTTCCCTGATGCCATCTCAAAGCCTTGATACAAATGGGAATCTGGAACTGGCATCCTCTTATGTTGCCGCAAGATTTTTGGGGGGGGACTTTTTTGACTGGTTTTTATGTCCAGATGGGCCTGTGCTTGTTATCAGTGATGTTTCGGGTAAAGGTGTGGGTGCTGCTCTGTTTGGGGCATCCTGCAAGGCAACCCTAAGACAGCTTATGGCAGGTTCTTCAGAATGTGGAGAAAATCTTGGCAGACTCAATGAGCTTCTTTGTATTGATAAACAGAATTCTTTGTTTGCTTCCCTGTTTCTGGCCAGAATCGACTCCAAAAATCAAAAGCTCTATTTTGCATCAGCCGGACACAATAAAATGATTCTGATTCGTCAGGGCAAAACCATCGAGTTTCTTAACGCCAAGGGTTTACCATTAGGTATGTTCACTCCGGTTGTATATGAAACCAAGGTTGTGCCGTTTTCACCTGGTGACATCCTCTGCCTGTATACGGATGGAGTAAACGAGCTTGAAGACCCTATGTTAAACCTTTATGGCATTCCCCGACTGGAATCCCTTCTTCTTAAAAACTCCCATCTCAGTATGGCAGAATTAAAACAATGTCTGCTTCAGGATTTGGAAGACTACAGGGAAATGCGTCCACCCTCTGATGATATAACCTTCATTTTAGCTAAATCTGTCGTGCCCGGCTGACAAAATCATCGTCCATCACTGGTTCTTTTGCGGACCGGTAGTCCTCAGATACTGGAATCTGGGGATTTCGTATAGGTCGTTGCGCTTCACGAACACCAGGAAGCATAGGTCGTGCCGGAGCCTGTTTTTGCAGATACTGTCCTAAATCAATTCCGAGGTTTCTTAATTCTGTCTCATACCCCAGGGCCATTTTCATTAGTTCCTGCTTCAAATCGGGGGAAAGCATTTGATAAGAGGACAAGGCCTCTTCCAGTACCAGGGCTACTCTCCAGCGGGATGGCTCTTCCCTGCCCTGGATCAAAGATTCTGCACCTCTGCTCTTTAACACCCCGGATGAATAGAGTTTTAACAGAGGCCCAAGATCCACTTCTGCCTGAAGAATCTGATTGGGTTCATTTAGTACAACTTCCTGTTGCATAAAACGGGTAGCTAAAGAAATGGGCCGGGCATTGTCAAGGAGGTTTCCATCCCTGTCTCTTAAATTGGGCGAGAGATAAAACATCAAATCCTGTTGATCCTGAAGTCTTTGCCAGGGTGAAAAGACCAGTACCATACCTCTATCTTCCAAGGTTACCTTGCCTTCAATCACCGAGGTTCTGGTTTTTAACTGAAACTCCTGAGGTCTTAGACTTTGGGGATCAGCCGGACGATTTAAGCGAATAACTATCCTTTGATCGGGGCGGTTTAAAACCCCTTCAGGAAATTGACTGATAAGAAATGGACTAAAATGCTGGGTCTTAAACTGATAGTTTGTCTCCAGTTCCAGGGGCTGATTGTCAAAGGACTTCAGATGCTCACTGATCCGAATTTCATAAATAGTTGCCTCCAGAAGATTCTGGTAGGGTTTTAGGGACAATT
Organism: Candidatus Cloacimonadota bacterium; assembly: GCA_019454875.1. Lineage (GTDB taxonomy): Bacteria > Muiribacteriota > UBA6191 > UBA6191 > UBA6191 > UBA6191. The sequence continues at coordinate 4,946 of JACFNL010000132.1, read as the reverse complement.
CCATATCCCCATTCTCAAATATCATCTCCCCAGGGATCAGCTTCTGGTTGGCAAAAAGCTGTAGTGAATCGGCTCCAACAGATTCTGGTAACAGTTTTTGATTAAAACGAACCCTTATCGGGGCATTCACCTTTACATTTCTTTGGCGATGTTCAGGAAAAATTCTGGCAATTCTAAGGGGCAAGGCTATGGCTGGTTTATTGTTAAGGGCTACCTCCTGCTTGAGGGTCGTTTGTGTGGCTACCCCTGCCGTTGTGAACTCAAATACCTCATAACCTGCTTCAAGACGATATTGTGTTCCTGGTTCCAGGGATTGTGCTGGAATAACATCAACCCGCTTCTGAGCCTCATTAAACTGGGACTGAACCTGAATTTCCTGACCGTTTGCAAATAACTTGGGATTCATAAGACCCATCGAGGTCGGGCCTGGAACTGCCCGAAGAATCAAGCTGATTGGTGAATAGAGTTCCACATCCTTAGCCCCTCGTTCAGGAATGGTCTTTAACACGATGGATTCCCGTTTAGGAGCAAAATGGGCCCTTAAGACATTATCATTTTTTTCCGTGGATGCTAAAACAACGGGCTGCTCGGCAATAAAATTTTCAACCGAAGGATTAACTGAGGGTTCGAGCATTGGTTCTGGCTGTAATGCTAATTGGGGTGCCTTGACTGCTTCTACTTCAGGCTCTTTGGTCTCAGATCTTTTAGGTGCTTCCTCCTCAAGAAAGCTTAAATCAAAATCATATCCATCAAAGGCTGATTTGGGAACAGGCATGTCCTTCACAAGCGATACCCTGGCCTCTTCGATTTTTTTGCGTTCCTGTTCAAAGTCAGGCTTTTCATTAAGTTTCTCTGGGCTAATGCTCACCAGTCTAAGAGGATTGCTTCCCACTACGGGATAGTTTCCCGGTAATGAGGATATGGCCAAAGAGCGAATTCCAAAGACACCACTCTCTTCCGAGGCAAATATCAAGCGATCCGCGATTGCCTGGGGTTTTTGGGCTTTTCCGTCAACCTCAAGCACCCTGTGCACCTGGTAATCCTTCAAATTAAACCAGAATATTTTGTTTTTGCCTTCCAGATTGGACTCAAAAAATATCCCGCTTCCCGATGCATCAAAGCTGGGATTGGATGAAACCGCCTCAAACTGGGTCAGCTGTACAGGCAATGAATTGGGAATGGTCAGGTTTTTCAAAAAGATCTGAAACACATTGGAGCGGGCACTGGTATAAGCAAGCCACTTGCCATCCGGGGAAAATGTTGGGGAAAAATCATGCTGCTTCCAATGGCTGAGCTGAGTCAGCTCCCTATTTTTTAGATTGAGCACATAAATTTCAAAGTCCCCACCACGATCCGAATCAAAGGCAATCTGGTTTCCATCAGGGGAAAATGCAGGATGGTAATCAGAACCTTCACCAAAACTGACTTGTTCCGGGTCCTGATTATCTCTCAGATTTTTAATGAAGATTTTGGACTTTCCATCCTTAATCATACTGAATGCCAGAGCCTGGGAATCATGTCTGAAGGTGATGCCATCAACCCTTCCAAAAATCCCCTTGAGGGCAATTCCATTGCCCTTATCCTTAACAAATCGAATTAGAAGCTCCTGTTTGTTGCCAGTTTCACGAATATAGGCCAGCAATCGACCATCCGGAGAAATGGCTGCTGCCTGAACCTTTGTAGTTCCATCAGTCAACCAGGTTAAATCTGCTCCCGTGGCCACACTTAAATTCATCCATAAAAACAGATTAATGGTGGCCAGCCACAGGGGCACAAACCGATACTGCTTTGGTTGTAAATAGCCCATCATCAGGATACCTCACTCACATTTTTCTGAGATATCGACAGGAATTTGTCAAAATGTAAGGAATCCGGTGCGCCAAAGCCAGGTAAAAATTCCTGCCAGAAATGGAGGCCAGCACCACAGAGCCAGAAATATCTGTTCTTTTTTTTGTTTGGTGTCCCAATCCTGATTCACTTCCGCTAAAAACATCCCGTAAGCATGGATTCCCCGAAAAAAAGTATGTCTGGATGTTTCTCTTAAGGAAGCCTGGATCTGTCTTTTTTCAACAAACTGTTCAATCAGCTGTCTCTCATATTTGAGCATAGACTCAACTAAACGCAATTGTGGACCAGAAAAACCCGCTATAAGCACACTTTTTGAGGTTTTAGAGCCTAAACCCACATCCAGAATCCAGGTCTGCATCAGTTGTATCCAGGGTTTAGAATTCAAAGGATCGATTGGGTTAATTATCCAACCCAGATGACAAAGAGTTTCGCCCAGAGTTGATGAATAGTCTTTATTGTTTTTATCCATGGTTTTTAACTCTGATTTAAGACTTAAAAACCGATCCAGTCTTTGTTGTGAACTTAAAACCTGATCATCACAAATCATCAGGCCCCGTGAAAACCGAGCACTTTTTAACACCCGTTTCAGTTGTTCAGAAACCAAAACATCAGAGACTGCCTTATCCAGTACAAACTGCCTTGGAATACCGCTTAGCCCCAGAGAATCGCACAAAAATAGGCAGAATAGGCATACTTTTGTTATTATGCATTTATGAATATTCAATATGCCCTCTGGATCTTATTTTGCGTAATTGTAATTCAAAAACCTTTTGCAAACACATACTATATCTGGCATTGGCAAATGCGTCATCAGATAGACGATCAAACTCTGGAAGAATTAAAAAAAATTCCCTTGCACGGTCTGTTCTATCGTGTGGGCAACTTTGAGTTAAGAGATACCAGACCTTATCTGGAGCGCATCAAAAAACAGGAATCCTTTGTACAGGACTTCAAAAAACTGACCTTTCCCGAAATTCACACAGTATATACCTTTGAAAATTCCTCAAATCAGGGATTTGTCCGTGGTTATATGAACCGACCCAAGTCTCAAGGAGTAGATTTTGTGGCCCGCAATATGGTGGAGGACTATGAATATTTAAGAGCCATAAATCCTTCCGTTGTTGGAATTCAAATCGATCTCGAAGGCCCTGGAGTGGATTTTTCTGTCTATTTAGAGCTTATCAAGAGGGTAAAAGTACTTGCTCCCTCTGCCAAAATATCTATTACACCAATGAGCTCCTGGCACAAACGCCCGGAGTTTTTACCTGTTGCCAAGGCTTCCGATCTGATCGTTCCCATGTTTTATGACTTCCACCGTGGGAAAAAGGTGGAAGATCCCCTTAAGGTTACTGATATCCCATGGCTAAAACGCATTGTATCGGAATGGGATCAGTTAAAGGTTCCTCTATTGATTGGCCTGCCAACTTATAGTTATTGTGTCCTTTATGACCATCATGGTAATCAGGCAGTTCCCTGGGCCGTCACCAGCCCTGAGAGCATTTCAGATAACCCTGTCTGGAAACTGATAAGTGACAATCCCCAGTCTAATGACAGAGTCCTGTTATGGAGAGCACAGAAAGACTTTTCCTTTCAGAGGCAGCCTTTCAAAAAAGGTTCCAGCATGAAATACAATTTTGTATCTTCCTCTTCGCTCAGTGCCTATCTTGAGTCCATAAACTCCCTGCCTCTCAAACACTCTCATGGGGTAGCTTTTTTCCGCTTAGGTTATCTGAACGAACCTTTAGTTCTGGATGCCCTAAGAATCCGGCGCAGTATTGCCAATGAGCCCCTGCCCAAACTCAAAATTGAGGTCACCAGAATTTCTGTATCCAACAAGGATTTTTTTCTGGTCTTTTCCAATCAGGGTGAACCCACCTGGTTTGGGGGGGAAGGCTTACGGGTCCGCATTAAAAAATCACGCCTTCTAGGTAGTAGCTCTGACTTTGATCACATAAAAACCGATGAAGACGAACAGCTTTCTGAACTGGTCGAAGAGTATTTTGATTCCGGCGAAACTCTAGTCACCCCCCGCATTAAAGAAGGAAAAGACGATCTTGATATACGGGTCCATCTTCTGGATGGCAAGGTCAGGATATTTAATCTAAAGGCCCAGGATCTGCAAAAGGAATCAGTACTTCTGGAGTCTGATTGAGCGGTATACCGCTCACCAGCGAACTGGCCAGTCCTTTTCTAAATTATTTCCATCATCTCGGAACTGTTCTTCCACCCATTCTCCCCACTCAAAAAAATTCAGTCTCAAATTACCATTGGCCGGACAGTAGACATATCCTCCACCCTTACCCCGGGGTTTTTCATGCTCACTGATACCCTGACAATTGGAGAAATCGGATTGATCCCGATAAAATTCCTCGATTGTGTTTACTACACAGACAAAGTTGTTTCCTTTTGGCCTGCTGATAACCTCAGATTTAGGCACTCTTCTAAGGTAATCTTCACTGCCATTCTTTTGCGACTGACGAGTCTCGCCATAAAAACTAGTCAAAATTGACTGCAAAGTGTGAGCACCACTTTCAGTAGCCATGCTTCCTCCCGAATGAGTTGGCTGAGGAAATGACAACTCCCTGGATTTATACAAATTTATAACTGAACGAGCCTCGGCTAGATTACATTTGGAATCCATGTATCGTGAATCATAACCAAATCCTAAACCACACATAAAAAGACTGAGCACAAGCATGAAAAATGTGAGAAACAGCAGGAAATAAAACAGAAAAAGGTCAATCAATTAAGCAGAATGGAGCGGGACTTACGGGGAGTCCAAAACCCTTTGGAATCAGGTGGGTTAGATGGGGCAATAGGTTAATTCTCTCAGGAAGTAGAGTAATTAACAATCTGTCACGGGCAGAATTTTCAAAAATAACTTGACATAATTTTGGACACCATTTTCTAGTATACCCCAACACCTCAAAATATGTCGGTTTTAGTGCCCCATTTCTCTCTATTTCTGCCCGATCTGTGGCAAGGCTGCCCAAAATTCTATAATTCCCAGAATCCTAGGTTTCTGCAGGCTCCAAACAAGCCCAAAAACCCCGTGGTAACATAAATGTATGCAAAACCTACATCAAAAAATCACCGAA
>JACFNL010000131.1 GCA_019454875.1 Candidatus Cloacimonadota bacterium | reverse complement strand
CTTAACATCTTCCTGTCTTATCACGCAGTCTGCGCCTGCAGGCAATGGTGCTCCGGTAAAAATCCGGGCCGCACTATCTTTAGGCAAGGTCTGAGAAGATTGAGGTCCTGCCGGGACTTCAAAAGCAACAGGCATACTGTAGGGAATAGAGGTTATATCGGAAACTCTACAGGCATAACCATCCATTTGGGAGTTATCAAAGGCCGGAGAATCCTCAGTTGCACAAACTGGGTTTTGAAGTACCATCTGCAAGGCATCAACAATACTTCGTACTTCCGAACGGGAATGCGGCATATTTTTTTGTACGACTAATCTGGCTTCTTCAACTGAGATCATAGTTCCTCCCATACCTATGTCGAGAGAAACCTTAGTTTAAGATTAGACTTTTTTGTCAAAAAAAAAACCGGGCACCAGGCCCGGTCATATTTTTATAAAAAATTAGTCCCGTATAGAACCATTGTTGAGCCGCTGATCAATCACAGCTCTGCCTGCAGAACCTGTGCCTGAAGCTAATCTGCTCCCTGCACTGCCCTGTAATCCTGCCTGAGCATCACGAATAGACGATGCCCCCCCAGAAATTCTGATTCCAAGCATCTCTCTTAGCTGAGCGATCTTTACACCAAGTGTCCCACCCATCATCAGGGAATCACGAAGACCAGGAACTGCAAATACCTTACGGAAGGACTCAAGTCCCTTAACAACATCCTTGGCCAACTGGGCGCGGGCTGGGTCCGAAGCTAAGGCATCCGCACAGGAGCCTGATTTTAAATGCTGAATCAAATCTGCCGAGGAACGGGATCCAAAATCCTTATCACAGGCTGCTAGTATTGGATCTGCCGGTTGAGCTGGAGCCTCAGCTGGAGTGGCTTCAGAAGGAGCTGCACCTGAAGAAGTCTCAGAAGGACTTGCAGAATCCTTAGGTGGTTCTGGTTCGTTCAGGGAGTCGATAAAAGCCTGATCCAGTCCATCCTTGTTGATCTGATCTTTGATTTCAGCAGGAACAGAGTTTGACATATTTGTAGTGTAAACATCCTGAATCCTGCCTGCTTGCGTAATCAGGTCCTGATCTCCACTGGCATTAGCGATAGTGCGAAAAGTATTCATTTTATCAATGTGTGACTGCACCGCCGTCTTTAAAGCCGCCGCCGCTTCCGCCGTTTTATTTTCATTGTATTTGCGAATGGCTTCGGCAAGCTCCTTCTCGCTGTCTTCAATTTTGGAATGATAAGTCTGAATTTTACCCAAAGCTGTAGGACTGAGATTTTCCATCTGCAGAGGAGCTTGTCCCCCTGGATTCATAACGGCGGATGAGGCCCCTGGGGTTCTGTCAGTAGACACCGGAAGTTGTGATGTAGGTAGCGCGGTCCCAGTGTTCAATCCTGGCATAAATGGGGTCTGATTCCCCATGTTCTGCAAAACAGTCGCACTCATGGCTGCCTGCTGTTCCTGCAAAGCCTTATCCGTAGCCAGAGTCTGAGCACCCTGTAAATTAGAAAGGTTCTGTACTGTATTGGCAGCTGCTCCCCCGATATCCTGGGAAATTATGCTGCTGGCATTGGCAACTGCCTGGGCAGAAAATCCAATCATCAACAGACCACAAATTGCAAACTTGATTCCAGTCATATCCACCTTCTTGTTTCATTCGACAGCATGTCCACATTATCAATTCTAGATCAATTACGCAAAGCGTCAAGCCCCCAATTGATTTTATTTAGACCACGAGACCCCAATGCCTGGTTAATTGAAGAAAATGGTCTGGAACCAAAAAAACCACGGTAAGCTGACAGAGGGGATGGATGTGGTGCCTGAAGAATCAAATGTTTATTTGAGTCAATCAAAGCTTTTTTCTGGATGGCATCCCGTCCCCATAATACAAAAACTAAAAAGTCCCTCTTTTGGCTCAAGGTTGCGATTATGGAGTCAGTAAACTTCTCCCATCCCCGATTTCTGTGAGAGCCCGCCTTGTTAGCTTCTACTGACAAAACTGCATTTAATAAAAGTACACCCTCTAATGCCCAGGGAGTCAAATCCCCGTTAGTGACGGGAACGCATTGTAAGTCGTTTTGCATTTCCAGAAAAATATTTGCCAATGAAGGTGGGATTGGTGTTGGAAACTTTACAGAAAAGCTCAGTCCATGTGCCTGATTCGGCCCATGATAGGGATCCTGTCCAAGAATCACCACCTTCACCTTATCAAATGGGGTCAGATTTAAAGCCGAGAACATCAATGGTCCAGGTGGATAAATAATCTTACCCTTCTGTTTTTCTGACAACAAAAATCTCTTCAAGTCATAAAAATAAGGCTTCTGAAACTCTTCTGAGAGAACATCTAGCCAGCTTGGATGGAGTTTAGGATTAATCGAAATCTCCGTCATACCTGTCTTTTACCCCTCATCCTTGAATAATAGTAACAGATACAGAGAGCTAGACCATCGGCTGCATCGTCTGGTTTTGGAGGTTTATCAAGATTTAGTGTCCTTTGAACCATGGATTGAATCTGGGACTTTTCGGCCATGCCATAACCCGTTAATTTAGACTTCACCTGCAAAGGAGTGTATTCAAAAATCTCAACCCCGGCCTCCGCTAAAGACAATAGGATGACTCCTCGGGCATGGGCCACGGCCATAGCAGTAGTTACATTGGTATTAAAAAACAGTCTCTCCACTGCGGCAACCTGGGGCTTATGGCGCGAAACAAGGTCCATAATATCCTGACGAATCACCAGTAATCTGTCTTCTAATCGCATGTGTGCTGGAGTTTTAATCGCACCGTATGCAATACACTCAAGTTTTCTATTCGGGGCCGGAATTACTACACCAAACCCCGTTGTGGCCAAACCAGGATCAATCCCCAGAATTGTAACACTCAGAAATTCTCCATGATTTTCTGGATCTCCAGCTCATCTCCATCAAAATTGTGGTAGACCTCCTGTACATCATCATTGTCTTCCATCATATTCAGAAGTTTGAACATCTTTACCAGATCATCTCCAGTCAATCTGGACTTGGTTTTTGGCCTACGAACAATACCGGATTCCTCTATATTCACCTGTTTTTCATCAAAAAACTCCCTAACAGAATGAAACATTTCAGGCGCGCAGTTGACCTCGTAATACTCTTCATCCTCCACACGCATATCATCAGCCCCGGAATCCATAACCAGTTCCATCAAAAACTCTTCCTGGTATGCTGATTTTGCAAAGAATAACTGCCCCACTCTTTCAAAATTGTAAGAAACACTTCCAGGAGCACCCATAGCACCACCGTATTTACTGAAAATATGGCGAATATCAGCGGCTGTGCGGTTTTTATTGTCTGTCAGTACTTCTACAATCAGGCCAGCTCCTCCAGGCCCATACCCCTCATAGACCATCTCTTCATAGTTTTCTTCTTCTCCATCTCCAGAGCCGCGTTTAATGGCCTTATCCAGGGTATCCCCAGGCATATTGGCATCTTTGGCCTTCTGGATTGCCAGGCGCAATCGGGAATTCATGGAAGGATCTGCCCCTCCCTGCCTTGTAGCCGTAACCAGTTCACGAATCAGTTTAGTGAAAATTTTTGCTCTTTTGGAATCGTTGGCACCTTTTTTGTGCTTAATCTGTTTCCATTTACTATGCCCAGCCATATGGCCCTCCTATACAAACTTCTTTCGTTTTGAAGAAGACTGAATTCCCATCATTTCCCTGTATTTTGTGACCGTCCGTCTGGCAATATCTATGCCTCTGGCCTTCAGCAACTGGGCCAGCATCTGATCGGAAATTGGTCTTTTGGGATCTTCTTCCTGAATTGCCTGCTGTAGAATTTCACGAATATGACGGGAAGATACCATTTCTCCCTCGTCATTCATCAACCCGCCTGAGAAAAAAAACTTAAGCTCAAATATGCCACTTGGGGTCTGTGCATATTTACCGTTCACCACTCTAGAAACCGTGGCCTCATGCCTCTCAATACGGACAGCTACATCCGCAAGAGTCAAGGGCCTGAGCCTGGAGATCCCGGAGGAAAAAAAATCCTTCTGAATCTCAAAGATACATTTGGCCACCAGCCAGATGGTTTCATTGCGTTTTTCAATACATTGCCTGAACCAGATGGCTGAATCCAGTTTCTGTTTCAAATACAATAACTCATCCTGCGATAATCCTTCCGCATTCTGAATTCTCTCCTGATACCAGGGGCTGATCATCAGATTCGGTAAAAGGTAATCGTTTAGAGTAACAATCACCTCCCCTTCCTTGAACTCCAGAAAAACATCAGGAGTAATCCCTTCGGCAGGAGCCTCACTCATCAGGTATCCCTGAGCAGGCTTAGGATTAAACTGACGGATTTTTTCCGTAGCTTCTTCGATCTGTTGAAAGCTAGCTCCGGTTACTCGGCTGATCTCCCGGATTCTATTGGCCCCCAAATCTTCAAGATGATCCGAGATAATGGCATAAACCAGATCATCATGCATGTCCTGTGCATAATACTGTAGCAACAGACACTCACGCAGATCTCTGGCTCCAACACCTGGTGGTTCCAGGGACTGCAAGAGATACAGCGCCTTTTCAACCCTCTCCTCATCGATCATCAGAGCCGAAGCAATTCGGGACACAGGCTCTCTGAGATAACCGCTACTATCCAGAGAAGCTATTAAATAGGTACCAATTTTTTGCTCCATCGGGTCTTTAGTGGACAAATGGAACTGGGCCGTAAGCTCTTCATTGAGGGTTTTCTTTTGATGTACAAACTCCTCAAATGAGGGTTTGTCCTCGTTACTGGCTGTTTCTGCACTAGTCCATGCACCCTGGGACTCCTGAAAGTACTTCTCGAAATCCTTAACAAAACCAAGAAGCTCACTGCGTTCAACAGATTCCTCGGGTTGCGCTTCATAAGAATCGACTTCTTCCGTACTACCAGAAACTTCCAGAACAGGATTTTCCATAAGCTCCTGTTCCACCATCTCGGACAACTCAACACGATTGGCCTGCAATATTTTAACGGCCAGCTGAAGTTGGGGAGTCAGGCGTAAAGATTGCACCTGTTTTATACTCAGCTGTTGATTCAATTTCATATTGCTTCCTGAAGATTTACAATTGTCGCACCCTCAGAGTCTGCTATCAAGGAACATCCAGCACTTAAAGGATTTCTTCTCAAGAACTCCAGAACTGCATTTTTTAACACACCCTTGCCATGAATAATAGTAATGCGTGACAGATGACGAATGACGGCCTGATCCAGAAACAATTCCAGATCATACAAAGCATCCTCCACTGCATTTGCCCGGATATCGATTTCCTGAATATCTTCCCCACGGCTGACACTGACCCCACCGGCTGCTTTTGGTGCTTGTGTATGCGGTTTCAAATCAAGATCAGAACGATTCAGACTAACAGTAACTCCATCCGCAATCACCTTCAACCTCTTCTGGTTGGGATGCAGCTCAATCACCCTGGCCTTTCGACCCGAGCCCGGCAACTTTACCCAGTCTCCCACGGACAATTCTGTGTCATGAGTCCTGGTCTGAATCTGCTTCTGATAATGCTTCAAGCGTTTTTCATAATCAACTTTAAACTGCTGTTTGACCTCAGAAACTGAGTCCAGAACTGATTTATCCGAATTTACAGGCATATTGTCCTGTAACTCTCTAAACCGTTTTTCCCAGGCTTTAAAAACCCTGTGCAAATCCTTTTCCATTCTCAGATTTAAACCGGCCAGAATTCTGTCCCTGTCCGCCTCAAAACGGATTAGAATATCCTCGCTCTTCTGGCGAATGGAAGTTAAAGAAGACTGAAGCTCGCGGTTTCTGTCTCGAAGCTTTCTTAAACGCACAATCTCGCGTTTTTCCTCTTCCAGCAGATCCCTCATCTCAAAATGCCCCTGTCCCAAAGTATCTTCTGCTCCCTTGATGACAGAATCAGGAAGGCCAAATTTTTTCGCCAGCTGCACTCCGTAGCTGTTGCCAGGAACTCCCACAGACAGTAAATAAGTTGGCCTTAGCTCAACCGGATCAAAAATCATGGAAGCATTTACAAAAACCTCTGATTCCAGTGCAAGATTCTTAACCTCATTGTAGTGAGTACTGATAACAGCACGCACCCCTACCTGTCCTAAGTAGCGAAGCATGTGCGAGGCCAGAGCTTCTCCCTCCCTTGGATCTGTGGCATTCATGATTTCATCCACAAACAAAATGCTTTGGGATGTGGCACTTGAAAGCACTTTTTTCCAGCGGGCCAGATGGGCAGCAAAGGAACTTAATGAATCCATAAGGGACTGATAATCACCCATCAGATACAAAACACGATCCACTGAAGGCAAAACACAGGAACGGGCTGGAACACGCAGACCTAACCCCGCATAATAATAACAGAGGGCCAAAGACTTCATGGTCACCGTCTTTCCACCCGCATTTGGACCAGACAGCACCAGGATTTTCTGCTTTGGCTTCAAAAGCATATCATTCGTAACACAATCGTTTACAAAAGGATGAAAAAAACCAAAAATCTCATAGTCTGAATCATCAGAGATTCTGGGACTGCACCCATTTATCTCCATGGAGTAAAGAGCCTTGGCTCTTAAAACATCCAGCCATTTCAGCCGCGAAACCACCTTTACAAAGGTCTGACGCAATGCATACACCCTTTGATTACAAAGACTTAGAATACGGGAAATTTCGATTCTTTCTGCCTGCCTCATCTCCTCAAACCCGTTGTTTAAATCAACCAGAGACTGTGGTTCAAAATAGGTGGTCTGCCCAGAATGCGAGGTGCCATGTGCTACCCCTTTTACCCTTCCCCTGGACTCTGTACGCATCAAAAGTACAAAACGGCCATTTAACTCAACCCAGTACTCTTCCTGCAAAAAAGGAGACAGTTCTACATCTTTCACAATATTTCGCAAAATCAGTTTCACATCTTTTTCAAGAGAAAGAATCCTCTTTCTGATACTCAAAAGCTCATCTGAGGCGGTATCCTTGATCTCCAATCTATCATTGAAGATGGAACCCAGATACGACACACAATCAATCCAGGCTGCAAAATCAGGCAATTCAGGTGCTGCCAGAACCGGATACTTTTCTAAAAATGCCTGTTGCAGCTCAACATAGTCCATTCCATCCAGGGCCAGCTCAGCCAGTTCCTCCCGTTCCAGAAAGAGGCTGGATTTTCTCAGCTTGATCTCGGTTTCTTCCCTGAGACGGGAACCGATCGGATTTGGCTCTGATATCAGCCAGTCCTCCATAGCTAAAACCAGAGCCTGTTCCATTTCCATCTTCTGTCTGCCCCAGGAGATACGGTTTTTTTTCAAAACGGATAATCCGCTTGTACGGGACAGATGCCTGGCTATCGCTTCAAACACCAGATGTCCATCAAATTCTCTGGGTATACACCAGAAGCCATCCATCTTTACTTCTGTGTCTTCTGTATTCATTCCCGGCTTTCCACCCTGTGATACACTGTACTTATGACAAAATTTCCACCACCACTTGATGGCAGCCGACTCAGTGTTGCGCCGATGATGGATGTCACAGATCGTTATTTCAGAACATTCATTCGTCTACTTAGCCGACGGTGCCTATTATACACAGAAATGATCGTGGATAACACGATAGCACATGCCCGCCGCGAAGGAAGACTAGGTAAGTATCTGGACTTTGAACCATTTGAAAAACCATTGGTTGCGCAACTTGGTGGCAGCGACAAAAATTCTCTCTCTGAGGCTGCCAGAATTCTGGAAGACTATGGATACGATGGGATCAATCTTAATGTTGGCTGTCCCTCAGACAGG
>JACFNL010000130.1 GCA_019454875.1 Candidatus Cloacimonadota bacterium | reverse complement strand
GCTCTCGAGAGGATGCATATAATACGCCTACTTAATTCAATTGTAAAGAGAAAAATAAAAAAATTTTACTGTACTCATAAACATAACCTCGCCCAATTCTGAATCAGACTTTGCCACCGTATCAAGGTTCGTCGATCCGATAAAGACGGATCTTCATTTAAAATCTGGGGCAGACAGTTTAAAGCCTGTTTGCCATACCTTCCCGGAAACATGGAATTTAGCCAATGATGTTTTAAGACCATATCTAAAGGCTGTTTCAGAAGTTTTGTCACGCATACAAAATATTCAGAAACCATTGAGCTTTCAGCACACCAGAAATAGCTTGGTGCAACTTTACCAAAGGTAGCCGAATCCAGAGTATGATTTCCCAGTTTTTGGTTCATTAAACCATGTAGGGTTGATTTCGGTTCAAGCCTCACAGCCTGAATCAGTTCAAGTCGTAGATTATGAAGCCTACACTCCTCAGAAGAGTCCAGGCTGTAGCTTACCGCTTCTCCCAAACCAGCAAGATTTAGCTCCAATGCTCTTTTTTGCTCAAGCCTCAATTCCAGTCCATCTCTGATTTCACATAAGGATTTGCGATCTTTTTTGAGATAAAGGCTGTGAATCCACAATAAAAATGCCTGTCTGTTCTGCTGATCTGATGCAAAATAAACTGTTTTTCCCAAATTCTGGCAGAGCGAATAGTCTAAAAGATCCGATCGCATGGACAGAATCTGAAGTAGTTTCCTGATTCCCGCCTGCAAGACAAAATCGTTGTTTTCCGCTAGAGAACAAACAATTCCCAGGTACTGGGGAACAGAATATTCTAAATGCCAGACCCCATTCCAGTACTGCTGCAAAAGACCCAACTTAAAAATTGGTTCAGGACAGGATTTTATACATTCAATCAAAGAAGAGTCCTTAAGACCCGCTATATACACTCTTCCGTACCCTTTTTGGTCCAGGTTCAGAAAAACAAAAGATTCATCCTTAACCTCCACTAGCTTCCTGGAAATGGGATAATAGTCGCGATTCTCAAATTCTTCCGTCCTGTAGTCCCCATTCAATGAATATTTCAGGGTAGGGTACCCGGTGCTCATCAACCATTGCTCACTGAATTTATGCAGGTCTTTATCCTCAAAAGCTGTAAGGAAATCATTTAGATCGGCATTTTTGTCAAAATAGGACTGAAGATAGTGATTCAGACCCTGACTAAACCTTGTTTCCCCAAGGTGAGAGCAAATCTGCTGAATCAGACAGGCTCCCTTCTGATAGGTGATGGCATCAAAATTCAAAAATGCCTGCTCTGTGTCAGGGCAATCCACCACTACCGGATGGGTACTTGCCAGATCATCCTCATCCATTGCCTTGTGCAGCACATCTTCAAGAAACACCAGTTCGGCATTGCCAAACTCCTTAAAATCCCTTTGAGCCCGATAGGATACCCATGTGGCAAAGGCTTCGTTCAGCCACAGATCGTCCCACCATTTCATAGTCACCAGATCCCCAAACCACATATGCGACAATTCATGCAGCAAAAGATTGCCTCTGTCAAACAGCTGCTCAGGCGAGGGAGGACTTTCAAAAAGAATTTCTTCCCTTAGAACTACAGAAGCCGCATTTTCCATACCACCCCAATAAAAACCCGGCAGAAAAATCTGATCGTATTTCTCGTAGGGAAATGGCACCCCAAAAAACTTCTCAAACCACAAAACACCTCTATCTACCAGGGAAAAAATCACATCATGATCCAGATAAGCCTGCTTTTTTTTGCGAAAGAACAGGCGCATAGGCACAGAAGATTGCCCTTCATAACTTACCGATACAAAATTTCCGGCACTAAAATGCCATAAATAAGATGATAAGGGACGGCTTTTACAAAAATCGTGCCTGATGACATCAGCAGTCTCTACGGTTTGAGCTTCTCTGGTATTGGTAATCACCAGCCAATCCTTTTGACAGGTGAGACTTAGCTGGAAATGTGCCTTGATATCTGGTTGATCCATACATGGATACAAGGATGAGGCCTCCATTGGCACAAAATTTGTGTACAAAAAACTCTCTTGATCAGCATTCACCAAAGTCAACCCCATGCCAGAGCGATTGGATTCAACCCGAATGTTTATACAGACTGTATGAAAACCAGATTCTGTTTTGGGCAAAATCAATCGTGCTCCACCCTTCCAGTCCGGCAAAATTTCTTTACCATCAAGAAGTACCTGTCCTAGTTCCGTACCTCGATAATCAAGCCAGATGGATGCCTCTTTTTTTTGTTCCCACCGGATGGTAACTGTTCCTGAAACGCCCCTGCCTTCGCTTGCGACCAATAAATCCGCCCTAAACTCAACATTCCCTTTGACAGATCCTCGCCTGAAATGGGCATCTTCCTTACTGAGTTTTGAATACTTGTCATAATCCGATTTGTGAGAAGCATGAACAGACAAAATCTCTTTGATTCCCAGATCCTTCACAGTATCAACAGTCAAATGGGCATGCAAAAATTCTTTATGCCTGTGTGTGGAGCGAATAGCAATCCGGGCTGCACCTGCACGGATTGCTGCCTCAATCCCATCCATAGCATCTTCGATAACCACGCAGTTTTTTGCGGCAATTCCAATTGTCTGGGCGGCTTTCAGAAAAACTTCGGGATGAGGTTTGCCAAAAGATACATCCTCGGCAGCCACGATGTTAGGAAACAACTCCTTGGCCCCAACCTTATTTAAGACCGCTTCAATATTGGCCTTAGGTGTACTGGAAGCAATACAATAGGGAATCCCATTCTCTTTTAATTCACCTATCAATTCACGGATTCCAGAAAGAATCTCCCAGCTATTTTCATGAAGTTTTGAGGAATCAATAATTACCCCGTCCCAATCAAAGAGAATTCCAAGATTTTGCATACGCCCCCTTTTGTGCATTCCCAGGGAATATACCAAGTCATGGATACAAACGCATACGCAAAATTGTTTTTGCAAAAATTAAAATTTATGTTGCATATGCAAAATCATCTTGGTACACTTATATCTGTGAGCGGGAAATGAAGTGAGAGAGTTTCTCACAAGGCTCATTCGACACAAGGATCAATGAAATGGAAAAAATGACAGAAAAATTCACCGAGAAGGCAACTGAAGTTACAAAGGCTATGGAAACTGTTCAGAAGGATATGCAAAAGTCTGTTGATGAATACATCGCCCTTGGTATCAAGGCTCAGGACGAAATCTTCAAAATGGCCACTACACAAATGAGCAATCTTAGAGAGTACACAGAATTTGCTTTAAGAAGCCAGACAGAACTGATGACACAACTGGAAAAAACTGCAAAGCACAATCGTCAGGTATGGCTTGATGGACTGGCAAAACTTCGTGAAAACATGGATGAAGCCCAAAAAACCGTATCTAGCCAGGTCAACAAGAAATAACTAACTGAAGTGTTAAACCTGGTGTCGATGGGGCTTGGCTTTATCAGCAAAGCCCCTCAATACCAAACGCGTTTTGGAGTAAACCATGAACCAACAGGAACTCTCCTCGGAGCTTTGGAAACAACCTAAGAGATTTCACAATGCATGGAAATTGATGATGGGAGAAATTCAGCCTGAACTTGCTAAAACCCCATTTGAAGAAATTGCCACCTGGGGCAAGGCCAGACTGTTAAAATACAGTCCCAAAGACAAGGCAAAAGACAGCCCCATCCTGATGATTCCATCGATCATCAACAAGTACTATGTTCTCGATCTGAGACCAGGCCAAAGTTATGTTGAATATCTCGTGAATCAAGGACAGACAGTATATCTTCTGGATTGGGGAACACCTGGGCCACAGGATCGTTATCTTACCCTTGAGGATCATGTTCTACGGTTCATCGGGGCCGCAGTAAGAACAGCCTGCAAGGATTCCGGTAAGGCCAAAGTACATCTGATGGGATACTGTGTAGGCGGAACTTTTGCAATTCTTTATGCAGCCTTGCGACCACAGAAAGTCGCTAGCCTGATTGCCCTGACCGCTCCTGTAAACTTTCATGATGAGGGACTTCTTTCCTGCTGGGCATCTTCTGGCCATCTGGATATCCAGAAACTCGCAGATCAGATGGGTTCAATTCCAGCCGACTTTCTCCAGTCCTCGTTTACTATGTTAATGCCAATGGCCAGTCCACAAAAGTACAGAACCCTTGCCGAAAAATTATGGGACGAGGATTTTTTGGACAAATTCCTCAGCCTCGAAACCTGGCTGAATGACAATATCTCCTTTCCTGGGGCAACCTATGTGGAATACATAAAACAGTTGTATGAAAACAACGAGCTGATAAAAGGTACATTTTCTATTGGCAAGGAAGTAGTGAATCTCGCTTCGATTACCATGCCCGTGATTACTGTTACTGCCTCCCAGGATCATATTGTACCCCCTGCCTCAGCAGCTCTTTTACATGAAACGGTAGCTTCCAAGGACAAGCAGCTTTTAGCACTTAAAGGCGGTCACATTGGCATCACTGTAGGCAGTAGGGCAAAAGAAGGACTATACGCTCACACTGCACAATGGCTGGAGAAACATCCATGCCCCGATCAGAGAAAGGTATCATGATGAACCCCTTGGAATTTCAAATGGAAATGAGTAAAAAAATGTTCTCCGAATGGGAAAAAAACATGGGAGAGTATTTTGATAAAACCTTAAGGGATCAAGGATTTTTAAAGCTTGTATCACAAAGCCTGTCCCAGAGCATGGACTTTCAAGCAGAGATTCAAAAACAGATGGGAACTGTATTAAAGGCATTCTCAATCCCAACTGAGGAATCACTACAAGGACTATACAAATCCGTCAATAACCTGGAACGCAGGATGCTTGATCTGGAAGAGAAAATCGAAAATCTCGAAGAAACACTGGCACAAAAATCGGAAAAGGCAAGGGGGAAATCAGAATGAAACTTAAAAATAAAATAGCCTTGATCACAGGTGCGGCCCGAGGGATCGGATTTGCGGTTGCAAAACGATTTGCCGAAGAAGGAGCGCAGATTGTACTGGCTGATGTTATGGAAGCCGAACTTGAAACAGCAAAATCAAAGCTGGCAAACCTTGATGTCAGAGTGATGACTGTAAAGATGGATGTTTCCAATCGCGAAGGTGTGGCATCGGCTATGGACATGATTGAAAAAGAGATGGGCTCAATTGATATTTTAGTCAACAATGCCGGAATCACCAGAGATGCCATGCTTCACAAGATGACTGATGAACAGTGGGATCAGGTAATTGCTGTTAACCTCAAGGGCGTATATATCTGTGGAAGCGAAGCTGCAAAACGCATGCGAGAGCGAGGAAGTGGGGTCATAATCAATACTTCTTCCGTAGTTGGATTGTATGGAAATATCGGACAAACCAACTATGCCGCATCCAAGGCCGGAGTCATAGCCATGACGACTACCTGGGCAAAAGAACTGGGACGCAAGGGTGTACGGGTCAATGCCATTGCTCCAGGTTATACCATGACGGAAATGATGAGTACGGTTCCAGAAAAAGTGCTGGCTATGATGGCGGAAAAAACACCAGTTGGTCGCCTGGCCCAGCCCGAGGAAATAGCTGCCGCCTTTGCCTTTTTAGCCTCCGATGATGCCTCTTATATCAATGGGCATATTTTAAGTGTGGACGGGGGATTGGTCTTGTAGGTCTATGACCTCTTGGACCTCTTGTGTCCGGCCGGGACTGAAGTACAGCCATCTTTCGGTCCCGGTTTTTTTATTTCTGGCAAACACCACAAAAATGCGTACTTCTTTGAGCTACCGTGATTTTCACAACAGGAGAGGAGCACACAAAACAGGGAAGACCAGTTCGGCGAAACACCATCAGGGAATCCTGATTACGACCAGCCCGACCGTTGACACTGTAGAAATTTGCTTCCCCCGTACCCAGGGTAGTGCCTAAGTTGTTTAAGCCGATATTCAGAGCTTTTCTCATGGCTGTAAGCAACAATTCCAATTCGCTTAATGATAGAGATTCTGTGGGCCTTTGAGGGTGAATTCCAGCATAAAACAAAGATTCGTCCACATAAATATTGCCCAGACCACTGATCCTTGACTGATCAAGCAAAGTGGCCTTGATTGCCCTAAGGCCTCTGCCTAAAATGTCTTTAAGAGCAAGAGCATTTAAATCCATGTCCCATGCTTCTGGACCTAACTCTAAATCATTCTCGGATTGTAAGCGCATGAATCTTCCAAACTTGCGGGTGTCCTTGTAACGAAGCTGACGACCATCTTCAAAGTCCATTAGAACATGCTGGTGTCTCAAGACCGAAGAATCCTTGTCGCAAAACTCAAACTGCCCTGTCATGCGTAAATGCACAGACACAAGATCTTCTGAAAAATAAAATAGAATATGTTTTCCTCTGCGCCCTATCCTTTGAAGATTCTGATTGGAAAGTTTGTTGGCAAACCATTCTGGTTCATCTCCCATCACAATTTTAGGCCATAGCACTCTCATTTCTGTAAGTTTCAGACCTGGCAGCCCACTGGCCACCAGTTCCCTAACAACCGTCTCAACCTCTGGCATTTCTGGCCTATCCCCGATTCCTGACATCTGCTATAATTCCCGTTCAAATATTGCCATGATTGCACAAGATACTTCAACACCCCGTGACTTTTTTCAAAGACCGCTGCGAGATCTGAGAATTTCAGTTACCGATAATTGTAATTTTCGCTGTACCTACTGTATGCCGGCCAGTGAAAAATACACCTTTTTAAAAAAGGACGAATGGCTAAACTTCAAAGAGATTCAGCTTTTAGCCTCCCTGTTTGTCAAAGCTGGTGTAAAAAAGCTACGCATCACTGGTGGAGAGCCGCTGTTACGGCCAAACCTTAGTGATTTGATAAAAGATTTGTCAGAACTTGCAATTGAAGATCTTTCCATTACCACGAATGGATATCTTTTAAAACCCCATCTGATACCACTGTTTCAAGCTGGATTAAAACGACTGACTGTATCCCTTGACAGTATCCACGGGGATACTTTCTCAACGATGTCGGGGGGCAGGTATGAGGTGCATCGAGTACTTGATAATCTTGAAAAAGCCCGCGAGATCGGATTTGAGTCCATCAAGGTGAACTGCGTGGTTCAAAGGGGTGTCAACGATCATCAAATTGAGGATCTGCTCAAATGGTGCTGTAGCCGGGGCCTGATTCCAAGATTTATTGAGTACATGGATGTGGGGAACAAAAACCAGTGGATGGCAGCTGAAGTAGTACCTAGTTCTGAAATTTTAAGCCGACTGTCCCAACATTACAATGTTGTCCCCATGGAAGAAAACTATTTTGGAGAAGTGGCATCCCGCTACCTTCTGGATGATAAATGGGAAATTGGTTTTATCTCCTCTGTTTCCCAGCCCTTTTGTGGGTCCTGCACACGGGCCAGACTCTCCACGGACGGAAAAATTTATACATGCCTCTTTTCGGGACAGGGAACCGAGGTGAAAAGCCTTTTGCGATCTAAAGCAAGCCCGGAAGATATTTTTGACTTTCTCACACAACTCTGGAAAAAACGAAATGACCGCTACAGTGAGGTTCGTTCCACAGAAGGCGTATCGCGGGAAAAAGTCGAAATGTATCAGATCGGTGGATAATCCTACCTAAAAATGACCAAAGTCTCTTTGACCAATAAGCTCACGCACAGCAGACAAAAACTCTTTAAACAAAGCTGAATAGCCTCGCCCTGGCTCGCCTGGCCATGAACCAGTGCCTCCAGATCGAATTTCTTTATCCAGAACTTTCAGATGAAAAATCCACCAGGTAGTATTTTCTGAGCCTT
>JACFNL010000129.1 GCA_019454875.1 Candidatus Cloacimonadota bacterium | reverse complement strand
TGAATGGCGGCCTGACGAATTTCCTCAACTTTGCCGGAACCAATCAATGTTCGTGCCGACTGGGTATCCCGGGATTGAATGAAGCTTTTGACCGTAGTAATACCAAGGGTTTGCAGTAGGCGGGTGAGTTCTTCCAGATCTTTTTGCAGGACATCCAAAGACTCATCTTTGATAAGGACACCTATAATCAGAGCTTTACGGGCTTTTTGCTGATTTTCATACATTTTTGTCATTGGTGGGCCATTATATCAGAAATCAGAAAAGAAGGTTCACGCTGGCTTTAGGGCCCTGAAAGTTTAGATCGTTGATTTCAGTCTGATTGGCAAAGGGGATGGTGTAAAGATTGGCCTTATGCCAGGAATATCCAGTGTGAACCCTAAGGTGCCTTGTGGCAAAAAACTCAATTCCAATATCAATCTCAGTGAAGGGAAAACTAGGATTTTTGTTTACATTTCGGGATTGTACGGTGATGGGAGGCTGCCCACTTTGATGGGATTGTCTGGTTTCCCCACGGCTGAATAGAATCCCCTGTCTGACTTTTAAGCCAAGCATGGCATCCCGACCTAAGGGCATTTTTCCTTCATATCCCAGGTAGGGTCCGACCCCGATATGTTTAAAGGACCAGTCCGTAATTGTATTAAATCCAGCTCCCACCCCAGTCATTCTGGATTCCGCATTGGCGTTACTAAAGCGGATCCCCCCAATCCATCCAGTATTGTGGAGGTAATTCTGAGCCTGTCTCTGTACCCAGAATAAATCCAGTTCCGTCATACTCAAATCAAAATTTCCCTGAACCTGACGAATCAGTTCGCCAGTGCTTAAGCTATAACTGTTAGTGTCATCAGAAATTCCATCACGGTGGCTTCTGTATAGAACTTTGGCATGAAATGTGTGGCGATCTCCCATCGCCAGCCTTTTGGAAGCCTCCAGTCTGTAACCTGCTGGTTTAAACTTCAAAGTGTTTCCTGTTAGAAGTCCAGCTTGATTCTGTACAGCAAGAGGTTTGGAAAAACCGTGTAACGATTCCCTGCTCAACCCCAATTCCCAGTTTCCGAATAGTGGGGAAGGGTAAGGTGTTAAAGAAGCCGAGGCCAGTTTTTCTGGCTGATGACCTTCTCTTCGGTCCTGTGAAAATGCAATCAGGTTATTGTAAAGGGACAATTCTGTGTCGCTGACATCCCCAGGATGATTTTTAAGCCACTGTTGATAACCGGAACCATCAGCCCAGTGGTGTGAGGCCATTAGTTGTATCAGAAAGAACAAAAAAAATCTCATGGCTCCATCAGGAGGAACACAAGCTCTCGTTCCTGACCCTTTTCAAAGGTTTTCAGGTTGGCCTCAATGCTTCGCTTCAATCCTGGAACTTCAGCACTTTTGATGGCCTTCTCAAAGTAGTATCTGGCCATAATTATATCTTTTTGACGGGCTAGAAGGCAGGCTAGATTGTTGAAAGTTTTGGCCGATGGGTAGAGGTAGCTGGCCTTTCTATACTGATCAATTGCTCGATTGACATAAAGTTTCTGGCCCGTTTGCAGATGCAGACCATAATAGGAGCTACCCAGTAAAAACAGAGTGTAATGATCATCAGGTTTTATGGAGTGCGCGCGCAGAAGATGTAGAATTGCTGCATGATAGTCCTGATTTTTCAAGGCAGATTGACCCTCGGAAAGGGGACCTTCCAAATCGATACTCAAACTTGTCAGATCAGAATCTTTATAGTTCTGAATCAGCCCCTTTAATTTTTCCTTGGCAGATTCAGCATATTTTGAATCCGGGAAATTGTTGAGCATTTCCTGATAATAAAAGGCAGCCATGGAATCATTTTGCATTCGTTCCAGAATTTCTGCCACTTCCTGAATCCATTCCGAAGAATAGTGATCGGATCGCTTTTCCATGAGGACATCCAAAGCTTCGGAGTAACGACCCCCGCGTTTTAACTCCAGGCCTTCGGCTAGAGGAGATACAAATGCGACAGCTAAAAATGTGAGTAGCAGCAAACAGCTCAGAATTTTTTGTTTCATCGATTTTCTATATCGGCTAGAAGCTGGCGGGCGTATAGGTGTTCTGGATGAATCTGAAGCATCTTCCAGATCTCCAGACGGCAGTTTTTCAGATCTCCTGTTTGAAGGTAGGCCAGAGCTAATAAATAATGCAGATCAAAAAAGTCCGGGGCTATGGATTGCAGGTAATGGCCCCTTTGGATAGCTTCCTTGATTTTGCCATCCCGGATCAAAAAGACAATCCTGTTGTATTCTGAGTTTGGACCCAGAAAATACTTTGGTTCCTGCAGGCGGACTGGATGGTTTCTTTGGATCTGGTAGGCCCAGATATTGGAATGCAGTAGTGCCATTACAGGAATCAAAATCAGCAGGGGAATCAGCATGGACGAAGTTTTGGTACCTCTTAAATCTCTGCCAGACCTGCCAGCCATTGTTCCAGATAAAAATAAAACAACAAATCCGGCAGGAAACGATATCAGATCAGGAGTGAATTGAGCCTGGAACCAGCAAAGCAGTAATGGTGCAGCCTGAGGATTGCCAATAAATTTGAGACAAAGGTAAAGGCAGATGAGTAACCTGAAGATCAATCCTAAGGCACCATAGGCATATAAATGCCACAGAAGATCGTTGTGCGGGTGAAACTGATTTCTTGATATCTGTATGTGGTTGGCTTCCTCACTAAGATGTAACCCGCTGTATCTTTGAAAATGAGATGAGCCATTTCCCAGGAAACTTAAATGTTTTATGGCCGTCATAAACAGGACACTGCGGGTTTGTAGGGGGCGTTGGGCAATGTCCTTAGGTAAAACTAAATAGGCTAAGGTACAAATCAACAGTAAAATTGCCAATTGTTTGATGTTGGGAACCCCAAAAAGCTTTGCAAGACCACTAAAAACAAACAAAATGATACCAATTGTTGAGGTGGACTGTAGAACCAGAGGGGCTGATAACAAGAGATACAGCATCAATAACTTTTTGTCTTTGAACTGACTCAACCCTGCAAGAAGAATCAGACATAGAGGACTTGGGTTGCCCACAAGACCGGGAAATCCATCGGAGATTCCATAAATTTCAATAGTTGGCAAGACAAAGGGCTGATGTATTTCCCAAGGCATAAATCCGAGGTAGTTGCAGAAGTACCAGACAAGATTAAGCACAGAAAAAACAAGAAATGCCTTGGGATACATGGACGAAGGGTTATAAAGCCCCAATAGAAGACCTGTATACCCAAGGATATCCAAAAAGGCATACTTTTGTTCCCAGGCAGGAGCAAGCAGCAGAAGACAGGTGCTCAAGGATACCAGAAGAAGTGGCTTAGAACCTCCATTCTGCCGGATGCAGAAGTACACAAACACAGGAAGGGCCAGAAACTTTATACTTCCTGGATCAGTAAAGGGCCACCAAAGGCAGAGTATCAGGCACAGGCAGACTTCAACTGGCCTCAAGGGACTTCTCCATAAAATGCTGGGAACCTAAAACAGTAAAGTCCCGTTTTAAATACCATTGATAAGCTGGATTGTGCGAAGCTACCTCAAGTCTGAGTCTGGTTTTACCATGGGATAATGCCCGGTTTTCAATTTCAGCTAGCATATTGGAGCCAATACCTAAATCCTGCAGTTCTTTGTGAATCACAATCTGGGCCAGATAGGCGGTGGTGTCTCTTTGAGAATCAGGTACTTTCCAGAAGCTGTCTATACATTCAGGGCAAAGAATCAATAAAAAATATCCAAGGATTTGAAATGAGTCAGGATCTTCAAGCACCACACATTCAGCCTTTTTCTGCTCTGACCAGCGCAAAAACTCCCGGAATAACAATTCCTTCTGCTTTGTTAAATGCTTTGTGGAAGCAAACTGGTAAATGGTTTCCCCCAGCGCAATAACGGATTGCAAATCGTAGGCTTGCATATCCCGAAACGCTGGGGAAGCAATATTCATGACCTAGCTTTTTCTGGGTAATGCCTTGCCGTAGATCTGCTTAAAGCGATTTTGCCCAGCCCCAGTTGAGGGGGCTTGATGGGATGATGGGGTAGCGGATGGGGCAGGAGCAACTCCATCAGGCAGGGGTACAGCTTCTTCGAGCTCAGCCGCGATAGGGGCCATCAATTGAGGGGCTGGTCCTTCAATTTCCTTGAGTTGTTCGGCAGCGGGAATTCCGTTAGGATATTTTTCCTTATTCATACGGATTACTTCCTGCCAGGTATTGCGCAAGTCCTTCAACATGGTGACGATGGTATCGAGCCCCTCGCTGGACTTGTTGATATTGGCTTGAGCCAGACTGTAATTCATGAATTCATAGATGTTGAACAGATTGCGGGCAATGTCACCGCCTACCTCAAAATTGAGGGAGACCATCAACTCTGTAATAATGTTTTGAGCTTTGACAAAATGATTGTTGCACTGCTCGATTCTGGCTTTGTCCTGAATCATTTCCTGGGCCAGACATATATTCTTGATGGCCCCGTCATACAGCATAAGGATGAGCATCTCCGGGGTCGCAGACTCGATTTTCATCCGTTTGTACTGACCCATTTGATTTTGATAGGCTAGACTCATTCGCTTTCTCCTTCTCCGCTATTATATAGGATCGGTGTCTGGTCTACATAACCCGAAACATAAAATCCCCAAAGACATTACAAATTATCGCGTTCATTGTGCAATTTTGTGATTACTAATCCTCTAAAGCCTCCCAGCAACCTTCAATTGCAATACTCAAAAAACGGATCAGATCGGTAAATGCCTTATGCCTGGATTCAAAATAGTTGTAATAAAGTTCACCCATTTCCAAAACTAGCTCGCTTGAAAAGGAAGAACCAACCAGCTTGCCCAGGCTTCTTTGAAAAAACACTTCCGCCTTCTGGTTTTTATGTTCCATCCAACCCAGGATGATACGATCTGAAATACCACAATTTGCACCCGAGGTCATCTCAGAAAATCTACCCTTGATTAAAACTTCCTGCTTGCAGGTTTCCGGATTTTTTGTTTGTTCAATTATATCCAGACAGTTTTTTTGCATCTTGCGTGCAAACTCCTGAGCAGACTTCAACTGACTGGTTTTATATTCTAAATCCTGAAGCAGTTCTTTGTGAAGATAGGGAGATTTGTTCAAATAGAGCTGATCAATTTTTTGAGCAATTGGAAACTCCTGTGTAAGAATTTTTTCCTTCACTTCATCAAAGGTCATGATCTTGCAGTGGTTTTTTAAAATTCCCCGTTCCGAGGCATTGATTATTGTTTGAGGGGATATCTTGAACTGATCTTCTAGCCACCCGGCATACAACTTGAGATTCTGTTGAGTCAGAACAATTGAATTGTACATATCATGGGCTTTGATGAGTGGTTTTGTGAGAATCATCTGCATATGATAGGTTTCATAGGAAGTATAACGGCTCATGCTCGGGCATGATTTGATGCTCGCCTCATAGCGTTCATCAAACCTTGAGGTGGGGCAGTGCGTCAAAAGGTCGCTGTAGGCCAAATCCTGTCCCACAAAAGTAATGGGGTTACAGTCCAGTTTTCTTGCCAGATCAAAACAGGTGGATGCGATAGAGCCCCAGGACAGAATTTTTGCTGGATCCGGGGCAAAATATGCAAAGTAACTTGAGTAGTAACCATCAAAATTACTGATGAATGCTTTGACATTAGGCATTTTTAAGGTTTCATGCCAGCTCATTGGCTCGACCACTAAATGAGTCTTTGATACATCCAGACCCTTCAGATGGATAAAATTGACTGAGTTTGGATCGGCTGTACATACAAAATGAGGTTCAATACCCTGCTTTTTTAAAATTGGATAGGCAGTGTCCACTGCAATCAGGATGGCTTTATTTCTAAGGCCTTTGAGCTTTTCAAACTGCAGGTGCAGAGACGGCCCCGCACTGATCACAATGGCAGGGATATTGCTGAATTGACCAAACAGGGACGATACCCAGGGGAAGCGGCTGAAGTGCCGTACATTACGCATGCAGTTCTCTAAAAAATCATCATCCGCATCCATGATAGTGGCCATATTGGCTGTAAATTTACTCAGGTTGTCTATGAAGATTTTTTTGACCGTGTTATAGGCAGACTGAAAATGTTTGGCATAACTAGGAAGTTCCAGAAACTGAAGTCCAGAGTGCCTATGAAAATTATACTGTGAGCAGATAAACTGCCCCATTTCTTCGGCATTAGGAGTAATTATGAAGGTAATATTTGGATTTTGGAACCATTTTTCAAAATCCCTTGTTCGCAGGGCTTTTTGCAGGGTCATGTAACTTGGTTCCAGAACTATCAGCTTTTGATTTGGATGTCTCTCCAAAAAGGTGTCAATGTGGTACCCAAGCCCTGCCCCCCATGCAACTGTAAGTTTGTGGGGATGGAATTTCATTTTCTCCAGAATTTTTTCGGCTTCTTTATCTGGATATGCGGAGTGAACGGACAATTCCGCGTTGCCATGTTGAATGATTAACTGGGGCTGTCCAAGTCGCCCAATCTCTACCCGCACTGAATCAACCAACGGCTCCTTGAGGTTGTCCGTGTTCAAAATCTGATATAGCGGGGGAGCCAATTCCTTCAAATAACCAATAGGGTCATGGCTCATAATGTTTCTGATTATTCTGAGAGGGCCTGTAAAAATTCAGGCAATCCGTCCAGAATCTCTTTAAGCAGTGGTCCAAGCTCATACTCAAGAATGTCACGAAAGGTAGTGAGATCACTTCTTTGCTGGGCAAGAACAAGTTCCTGAACAAGTTTAGACAGACGACGACTGGACTCCAGAAAAGGCATGGAATTTATCTGTCTGATTTTGATCCGTTCCCGAAACACAACTTCGGTTCCGTGGTATACCGAAGAAAACCAGTTCAGCCCATCCGTTACAGTAACAAAGTCAGCCATTCCCTTACTTTCTGAATTGTTTTCAAAGTGGGTAAGACTCGATTTCAGAACAGCCTGAATTTCGGGAAGAATTTTTACTGCATCCTGTAGGGCCTGTAAAGCCAGCTCCTCTTTATTTGAGGTACGCAGCTTCAGACTTTTTACCCGGTCTACGGGCAGGTTGTTCTGATCTTTTTCGTCCTGCTCTTCAAGTTCAACTCCGTTTAAAAAGAGGGCGGTGATTACCTCACCTTTTGGTTCCAGAAGATCTCGTTCCAGATGAACAACGAGCTCGCGAAAATTCTTAAACAGGCTTGGGTCAACTTCCAGATATGCTTGGTTGATTTCGATCTTCAACATTTATTATAAACCACCAGACGACTGAGACAATGCGTTAGATTGACCTTGCAACTGGGACAGAGCAGACTCCATATTCTGAAATGTCAGCAACAAGCTCTCCTGGTATTTTAACAGAGATCGATTTTTATTCAAGATTTCCAGAGATAAACTGGCAATTTGTCGATCAATCAGTGAAGAAGATACTGTTTGTCCCGGTCTACCAGCCTTTCGAGTCAATAGTCCATCAAAACCGGTAAATTTCCTTAACTCAAGCTTAAGTCTTTCACCGATGCCTAATTGAGAGTTCGTAAGCCCCTCATCTTTACGGGTGAAAAAATCCCTGACCTCACTCAATTTGTCATTTAATGCAGTATCAAATTTTTCCTGATCCACGATTTGCAGTTTACCAATTCTGGTTTGTTCGGGAGTGGATCCGAATGAACCTGTAGAAATACCTAAGGCACTTAGGCTGTTGATTCCAGTGAGTCCCTGTACCCGATTGTAACTAAAAGAACGCAAAAGATTGTAAGCTCTCTGCAAAAGCGGATCCCCGGCCAGTGCCTGATTTCGGAGGTCTTCGTCCAGTTTCTCGATATCCTCCTTACTCATTTTTTCCT
>JACFNL010000128.1:2101-7790 GCA_019454875.1 Candidatus Cloacimonadota bacterium | reverse complement strand
ATGGTTTTGTCCCTGATGTTTTGTTTGATAAAAAGCTGCAACTGGATGTACTGCCAGCAGAAAGAATGAATGCGCCCAGAATTTATGACTATGCTATTGCCGGTAACACCTGCGATCACTGGGACATTATTGCTAACAAAAGAAAACTGCCTAAACTGGAAGAAGATGATCTATTGATGATCATGGACATTGGGGCCTATTCTCATGTTCTGGCCTCCAATTTTAACAATATGAAGAGGGCACCTATAGTTCTGATCGATGAGTCGGGAAGAATCAAGCTGATTCGAAGACGGGACAGGTATTCTGAAATGTTTGCGCCGGAGCTGGATGTACTCAAAATTGCAGACCCCTATGAGCTGCAAAGATATTACCACCTGGCCCGCAAGAATCTGAACAAGGTCTGGAATGGCTCTGAAAAAATGGAGGACGAACATGATCGGGCCGGTATCGGATTTTAGTGACTCTTTTTTAGGTCCGGAAAATCCTCAACAATGTGATTACCATACGGCTCAGTTTGTGGTGATTCCTGCTCCACTGGAAGCCACGGTTTCTTATGGTGGTGGTGCTTCTATGGGACCAGCAGCCATAATTGCAGCAAGCCAACAGGTGGAAATCCTGGATCTGGAAACCAGAACCAGGCCCCTGGATCGTGGAATTGCTACCCTAAAAAGCCTGCCTAGATGTGATGATCCCAGGGAATTTCTGGATATTCTTAGGGACACCGTATACCAGGTGGTACTGGATAAAAAAATTCCCATCACCCTTGGGGGAGAACACACTATCTCTTTAGGACCAATTGAGGCTATCAGCAAACAGCGTAAGGGAAAACCCTTTTCCATCTTACATTTTGATGCCCATGCAGATTTACGGTTTTCCTATCAGGGAACTGAATATTCCCATGCCAGCGTCATGCGGCAGATTCTTCATCGATTTCCTGAGGTGAATGTGGTTCAGGTTGGAATCAGGGCTGTATGCGAGGAAGAAATTGAGTACATTGATAAAAATCCATCCAGGGTCAAAACATTCTGGGCCCATGAAATGAAGGATTGGCGTATTGAAGACATGCTGGCCCCCCTTCTTGAGGATTTGTATATCACGGTAGATGTGGATGGACTTGATCCTTCCATCATGCCTGCAACAGGAACTCCCGAACCGGGAGGATTACTGTATTTTCAATGTCTGGAAATCATGAGAAAAGCGGCAGAACAACGCAATGTAATTGGCGGAGATGTAAATGAGCTGGCTCCATTGGAAGGATTTCACGGTTGTGATTTACTTGCAGCCCGGCTTGCATATAAACTGATGGCCTATTCTGGCCTAAGGAGAAAAAATGGCACACGATCACTGTAATCATGATGATGATGAGCCCTGTGGCAATAGCATGGATGTCTTTGACATGCATGGGGATCCAGCAGCCAGGGAAATTGTAAACCGGGAAAATAAGGTTTTAAGAGAGATTTTTGCTGGTTTTGAGGCGGTTTCCGTAAACGCTTTGTATGTGATTATGGAGACTGTTTTTGTTCAGGCCCAGATTTCCAACATTGACAATAAACGGTATACCGATCTGGTTGAAAATGCTACGGACTCCCTGTTTACAGTTCTTGTCCGTCTGACAGAAGATTTTCCTGAGCCAGAGCGCAAAAATATCCGCCAAATGTTTTGTTAATGGTTTTTTCTGTACGCGGCCTACCCCCGGGGGGCTTATATTATTTATCCCCTTCTGTAATAAGTGAACTAATCCCAAAAAAAAATTAGCGGCTCTGGAAATTCCAGAGCCGCTTTTTTTGACTTATTGTGCTTCGGCGCCTTCAGATTTGTTTCCGTGCAACCATGCAAGCACATCAGACCGGGAAAAAATGATCTTGCGATCGGCCTGTTTGTGGGGAATCTGGTGTCTTACATGCTGTTTAAAATAATTAACAGACACACCCAGAAACTTGGCAACTTCAACCTGAGTCATTCCCTGAGTCATTCCTTCTTCCGGTGCGATCTTGGAAATTCTAGCTTCAAGCCTGTCCAGCCTCGCCAGAATCAGATTCAGCTTATGCTCTATGTCCTCCATAGTTGTATTTATAGCTTTTTTAACTGCCACAGTCACTCTCCTGCTTACTCAATATAAATTACGGTATCAAGGAGAAGTTTATATAGTAGTTACATCCTATATGTCAATAGGTATTCACAAATGTTCCAATCAGGGGAATGAATATTTTAAACCAGTGTCACAAAGAATAGTCACCAGATTGGCACCGTCACAAAAGTCGTTGGCAGCAATCATTTTTAAAGCTGCACAAACATTTGCACCAGCAGAATATCCTACATACATTCCCTCTTCACGGGCCAGTCTTCTGGTCATATCCAGAACTTCATCGTCGGTTACCTGATAATACTGATCTACAACCGATTTATCCCAGTGGTGCGGAATGATGCTATAACCTGTTCCCTGAATCAAATGGCTGGAGCTGGTCACAGGCTTGCCAGCAAGAATTGCACAATTGGCCGGTTCAACACAGGCCGTTATGATTCCCTGGTTCATTTTTTTAAAATAGGTCGAACACCCAATGAGGGTACCACCGGAGCCAACCGTGGCAATAAAGGCATCAATCTTACCTTCCAAAGCCTCATAAATTTCAGGCCCAGTACCCTCAAAGTGAGCTGTCATACAGCCACTTCTGTTGAACTGATCCACATAATATGCACCCCGTGCCTGTGCCAGTTCCCGGGCCACTTCTTCTGACTTGAAAAAATCCCGTCCTGTAACATGGCCTGGGGTTCCATCCACCTGGGATGTCAAAATCACCTCGGCACCAAGGGAGCGCATCATTTTTGCCCGTTCAGGACTATTACCCACGCTCATTACAGCCGTAAAAGGGTTTCCCATTGCCGAACAGACAATTGCCAGACCCGCACCCATGTTACCGGAAGTCATTTCAATCACGGGCTGATTTTTTTTCAAATCCCCGCAGGCATAAGCATCCTGGATAACTCTTAAGGCTGCTCGATCCTTAACACTTCCACCCGGTTGCAGATACTCCATTTTGGCATAGAGATTAACTTTGCCCGGAACCAGTTTAGACAGTCTTACTAGTGGGGTATTGCCTATAGCCTGAGTAATAGAAGTGATCTTTCGCATAAATTGTATCCTGCCTTGTTTGGAACCTGATGGTAGCAGAGTATACAATATGAGCCGTGTACAAAAAAGCCAGAAATACCGGTAGCTCTCTTCTGTTCAAGATTGGCTGGAGACTGGCTCTTGCTGTAATTGTTCCAGTGACCGTTCTTATCCGCTTCGCTCTGGATTCCAATGAAAAGGCTCTGGAACTAGGAATGCGCAATATAATGGCTGAGCATATAGATGCGTCCGCAGTTCTGGACTCAGCCCTTCATGATTACAGGGATGCTATCCGAAAACTCGGATTGGATTACCAAAATGATACAAGCCTTAAAAGTTTTAAAGGCAATAATGACCCTTCCCTGTGGTTTGGGTACACAAAACGCTTTACATCCATCTTAAACCACCAGCATCCAGAAGGAGTCCAAAGGCACCGTCTGGCCTACACCCGTGAATTTTTCCGTTATCGGGATTCTATTCTACAGGCCGTGTTTGGCATGGATGCCTTAAACGAGGTGGAATCTCCTTTACGGATCCAGGTCTATGTTCTGGAAAAATCACTAAATGTCCCGGAGCTTCAGGGAAATGCTCCCTGGAAATTTGCAAACCTTCTGCCCCCTGGCCAAAGACCTGTTGGTCATATCAGTGACAGGGATGAATTCAAAGCCTCACTGGGCAGTAAAAATCCTCGCTGGAACTACTTCAAGGACATCCCTGTACATCCCATTTTCCAGTCCAATGATGTCGTTTCCCAGATAGTCTGGGAAGAAATTATTGGCGAGATCCCCTATCGAATTTTCAGGGTGCTTCTGTTTGGTGAGGAAGTGGGGCATCTGGATCTGATGGAACTCTCCAGTATATTTAACCGTGATCTTTTGGAAGTACGGAACCAGTGGTTTCCCTTTGCCCCTACTACCGGCCTTGATGTGGAAGTGTTGTGGAATCACATGCCTAGGGACTGGAGTCTTGAAGAATACCAAAAGCCTGATTCCAATCTTGATGCTCCCCAGGCTATTTATTTTGGTCTGATTCATCAGGAATCCCTAAGAAAACAGTTTCTAAGGCTTTTGCATGAAAAACTGCCTGAGGCACCAAAACGGATGAGTCCGGAAGTCATCCAGACCAGGCAGAGACTATCAGCGATTCAGGAAAAACTCAATTATACCCAAAACAAACTGAAGCAGTCAGGAATTCAACTTGGTGTTTTAGCAGGCACCGCTGATTTCAAGGTTCGTTCCCAGGCAGGCAAAGACGCTCAAAATACATTGTATGAAAGACCTGCTGAACTAGTCATTAGCTCCCCCTCTGGATTAAAACCCTCAGATTTTGGTCTGAGTATGCCACCTCAATCAGGAATGCATCACCATAAAAGTAAACAGTGGGTGGGCATCATAAATCCAGATTCAGGCAAATTCGGAATTTCTGGCGCAAAAACCATCAGCTCCCTGTTTGCCGCTGATATTCAGCTTCAGTTACCACTACCAGATGAAACAACCATACCTCTGGATTTGATTTTGCGAAGATGCATGAATCAGATGGTGCCTCTGACTCTGACTTACATCGGGGAAGATGGACAGGAAAAGATCCTCAGTTTTTTACCATCCCGCCAGTCATCCGGTATGTTTTATCTTTTTACACAAAATACCAATGAACTTTGGGATGCAGCCCGGAAGAGAAATCTCTATCTATGGTTCAGTGTTTTAATGACTCTGGGATTTGCCGCAGTTGGAATCCGCTTTTTGCGTCTAAGAACAATTCAGCCCATTCTTCATCTGGCCCAGTTTATTCAGGATCTGAAGCATGAAAAATCCCAGCTATCCCTGGATACACCTCTAAAAAGTGCTCTGGAAATCGAAGAGCTACACAGGCACTTCCAACAGATGGCTATGCGAATTGACGGCAGGGTCAAAACCCTAAGATGTATTGGCACCATGAACAATCTCATGAATCAGGGAGCTAAAAGAATATCTCTATTGACTGCCCTTACCAAAAGCTGTGTAGACATATTTGGTTCCCAGTTTGCCATGGCCGGGGTCTTTGAGAACCGACTGAGCCGTAATCCTGAGGACTGGGCCTGGCATAAACCTGAATCCTCGGAGTTGGTACCAAAGCAGGTCAGCCAGACAGTTATAAGTCTTCTTTTGCCCAGGATGGAGTCCAGTCCTGCGCAAACCGTACACACACTGGATCAGGAAAGCCTCAAAGGTACGGGACTTAAATCACTCAGATTTTATCGCTTTGAATATCTGGGTCAGGATCTTCCCATCGGTCTTTATGGCTGTATTATTCTGGTAATGCCAGATCCCAGAACTGAGGCCCAGATCCTGGCCCTCCTCTCCGTTCAGTCCCAATCTATTCTATTAAAAACCTGGCTGGATGAAATTCAGGAAGATACCAGAAAAGGATGGGAGGTCCAGTCCAGCCTGATGCCAAAATCCCCTCCAGACACAAAAGGCCGCTTTAGTATTACCCAGCACTTTTCTTCGGCCAGAGGTTTGGCTGGAGACTGGTTTGATCTGTTTACCTGCGATCAGGAGTCAAAAAATTT
This sequence comes from Candidatus Cloacimonadota bacterium, assembly GCA_019454875.1. Classification (GTDB taxonomy): domain Bacteria; phylum Muiribacteriota; class UBA6191; order UBA6191; family UBA6191; genus UBA6191. The sequence goes on along the minus strand of JACFNL010000128.1, from coordinate 2,133 downwards.
TCTGGTTGCTGCCATCTCGGATGTTTCGGGCA
>JACFNL010000128.1:0-2091 GCA_019454875.1 Candidatus Cloacimonadota bacterium | reverse complement strand
AAGTAATGATAAGCTTGGTATTGCAATCGGAGATGTTTCGGGCAAAGGTGTGGGTCCATCCCTATTTGGTGCGTCTTCCAGAGCATGGCTTAGAGCAGCCATCCATTCCGGTGAACTCAGACCATCCTCCCTGCTTGAGGTTCTCAATCAATTCTTGCAGGAGGACAAAAACAACTCCCTGTTTGAAACCCTTTTTCTAATGATTCTGAATCAGGAAAATGGGGAGTTTTGCTTTGCCTCGGCCGGGCACAATAAGATGCTTCTTCTTCGGGCAAACGGAGTTTACGAAGAATTGAACGCCAAAGGCATGCCTCTTGGCATGTTCGCCCCATTAAAATTCGAGGAAAAACGCGGTGTACTTCACGCAAAAGACACATTGATTCTTTACACAGATGGGATCACGGAACTTGAGAACCCTGAACTTGAGCTTTATGGGATGGATAGAATGAAACATCTTATTCTGGAAAAGATGCATTATCCCCTCAAGGACATTCAAAAACATCTGCTTTCAGACATGCATAAATTTCAGGGATCTGCTCTGCCCTCCGATGATGTAACATTAATTATGATTCGTAAAGAGGATGCATGAAACACCAAAAGTCACTGCCTCTAAGACGATTGTTTCTGATCCTGTTTTTGTTAACCATTACCATTCCCTGTATTGCTCTTCTTTTTTCAGCCAGTTTTGCCTGGACTTCTTCTACCGAGCTTACCAGAAATATGGTAGTAGAAAGTCAAAGCCGGTTTGTCGGAGAGCTGGACGGATTTTTAGTGGACTACTACATTCCCGAAATGATGAAAATTGCCCAGTCTCGTACCCAGTATATGGGTACAATCTGGCCAGAAAGTCTAAAGGAACTTCCAGATATCGAACCATCTGCGCGACAGAAAATCCATTATTGCAGCCTAAAAAAAGACATGGAGATTCATTGGCTGATGCCTCTGGGATATGAGGTACAAAACATTGACTGTGAAGACCCAAAAAGTTTTCTGCAATCCCCTCTAAGACTGCACCTGATGGATTACCACTACGGAATTCAGCCTATGGACTACTACTCCGTCATCGCAACCATTATGGAACCAGACCATCCAGATACTTACAAGGAAGGCAGTCGTAACAGGACACTTTTAGACAAAATGTCTGTATTTGCCGACACTTTCCGACACAGACAAAAGATCTATTCCAAGCTGGGATTTTTGTCCAGAATGAAGAGTTATCTGATTAAGACCGATTCAGTACATAAGGCCGATATATCCTCAGAAGTCATTGCAGAAGATATTCAGATCCTGTTTAAAAAATTAAATCTACCCTCAAAATCTTCCCTACAGCTTCTGGCAAGCCTGAGTAAAATTCCTGAGAACGAACTTCAGGAATCCTTAAAAGTCCTGTTTCTTGATACCAAAAAGGTCGATCCACTTACACTAAGAAATGCTACCAGAACACTTGAGAACCTAAGAATTTATCTTCACAAGGAAGCCTATAAGATAAGGGACAATGCCGTAGCCGAGGCTGACGAACCAGTGCCTCCTCCTCAATATTTCAAACAGTTGAATCAGGCATTGCTTGAATTGACCAACCAGTCCGATGCCTATTTAAAGGACATACTTAACAAGCCTGAGTTATCACGAAGAGACTGGGAAATGCTGCCCCGGGCCTATCAGCTCTACAAACACAGTCATGAAGACTGGATGCAGGAATGGCATGAATTTGGTGCAGAAGCCAAGGTTGTTAACTTCCCGCCCCAGGATATCTTGCCCATTCATAGACTAGGCCATTTGCAGTCTGTTATTGAACATCTCAAACTTGCGGATAAAGCCCACTATGAAAGTCCCATGGATTTTAGCATCCTGCATGGGATCAAAAGAGCATCCACAAAACTGGCTCAAAATGATCCACCGTTAAATGCCCTGAATATTGTGTTGAAATTTCTGACCACTGGTTCTGTGGGCCGGCAGCTGTTTGTTGATACCAACCGCCTGATGTTGATTAAGCAGGTCATAGGAACCGATCTTTATGAAATGATCAACGGAAAACCGGTTCTGATTCGTTCCGGTGCATATCAGACCCTGTTTTCAGCCGCATTTTTTCCG
>JACFNL010000127.1 GCA_019454875.1 Candidatus Cloacimonadota bacterium | reverse complement strand
TTCACACAAATCTAAATCTCAAATTTTCTCATCAAAAGGGTGCGGAATGAGAGTTTTAACCGGCCTTGATTGGGCAACGGCATACCGGCAGCAATATCCATCCTCAGCACTAGGCTGATATCGTAGCTAAAATGACGGATGATGGCAGAAAAGATGCAAAGACCGTATCCGACATTTTCAGATCCGGGTATAAAGGGTCATTCTTTTTGATGCTTGCAACGAGCAGCAATGAAGTATGGCATTGTATCTGAATCTCGGCTTGCATATCATCATGGTCTATCAAAACGATCTGTCCCGAAATCTGATTGGATTTGGTTTCTGTGGCCTCTTTACTTAAACTGATCGAGGAAGCCTTAATCAGACACAGGATCGAGGAGTTAATGTTTAACCCCATGGACATAAGACTATCGCAGGTGATTTGGGCTGTAACAATTGGCCCTGAGGCCAGTTCAATTTCAACCTCAGCCACCAGACCTCTGTTGTGAATGGCCTTGATTTTGCCTGCAAGCTGATTTCTTGCACTAGTTTGTAAGACCAGATGATTCAAGCGGCTAAAATCCTGATTCTGGCCCATTTCCCTCTCCAGTAGTTCAAGAATTTTATCATGGGAAGATATCAGTTTTTCCCATTGATGAAGCAGATCTTTGGCCTTTTGGCTAAGTCGGGAACCACCTCCACCCTTGCCCCCGATATCGGTAACAAACAGGGAGATGCCCAAGAGGTTCTGCATGGAATGGAGAGCATCCCAGGCGGCCTTATAGCTCAAACCGCACTCTTTGGCGGCCTTACTTATCGAACCAGTCTGCTCCAAAGCCCTTAGGAGCTTGATTCTTTCCAGAGGCAGGCGCGAGTCCTTGTCGCATAAAAACAAGGCACTTTTTAGAGATAGATTATTCTTCATGAGAATAGAAAACTCTGTAGATTTTGCCAGCATAGTCATCGGAAACAAGAATCGAGCCATCGGGTAAATTTTGTACATCCACAGGTCTACCACTGACTCTTTCCTTTTCACCAAGCCAGCCAGATGCAAAAACCTCGGCTTTTTTGGCCCTATCACCTTCTACCGGAATAAAAAGCACCTGGTAGCCGACTTTTTTACTACGATTCCAGGAGCCATGCTGGGCCAGAAAAATCCCACCATGATATTTTTTTGGAAAGCTGCTACCAGTATAGAACCGTAAGCCTAGTCCGGCAGTGTGTGCCTGCAAGGACAGGGCAGGCTTGGTATAGCTGGCACAGTCCTTATCCTTGCCAAACTCAGGGTCCTGAATTTTTTCCCCATGACAATAAGGGTAGCCAAAATGCATTCCGGCCTGATCGGCTCGGTTGATTTCTTCTGGAGGGGCATCATCACCTAACCAGTCTCTGCCATTGTCGGAAAACCATAGACTCTGATCCTTGGGATTCCAGTCAAAACCAACTGTATTGCGAATCCCCCTGGCATAAACAGAGAATTTTCGCGTTATCATATCCAGTTTGAGAATCGAGGCATAAGGATCGGGTTCTTCACAAATATTGCAGGGCGCACCTACAGGCACATACAGGTTCCCATCCGGGCCGAACCGAATAAACTTCCATCCATGATGTTTATCTTTGGGTAGCCCACCAGCAAAGACCTCAACCAAAGGCTTATCAAGGTTATTTAAAATGTCTTTAAGAATTAGAACCTGGTGCACTTCAGCAACAAACAGATTCCCGTCTTTATAGGCCACCCCATTGGGCATATTGCGTCCGCTTAAAATGATTTGTGCGTTGCCATCCTGTACGGCATAAACCATCCCCTGATCCCTGGTGCTGACAAACAGGGTCCCATCCGTGGCCATTGCCATCGATCTTGCTGCTGGCACTGTGGCAAATTCTTCGATATGAAAGCCTGGGGGTAACAGAACTTGACCGAGACAGGTTTGGATAAACAATAACAACAGTAGGGTTTTCATAGAACAAGTATAGTTTTATCAGCGGCCATTACTCAAGAATTGGTTTGGCAATATTCGCTATGTAGTTTATGATATAGCGATATGAAAAAGATAATCTGCCTGTTTATGTTCTTGTCCTGTTTTTCCAAGTTCTACACCGAAGTACTGGTAGCGGCTGCGGCTAGCACCAAGTACGCCATGGAGGAAATTGCCAGTCAATATGAAAGGGAGACGGGAACCAAAATTAAACTGGTTTTTGGATCTTCTGGGCAGTTTTACACACAGATCATGCAGGGCGCGCCCTTTTCCTTATTTTTGGCAGCGGATGAGGAGTTTGTGTTAAAGCTTTCTGAGGCTAAGGGCTGGGATAAGGGACATGTCTATGTAGAGGGTAGACTGGTACTTTTGATGCCTTCTACCCACTCAGAGTCTTTTGGGATTTCCAGTACATCACCATTGGATTCCCTTTCAGAAATGTTGAACAGGGGGCAGATAAAAAAATTTGCCATAGCCAATCCTGAACATGCTCCTTATGGAAAGGCCGCAGTACAGGCTTTAAAAAAGGCAGGACTATGGGACAGGATCGAGCCAAAACTGGTATATGGTGAAAATGTTTCACAGGCGGCACAGTTTGCCCTTTCTGGCTCGACTCAGGGTGGGTTAGCAGCCTACTCACTGGCTCTAGTGCCGGCAGTTAAAGAGAAATCCACCTATTATCTCATTGATGCCTCCCTGCATGAGCCCTTAAGGCAAAGAATGATTCTCATCAAGGATCTGCCACAGACCAGAGAATTTTATGCTTATCTTAGAGGCCCGGAGGCCAAAAGCATATTTGAACGGTACGGATTTTTTGTTCCTCTGGAATAAATATGGATTGGCTGGCATTAATCGTTACCTTAAAAATGGCCCTTGGCACCTGCATTATCTTATTGCCGGTTGCACTGGTTCTAGGCAGATATCTGGCCAGATACGAATTTTTTGGCAAGTGGCTAATTGAAGTAATCATCATTCTTCCACTCATTCTTCCTCCTACGGTCATGGGATATTATCTGCTGGTAGTGTTTGGCTCAAACGGGTGGGTCGGGTTACTTTTTGAACAATGGTTTGGCATTTCCCTGGTGTTTCACATGGAGGGTCTGATTCTGGCCTCAGTTTTGTTTAATCTGCCATTTGCCATCTATCCTATCCAGAGGGCTTTTTTAGCGATTGAGCCCAGTATTTTAGAAGCCGCAGCCCTATGTGGTCTAAGCCAGTTCAGAACCTTTGTGAAGATTGAATTGCCCCTGATCTGGCCGGGTCTGGTATCTGCTCTGATTCTTGTGTTTACCCACACTCTAGGAGAGTTTGGCATCATCTTGATGGTGGGTGGCTCAATCCCTGGCGAGACCAGAACCCTGTCCATTTCCATTTATGATAAGGTGCAGTCCTTTGATTTTGCGGCGGCCCATACCATGTCCCTGTTTTTATTTCTGTTTTCTACAATTGTGATTGTGTGTCTGGGGATACTGACTAAAAAGCAGTATGGAACCAAGGATGGGCCCCATCTTGTTTAGGTTTCAGATAAAAAATACCAATCCTGTATCACTGATGGTAGATATCAGCCTGCAGATGGGACAGATTCTGGTTTTGTATGGTCCATCAGGATCAGGCAAAACCTCGATCCTGCGCTCGATTGCCGGGCTTATGAAACCAGAGGATGCAATTCTTGAGGGATTGGGACAGGTCTGGCAGTCCTCCAAAGACAATGTGTTTGTACCTGCCAGAAGTCGGCCCGTGGGTATGGTTTTTCAGGATTATGCCCTGTTTCCACATATGCCAGCCTGGGAAAACATTGCTATGGGCTGTCATGAATCCAAAGATCAGGCCATGCTCTGGCTTAGGCAGTTTGGCATGGAAAGTTTTGCAAACAGACTGCCTAGGCAGCTTTCTGGAGGTCAAAAACAAAGGGTAGCCTTGCTTAGGGCCCTGGCCCGTGAGCCAAAACTGCTTTTACTGGATGAACCATTTTCGGCCCTGGACTGGCATACCAGAAAAACACTGTATCCTGAGCTTCTTGGCTTAAGAGATAAAATGGGATATGCCATAATCCTGGTTACTCATGACTGGGAGGAAGTCAAACTTTTGTCGGACTGGGTTGTGATGCTTGAGGAAGGTAAAATCTACCAGCAGGGCAAGGCGTCTGAACTGGTTCATGTCCAGTTTGACTACAACTAACCATACCGGGATCACCATGTTAGTGGCTGTTGATCTTTGTCCAGCATGGCTTATTCCACCCCCAGAAATTCTATCCCCTGATCGAGGCGAAGTCGCCTGATCAGTGCCAAAGACCTCTCAATTTCCTCTCGGTAATGAAGATAAATATGATGTGTTTCACAAAGGGTCGCCAGATTTTCCACAGTGTTTTGTCCTCCATCGTGTACAGGCTTGATATGGTGAATGTCCAGAAACCTTCTGTGATGGCACCTTCTACCATGCTTTTGAAAGCTACAACGACCCTTATCCCTTAAAACCACCTGATTTAAAATATCCTGTGGGATGTGTTGTCTTTTATTGTCTGTAGACCCAGCGTCCTGCGTGACAGATTGCTTCACCGTGACAGATTTCATTTTTGTTTTAGCCCTTTCTGCCTTAACTAAAGGGTCATGTTTGGTCAATTCCTCATTTAAGGCCCACTCAAACACTTCGGTTAAAGTTTTGTTGGCCTGGCATTTTTTGGAATAAACATCCTGGGCCCGTTCTGCCAAAGCCTTAAAGCCCTCGGTTGTGTCTATGCTTAAGCGAAAATAATCCGCATTAATTCTTTGCCAGAAATCGCGCCTTGGTTTGTAGGTGGAAACCTTGGCAACTTCTTTTTCCAGTTCCCGACAGGAAAGCTTTTTGGATTTTTCGATCCACTCGGATTTATTCTCAGAAGTGATGACAGAGGAGACTTTTCTTAGTTTGGCTAAGCCGACTTCCCCAGCATCGATAGCCTCTTTCATAGCTGGAATTTGAACGGCTTTTTGGGCTTGATTAACCCTGGCAAAGGCGGGGGATTTTGGCAATTTTGGAATTTTTGATCAGAGTGGCTAAGATCGGGTAGAAAACGAGAGAACAGAGGCGTTAAAGTAAAAATTTTTTGAGGGGTTGGTGCGGATTGGAAAATGGTGCCCAAAATCCTGTCAAGATAAATTTGCAATAATATGGTCGTGACAGATGGTTATTTTCTGACTCATAGATTTTTTTTGAGTGCAGCCTCCACGGTAGCCATTACCTTTTTCTTTTCAATCTCAGGATCGATGGTCTGAAGGTATTACAATAAACCCCTCAATAACGGCTCACCTGATTGTAACACAGACCATAAACCCCAATCAGTTCGGCAATGTCATGACAGTCCTTGGCTAGAAGGTCGCGACCGTGAAGCTTAAACAGTATTGTGATCATGGGGTTGAATCCAAGGACATACTGTTACGGTTCTCCTCAAACCAGGGCACGGCAAATTCAAGAAGTGCCCGGGCACTAAAAAGATGGGTTCTGCCCTGACCTACTGTAGCGGTACGAGCATGTCCAGCCTGAAGAAATGCCTCGCCACATTCGAAAAAATCATCGCTATTGTAGTTTTGTTCATAATAGGCCACCCATTGCCTTTGCCCATCCCTGATAATTGCTGAGCCCTGAAGAATTCGACCCTTGTCTTTGTACTCCGCTTTGGCTTCTGCCAGATGTAACATGGTACAGGAATCAAATCCCACGCCTAAAAGAAGCACCTTGGCATCAAGCCTGGCCAAAGCACCCAATGGTGAGAATTCGCCCAGACCATCTTCCAAAACATGATCCCTTAAAATAGTTTGAGCCAGTGGCCCAACTGCCGCAAAGGACAGGGTTGGATGAGAGCTTCTAAAAACTTTGGGAACATGCCGAAAACATTCCACAATTGCCCCCATACCACAAGTTGGAGTCAAATGAGGATCGTAGGCTGGAACATGGTCTCGAATGGTTTCCCACCAGCTTTGAGGAACGGGGGGGTTTTGCCAGTGCCGAGGCTCGGTGAACTGTGAGGAATGGGTCGGCATAACTAGAGTTCCCTGAGGTAAAACCACCTGGCAGAGAGCCTCTACAACGGCCTGAGCACCCCCAACAACCCAGCCTAAAGCTGAGAGAGAAGAATGAATTAGAACTGTGTCAGCAGAACCAAGCCCCAATTGCCGCAAATCCTCAACGAGTCTGGAGATGGTAATGGGATGGGAACAGTTTTGTATAAGCTTCATCTGTTTTGACATAGTTGCAGAAAATCCAGCCTGTGATAGAAAAATATCCTGATTCATGGATAATTGTATTTCATCCTGAGAAATTGAGGATAGTATACTTTCGCGGTTCTACGATTTTTGACAATTTAATAGGAGGCTGAATTTATGGCACTTGTACACGACACCCCCTGATTTCCACCATGGTGATGGGATTAAGTACGGCATTTCTTGGTGGTTTAGCCATGGCAAAAATGAAGCTTTCTCCTATTGTCGGGTATATTCTGGCAGGAGTCCTGATTGGGCCATTTACTCCTGGATTTGTGGGGGATGCCCATATCGCTACCCAGTTGGCAGAAATTGGTATCGTTCTTTTGATGTTTGGGGTCGGACTGCATTTTTCACTTAAGGATCTGATGGCGGTCAAGGCCATTGCTTTACCCGGTGCCATCGGTCAAATTCTGGCGGCCACAGCAATGGGGGCACTTGCGGCCCATTACTGGGGCTGGGGAATGGGTAGCGGCCTATTGTTTGGCCTGGCCTTATCTGTTGCCAGTACCGTGGTTCTCTTAAGAGCCCTGGAAGATGAGAATTCCTTGCAGACTGTTGGTGGGCATATTGCTGTGGGCTGGCTGATTGTAGAAGATCTGGTGATTGTTCTGGCTTTGGTTCTTTTGCCAGCCCTGGCCCCAGGCCTGGGAGGAACGGCAGAAACAGCAGAAAGTGGGGGACTCCTTCTTGCCTTAGGCATTGCTCTAGTTAAAATTGTACTTTTTTTGATATTTATGCTGGTTTTTGGGAAACGGTTTCTGCCCAGGCTTTTATCGATGGTGGCCCGTACCCGTTCCAGGGAATTGTTCACTCTGGCTGTTTTTGTTGTTGCTGTGGGTGTGGCCTTTGGGGTTGCTTATCTTTTTGATATTTCTTTTGCTCTTGGTGCTTTTTTTGCCGGTATGATGATCAAAGGGTCAGAACTTTCGGTAGAGGTCACAGAAAAAGCTCTGCCATTTCAGGATGCCTTTGCTGTTTTGTTTTTTGTGTCGGTGGGTATGATTTTTAACCCAGCCATTTTGATGGAACAGCCATTACGGGTTTTTATCGTTGTAATGATTATTATCCTTGGAAAATCCATCGCCGCTTTTTTGATTGTTCAGGCCTTTGGTTATTCCAGCAGTATTGCCCTAAAAATTTCTGCCAGTCTGGCACAGATTGGAGAGTTTTCCTTTATTTTAGCCACTTTGGGGCTTTCCTATGGCCTTTTGACGGAGGAAGCTAACAGTCTGATTTTGGCCGGGGCCTTAATTTCCATCAGCCTCAATCCTATTATTTTTCGTTTTAATGCTGCACTGGAGGCTTATAGTGCCCAACATCCCACATTGTCTCGCTGGTTGAGGACAAATGACAAGGAACTTTCCCGCTTAAAGGAAGAGGAAAAACAAGCGATTAAAAAGCAAGTAATTCTGGTTGGACATGGAAGAGTTGGAAGTCATTTTCTGCAAAATATTGAAAATACTAAAACAGCCTTGAATTTAGTGATTATTGACTTGAACCGAGAGAGGGTAGAAAATCTGCGCAGTCGTGGCTTTCACGCCATTTTTGGGGATGCCGCCATGAGAGAAATTCTGGAAGAAGCTTCCATTGCAGAGGCCAAGGCAATCGTTTTGGCTGTGCCTGACCCCTATCAGGCCCAAAACATTGTCACGACAGTTCGTGAAATTAAGCCA
>JACFNL010000126.1 GCA_019454875.1 Candidatus Cloacimonadota bacterium | reverse complement strand
ATGAACCAGGCCTACGAACAATCAAAGGTACCAAAGGATCACATCGATCTTGTAGAGTGTCATGGAACCGGAACTGCTCTTGGAGATGCCACAGAAATCCAGTCCTTAAAAACTGTGTTTGCCAAGACCTCCCAGAAAATCTCCATAGGATCCATCAAATCCATGACCGGTCATTGTCTTTCAGCCGCTGGAATGGCCTCGTTTCTTAAGGTCATGATGGCCATTCGTAACCAGGCTCTACCGCCTAGTATTGCTGATAAACCAGCTGCATTCCTGAATGATTCAAACCTGGTTTTACAAACCGAACCATCTGAATGGAAGCTCAAGAATAAACAGAACTCCCGTTTTGCATCGGTTTCCGGTTTTGGCTTTGGGGGCACCAATGCCCATCTTGTTCTTGAGGAGTGGAAGGGACAGTACAAAGAAGGAGATTTTGCCAGAAGTGAAGCCTTGGTCTCTGAGCCTGTGGCAATTCTGGCCATGGATGCCAGAATTGGTCATTTGCAAAATCTGACGGAAATTACTGAGGTTTTAAAATCAGGAAAACCTGCTTTAGGTAGCCTTCCCTTAAATCGCTGGCCTAAAGGAATACCACCGGTACAAAATGTTCTGGGTCTGAACCAGATTGAGTTTGTTCTGGGCCGTTTTCGTATTACACCTAAGGAAGCCAGCCGTTTGCTTCCACAGCAGCTTCTGGTTTTACAGGTAGCCTGGCAGTGTCTTGAGCAGATGGAAACAGGCCAAAGACCCCAGGGAGAAAAGGCCGGTGTGTTGATTGGCATGAACTGGAATGCCAATATTTCAGAGCATACGAATCACTTAAAATCGCCAAGAATTGCCCAAAGACTCGAACAGCTAGCCCTTAAACAGGGTTACGAAATCTCTGATCTTGCTGGCATGATTGCAGAGATTCGTGAACAAATCTGTGATCCCATAAATTCAGACGATGTGATCGGAGATATTCCCAATTTTCCTGCCAATCGTATCAGTTCCGAATTTAATCTCAAAGGCCCTAGTTTTGTGGTTTTTGGTGAGGAACAGGCCGGTTTATATGCCTTAAAACTGGGAATGGATGCCTTAAACCGCCACGAAGTGGATTGTATGATTGTTGGTGCCGTGGATTTACCCCTGGATTTTCGGCTTAGTCTGGCCTTTGAAAATGTCTCAATCAAAAGGGAAAATCTGGCCGAAGGTGCAGCCGTTTTTGTCCTGAGACGAAAATCAGACCCTTTGACACAAAAAGCCAGACTGTTTATTAACCAGCTTGATTTTGACAGTAACAAGACCTCGGCAAACCAGACTGTATTGCATAATAATATCCCCTTGCCAGTCTGTGATTTTTTTGGGTACTCCCGTTCCATGCATTCTTTGTTTTCACTGATGCTTGCCGGAAAATGCCTGGAAGACTCCCTGATTCCCGTATTAAATGCACCAGCAAAGGTTCAGCTTAGAGACAGTAGTGAGGGACCAATCCTGGCCACAGTCTCAGAATCTACAGCGAATGGCAGATTTGAAGCCACCCTGGAATACATACCAAATCAGGCTCTGGTTCGCCCAGGCATAAACCGCATGCATTTAAAAGTCTATTCAGGAGCAAATCCAGAAGAGCTGATAAGCAATCTTTTGGCCAAAAGAGACTCACAAAAACTTGCGGGAGGAATTCGACTAGGTATTGTTTATCAGGATAACCAGGATCTAAAATCCAAGGAAGATAAGGCATTAAACCTTATCAAATCAGCTCCTGATCGTGAAATCAGGGATCCTAGAGGCAGTTTTTACCAACCATCTCCCCTTCTGAACCGGGGAACACTAGGGCTTTTGTATCCTGGGTTTGGAAACCTTTATGAAGGCATGGGACTGGAGTTAAGTAAAACCATGCCCCACCTACTGGAAGCCATGCAATTTCGCTCCAGATACAATAAAACCCTGGGACTCTGGGATAAACTGCATCAAAAAGGAGTCAATCTTTTTGATTTGTCCGTATTTGAAATCAGTTTTGCCACCACCTATTTTTCCTGTCTGGGTACACACCTTCTGATTGAGGATCTGAAGATGAAGCCTCAGGCCGTAATCGGTTTTTCTGGAGGTGAAATCAATTGCCTCTCTGCCCTGGGTATCTGGGATATGGACTCCTATTATAAAAAAGCCTGCAAGGATCACATCTTCACGGATGAACTGACAGGAGACTTCCGTCTGGTAAAAAAAGTCCTTGGTCTGGGGGCCGATGAAAAAATCGAATGGGGAACCTATCTGATTTACACTAGCCCGGAAAAACTGTCCTCAGTAATTTCTAATTACAAAGGGGTCTGGTTCTGTATGGTCAACAACCAGAATGAACTGATGATCGCCGGTTTGAATCAGGAGGTACTGCGCCTGATCGAAGATAATGGTTTTGGGTTTCTCAGATTACCCATTCCTCAGGTTTATCATAATGAAATTCCCTTGGCCTTTGAAAAAGAACTCCTGACACTTTGGACCAATGAGGTCAAACCAATGCCTGGTGTCGATTTCTACGCTCATGCCAGCGGGGAAAAATATGAACTGAGTGCAGAAGCCACAGGTAAAGCCATTACCAGAACCTGCTGTGAGCGGGTCAATTTTATGCCCGTGATTGAAAATGCCTATCGTGACGGAGTTCGGGTTTTTGTGGAAGTCGGTCCTCAGTCCAGCGTTTGCAGACAGGTAGATTCAATTCTTTTAAACAGAGAACACCGAAGCATTGCCTTAAACACCAAAGAACGGGGCGAATCCGCCCAGATTCTGTTTGCCCTCTCAGAAATGGCTGCCTGCGGGGTAGATATGGAGCTTGATTGCATCCAACAAGCCTATGGACACTCAATTAAACTTGAGGAATCTGCCAGACTGCAACTCCTGCCTGCCGGCAGAAAGATTGCATCCATGCAGTTTGATTCCTTCAAAAAATTTCTTCGACCCCTAATTCAGGAGAACACCATGCAATATGATACCGAGCTAGAACCAGTCCCACAGGGAGCCACAGAAACCATGATTTATCTGCAAAGCAGACTAGCAGCCCAGCAAGCCCAATTTTTTGCATCGCAAACAGAGCTTTTGCAACTCGAACAGAAAATGCTTACAGGCCAGCCAGTTTTTACTACATCAAAAATTCCTGATCGGGACGCTGGTCTTATGAAATCTCCCAATCCCTTAATGGATAGGGAACAGTGTTTAGCCTTTGCCAATGGCAGTATTGTTGATGTTTTCGGACCCGATTTTGCGGAACTGGACACCTACCGTTTTCGTACCAGATACCCCACACCACCCTACCTGCTTGTGGATCGGATTGTATCCATTGATGCTGAGCCCAAACAGTTCAAACCCGGTTCCTGTGTCACTGAGTTTGATGTTCGGCCAGGGGACTATTTTCTGGTCAATAACCGGGTTCCTATGTGTGTCAGCATTGAATCAGGCCAGGCCGATCTGTTTCTGATCGCCTATATGGGTATTGATTTTAAGGTAGAAGGAGAAAGGGTATACCGTCTTTTAGGGGCAGATTTCACCCTTTTTGGGGATTTACCAGAGGCTCCATGTACCTTAAGATATGACATTCATATCAGTTCCTTTGTTCAGCATCAGGGTATATGGCTCTTCTTCTTTGAGGGCCGTGGTTATGCCAATGGCAGGCCATTTATTCAATGGAAAAATGGTTGTGCCGGATATTTTACCCCAGAAGAACTGGCAGCCAAAGCCCCCTATGTTATGCCAGAATACACAGTGGAAAAGCAGGAATTTCCATACACACCAGTCAGAAACTGTCAAAAGAGTCACTTTACAGCCCAGGACTTAAGGGCTCTGGTTGATGGAAACATTTTTGGCTGTTTTGGACCCGGATTTGAGGTTCCGTTTCCAACCGCTTCGCACAGGGCTAGCTTCCCCCAATTCACCAATCATGAACTTCTGATGCTTGATGAAGTTATTATTGATAGGGAAGGCGGAAGACTAGGACTAGGTTACATAACCGCATCCAAGGTTTTAGATGACAATCACTGGTACTTCACCTCACACTTTTATACTGACAATGTGATGCCTGGAACCCTGATGCTAGATGGGTGTGGTCAGATTCTGCAATTGTATCTGATGTATTTAGGTTTTGGATTTCAGGCCAGAAACCCCAGATTTAATCCGGTTCCCGGTGAAGAAATCAAGGTGAAATGCCGTGGTCAGGTAATCCCTGGTATGCAAAAACTTTCCTATTTTGTGCATGTTACCAGAATTGAACCTGGTTCCACCCCCAAGGTCTATGCAGATGTTGTGATGCTTTGTGATGGGAAAGAAGTAGTACATATTGAAAATCTGGCCTGGCAGATTCAGTATGATTCCCTGCCAGAACTTCCAAAAGTTGGAGAACAGGCCTATGACATGTTTGGAAGAGCTGTACACACCAATGAAACCCAGTTGATTGAACTTACCGTTGGTAAACCATCACGGTATTTTGGAGAACACTACGAGATCTTTGATCAAAAACGGCAGATCTCGCGCATGCCTAATCCTCCCTATGCCTGTATTACCCGGGTTTTATCTATCGAGGGTGAATTACGAAAGGTAAAACCAGGAGCCAGAATCATCAATGAATATGACCTGCTTCAGGACGACTGGCACTTTACCGCCAATCATGGGGTATTGCCCTTTTGTGTGCTCAATGAGGTAGTATTGCAGCCTTGCGGGCTTTTGCCTCAGCTTCTGGAGCTTGATATGATGAGCCCCAGTGATCGTTTTATACGAAATCTAGGCGGTGAGATGATCACCTATTCCGATGTTTTTTCCCAGGACAACCGCATTATTGCCGATGTGGTTTTAAAGGAAGTGGTCAATACTCCAGATACCTTTATGGTGAAGTATGACGGCACCTATACCCTGCCTGATGGAACCCTGATTGCCGAAGGTAAAAACCTGCACTTTGGGTTTTTCAGTAAGGACGGACTTGCTGCTGCTCCCGGATTAAAACTTGATGCCAAAGAACAGGCCTTACTGGAGGCCAACAATCTGGCTGCTGCGGCTGTTGAGCCTGGTAAAATCCCAAGTCCGCAAGCCGTAGGACAATTTGTAAAACTGCCAAAGAGCCCAGCCCTGTTTTTTGATGAGGTAGTTGAGTTAAGGCCAGAGGGTGGCAGATTTAAAAAGGGATTTGTAAGAGTGAAAAAGAAGGTGGATCCTTCCGAATGGATTTTTTACTCCCATTTTTATATGGATTCCGTTGTTCCCGGAAGTTATTCTCTGGATGCCTGTACCCAGGTTCTGAAATATTATCTTCTTTATCTGGGGCTTGATTCAGAAATGGGCAACAACGCCTACTTTCGAGTCAATTTTGATACCTGGATGAACTGGCAGTACCGAGGACAAATCCTGCAAAAAAACCAGGAAATCGAATATGTACTTGAAGTGAAAGAAATCTCTTCAGCTGGCAACCCTTACGGAATTGCTGATGCCAGAGTATACTGTGATAAAAAACACATTTATTCTCTGTTTGATATTCGAGTTTCTATTTGTGGAGCCTGATGTACAGTATCATTTCTAAGGAGACTTCCCCCAAAGCCAAACAGGATCTGATTCATAAATACATCCTCCAGGGTGAATTTGTAGTGTCTGATCTTCTGTATTTTGTTGCCGAGGAACTGGAAGTTCTCTCCCTTGAGGTGAACGCTTTAACACTGCCTGTTCCAGACGAAGGAGACGAGGCCTGTGAGCTTCTTATGGATGAAGATTTACAGGCCCGTCTGGAACGAAATCTTAATGCTTTGGATCATCCAGACCAGGAAAAAAGACATTATGCCATGTTTTTACACGGGGTCACTCAATGGTTAATCTACCTTGAGAAGCTCGATTCCGTTCCCCACACCGGGGCCGGAATACTTCGGGAACTGGATCAGCTAAGTTCTCCAGAAGGTTATCGGCATTATCTGCTCCTGACCAGACTAAACAAATATATCAGCAATCAGGATACACCTCTGTTGGATTACCTCAAAAAACAGGTAAAAAAACCGGATCCCAGTCTTTGGAGAGCCTATTGCCGTTCGGCATTGGCCCGGTACAATGACAGGGAGCTTAACCGACGACTGCGACTCAATCAGCAGACTGTGGTTGCAAATTCTTCCCTGCCAAGGCCATGGCTTGAACTAGGGGAGGATGATCTTTCTTTGGTGGATGCCTTTCTTGAAAAACTGGCACTAGTCCAGAAAGAGGGTTTTCCCGCCGGTGCCGAGGCTGATGACTTTATGCATTTTGATGAGGCAGTAAAAATGCATCTTCTTTTGTTTCATTATAAAAATACAGCCTTTCGGTCCTATCTTGCCTATTGCGGAAGAATGATCCTTCTGATGATGGAAGAGCCATTCCCCCTTTCAAGGCTAATCAAGATTCTTCCCGAAATCTGGATGATGCATGGAAAATTTTCGGCCATACTGGTTCAGGATCTAATGTCCTATCAATTCTCAATGGACAACAGGATTCGCTCCAATCTTATGGAAGGAATTGCCCCCCTGTTAGCCTTTGAAGAATGGTCAGACTCCTTCTGGCCACTGATAGAAAGGCACCTGAGGGTTCCTCATCCCCGACTTCGTTCCACGGCCCTGTCCATTGCCTTTACTCTCAGACCTCTTGAGGCTTTACAGGCTATTGAAGAAGGGCTTTTATCCATTGCCAGCCGCGAGGACTTAAAAAGTATGCTCTGGTTAATCAGCAATACAGAAGGTTTTGATCAGGATTACACCCAGGAGCTTGAAATCATCGAAAAAGAACTGTCATTGCTTGATTCCCCCAATATCTATGCCATACCTGGAATTGTCCCGGATTTTTCCGATCCTTCCAGTCTTTGGTAAAGATATACCCCTATATATAAAAACGGAGTATCCAGAATTGCAAAGCAGAATTTGAACAGATAAGAACTCCACATCAGACCAAGCAGAGCAGAAACCGTCTGAATACCGTCCCCTAGCCCACCAGCAATGTAAAGAATACTTAAAATACAGACCGTATCCAGAATCTGAGAAGTCATAGTAGAAAAGTTATTGCGAATCCAGAGGTGTTTTCCAGCAGTCAATGACTTCCAGAAATGGAATAACCTGACATCTACACTCTGGGCGATAAAGTAGGCCACCATGGACGCTAACACATTGCCAACCATAAAACCATATACACTTTCAAAAGTGGAAGTTGCTCCTGATATCCCAGAAGCATCGGGCAATATGTGTCCTATATGCATCAAGACAAGCATAAACAGATTCATTATAAACCCGGTAAGAACCACCCACTGAGCCTTGGCTTTTCCGTACAGTTCACAAATCAGATCAGTGGCAAGAAAAGTCACAGGATATGCCAAAAGACCCGCAGGAATAATAAAAAATCCCCCAAGATTAACAAACTTGGTAACACCAATCAGATTGCCCACAATCAGGGATGTCAGAAATATGCCAAACAGAATGTAAAAAAACTTCTCACGAAAATTCATCGTCGCTCCAAAATTATCAATCAGGGATAATACTTGGTTTCAGGTACAGGTTAATATATTCTACTAGCCATGGAACAACGCATTAACGAAAAAAATCTAAAAATTGTACAAGAGCTGATTCGTATCATTGGGGATGACCCCACTCGTCCCGGTCTTTTAGACACACCAAAAAGGGTGCTGAAATCATACGGCGAACTGTTTGCAGGTTACGAAATCGAGCCTAAATCCATATTATCCACCCAGTTTAAGCAGGAAGACTATTCCGTAGACTCCATGATTATCTGTAAAAATATTGAGTTCTATTCAATGTGTGAGCATCACATTGCTCCATTTACAGGTTTTGCCCATGTAGCCTACACACCCCGCACCAACAAGGTGGTTGGTTTATCCAAACTAGCTAGGCTTGTGGACTGTTTTGCCAAAAGACTACAGATTCAGGAAAAAATGACTGCACAGATTGCCGCCACCATTCAGGATGTATTAGATCCTCTAGGAGTAGGTGTGGTAATTGAGGCCAAACATTTTTGTATGTGTAGCCGTGGAGTGAACAAACAAAGCAGCATGATGGTTACCTCGAAATTATTGGGAGAATTTGAATCAGATAGCTCTACTAGAGCAGAATTCATGCGTCTGATTGCTCGCTGATTGAGGCACAGGC
>JACFNL010000125.1 GCA_019454875.1 Candidatus Cloacimonadota bacterium | reverse complement strand
TTATCTTATTACAGATTCTCGCTGACTTTAAAGACATCAAAATCAATAAAGTGGTTGACTAGATTACCATCAAGATGTTTTCTGTCTACTTCCATTTTAAGAATGGCCAATGCCTTTTCTACAGGAATCGCTTTTTTGTAAGGTCTGTCTGAAGCTGTGAGGGCATCATAGATATCAGCGATGGCCATCATTTTGGACTGGCTTAAAATTTCTTCCTCGGATAACTGGTTGGGGTAACCGTCTCCTGACAGCCATTCATGATGCCCATAGGCAATAGATGGCACCTGTTTTAAGCCTGGGGTCCAGGGGATTTTACTAAGAAAGGTGAAGGAGTGGGTCACATGGGACTCAATTTCCTTGCGTTCATCAGCCGTAATTGAACCCCGGCGAATGGACAGTGCCTCAACTTCTCTTTCTGTCAGAAAGGGTTTAGGGTTCCCGTAAGGATCCAAAAAGTTTCTTTCCGCAATTTCCAGAAGCCTTTGAAAGTTACCTTCTTCAAGAACCGTAGGTTCATTGGTCTGCATGATGAAATAAAGGATGTCTTCAATGGAAGAAATTGTGGAAGCCAGTTCAGACTCCACCTCATAAAAGTGGGCCGATGCCATATCATAACCCATAGACTTGACCATATCCGATTTTTTGGTGAAGGCTGCGGCTTCAGCCTCTTTAAGGATATACTCAAATCGGGCCCGGATGAGATCCATTTCGTAAGGATAGAGTTTCTTGGCTTTAACCAGTACCTGTTCCCTTACTCCGATTTTTCCAAAATCATGCAAAAGGGATGCGTAACGAATCTCCTGCAATTCCCGTTCTGAATACAAAAGTCCGGCGTAGGGGCCTTCCTTGACCTTAGCGCAGGCTTTAGCCAGCTCACAGGTCATCAAGGCAACCCGGAAAGAATGTCCGGAAGTGGTCGGATCTCTTTGTTCAATTGCGGTTACTGAGGCATTTACAAAACCTTCAAACAGATTTTGAATATCCTGAATCAGGGTGGTGTTCTTTAAACAGATAGCAGCCTGGGAAGTGAGGGAGGAAATGATTTCCACATCTTCCTCATTAAAGGATTCCACCAGATCAATATTGAGTTTACCATTCTCCAGAGGCTGATAACTCCAGGATTTTTTATTCAAAAGCTGAACAATTCCCAGAATTTTAGCTTCATTATCTACCATAGGATGCACCAGCATACTTTTGGTACGATACCCGGTTGATTTGTCTACATTGGAGTTAAAACTATATTCTTTGTCAGGTTGAATCTCGTAGGCATCTTCAATCTGAAGGCATTCACCGGTTATGGCAACATAACCAGCAAGACTTGATTTGGACACAGGCAGATCCAGATTCACTTTGGCATCCTGTTTCAAAGTCTCATTTTGAAAATAGGAAAACAGAAGTCGAGATGGTTTGCCTTCATTATCGTATTTGATAACACAGACAGAACCGGCATCGGCATTGGTGAGCTCCCTGGATTTTCTCAGAATGAGGTTCATGAGAATGTAGGGATCTGCAATAGAAGACAATGACTTGCCAATTTCGTTCAGCTCTTTTAATTTTCGTGATTCCTGCTTGAGCTTCTGTTCGATTTCAACAATTTTCTGATCCTTGCTAACGGATTCCAGAACAGAGCTGATCACGGAACGAAGAATTTTGGAATTCACGGGCTTGGGCAGAAAGTGACTGATAATATCGTCTGCAACCATTGGCTGCATAAAAAGCTCTTCCTCATAGGTGAGGGCTACTGCATGAAATGGAACTTTGGAAATTGCATCAAGCACATCTTTTTGAGCAAGTTGCGCAGACTCCAGGATAAACAGATGGGGCATACTGTTTTTTTTGGTACCTTCCAGGAACTGACTTAGACTGAGGCAGTTGGCCCTTGGTATGCCTAATTCCACCAAATTTTCAGCAGCAATATCTGATATGACGATTAACTTGTCTTGAGACATTAAATTTGTGCCTCCATGGGCGAGCTGCAACCTTTACATTGCATTCGGCCCAATAGTATTTTATTCTGAGCCAAGAATCAAGTGAAATTCCGGTATTGTCTCTATTGATAAGGAGATTTTCATGGCTGCATCCAAGCACCTGACAGACTATTTTCAAGTAATTACGGGTCAGCATCGCGATCCGTATGCTGTTTTAGGTATGCATGCCAGAGTTCAGGCAGGGGTGAAAATAGTTTCTGTGCGGGTCTTCCGTCCCGATGCCAATGAGGTGAATCTGGTTCGGCTGGACACTCAGGAAATCTGGCCCATGGATTTGATTCATGAAAGTGGCTTTTTTGAATTGATCGTGCCTCATGCCAGTGAGGTTTTTGAATATGAGCTTGAGATTGTAACCCAAGCTCTGGGCAGAACAAGAATTCGTGATCCATATTCCTTTTTGCCAGTAATTACTGATTTTGATCGGCACCTGTTTTTAGAAGGTACAAACTACAGGTGTTACGAAAAATTCGGGGCCAGGATAATGAGGGTTCAGGGTGTAGAGGGCACCTGCTTTTCCGTATGGGCCCCACATGCCCGCCGGGTATCGGTGGTAGGGGACTTTAATGACTGGGACGGCTCTGTTCACAGTATGAGGGTGTTAGGCTCATCAGGTATCTGGGAGATTTTTATTCCCGGAGTGGGAAAAGATGCCCTGTACAAGTATGAAATCAAGACTCATGACAATTATCTGGTGCACAAGGCAGATCCATTTGGTTTATATATGCAGCTTCCCCCGGAAACTGCGAGCAGGGTATGGGATTTGTCCGGGTTTGAGTGGTCCGATGATGAGTGGATAAAAAACAGATCACAAAAATCGGATCTGAACCGCCCCATGAATGTTTATGAGGTTCATCTTGGCTCATGGGCCAGGGATGAAAACAATGAGATATTAAACTACCGGGAACTGGCTCACAGGCTGGTAGCCTATGCTAAAGAAATGGGATATACCCATCTTGAATTGCTCCCTGTTTGTGAACACCCGTTTTATGGTAGCTGGGGATATCAGGTGATAGGATATTTTGCCCCAAGTTCCCGCTACGGAAATCCTCAGGACTTTATGTATTTTGTGAATCATTGTCACGAAAACAATATTTCTGTCATTCTTGACTGGGTTCCAGCTCATTTTCCCAAGGATATTCATGGCCTGATGCGTTTTGATGGAACGGCATTGTATGAGCATCTGGATCCTCGACAGGGAGAGCACAGGGACTGGGGAACACTCATTTTTAATTATGGCCGTAATGAGGTCGTCAACTTTTTGATTTCAAATCTGGTTTACTGGTGTGATTTGTACCATATTGATGGTTTTCGCATTGATGCTGTGGCCTCTATGCTTTATCTGGACTATTCCCGTAAGGAGGGTGAATGGATACCAAACCAGTTTGGAGGCAGGGAAAACCTGGAGGCCATCGAGTTTATCAGAAAGGCCAATGATGTCATTCATGAAATGTTTCCCGGGGTTTTGACCATAGCTGAAGAGAGCACTTCCTGGCCTATGGTATGTAAACCAACCCACCTTGGTGGTTTAGGTTTTGATCTGAAGTGGAATATGGGCTGGATGCATGACATGCTCTCTTTTATGAGCATGGATCCTATTGCCAGAAAATATCATGTCAACAAAGTTACTTTTGGGTTGTTTTATGCCTTCAGCGAAAATTTTATGCTGGTACTTTCCCATGATGAAGTTGTGCATGGAAAGTCTTCCCTGCTTAATAAAATGCCTGGTGATCTATGGCAGAAGTTTGCCAATTTAAGGCTTTTTTATGGCTATATGATGGCCCATCCCGGCAAAAAACTTCTGTTTATGGGTGGTGAAATCGGGCAGCAGATTGAGTGGAACCATGATAGAGAGCTTGACTGGCACCTTCTTGACTATCCTCTGCACAAGGGCTTGAACCTTTATTTGAAAGATCTTTATAAACTGTATCAGGACAGCTCCTGTTTATGGGAAATTGACTTTGAGCATCATGGATTTGAGTGGATTGATTTTAGCGATGCAGAACGCACTGTTGTATCCTTTGTGAGAAAGACCAAAAACCCCTGGGAGTCCCTGATTTTTGTTTTTAATTTCACCCCTGTTCCGCGCCGAAACTATCGTGTGGGGATGCCCTGGAATGGTCGTTATGCGGAAGTAATGAACTCGGATTCTTCTTATTACTCCGGCTCAAATCTCGGGAATAGCGGGGAGATTTATTCTGAAGATGTCTGGTGTCAGAATCAGCCATATTCTGCGGTTTTGACCCTCCCACCTCTAGGAATGCTTGTTCTGCGACCGCTGGATGTTCCTAAAACCATCACGGTAGAGGGAAGTTCCAAACCCCTGAGGGTTTATACCATGCCGGAAGGGATTCCTATGCCAGAACCCAAAAAAGCCGAGGCCAAGGTAAAAATCAAGGGCATTGCAAAGAAGAAAAAATCTCTTAAAAGCCCGGTAGAATAGCTGATGCTTTGGTATACAGGTTTTGTTGTTCTTCTGATCCTTCTGGCTATACTGGTGAGGTGGGATCAGGATCCCGACGCACCCAGAGGATTTGTTCATTTTTATTATTTTCGCCAGGATGGTCTTCTGGGCTGGAATCTTTGGATGAACAGGGTTATGCCAGATCATACCCTCCGCATGAGATCACAGATGGATGGGCTTTGTTTGTAGTCCCTTTGGCCGATCTGGATAACCCGCAAAATATAGGATATCTCCTGAGAAAGGGAGAATGGGAACAAAAGGATGGGGAAGACAGATTTTTGAATACCTCCTCGGATCCTAACCGCGTTTTTCTGGTAGAAGGAGAGGCTAAGGTGCGCTGGAATCGTCCAAAAGTTAAAACCCGTTTGCAGCATGCGTTTCTTGACTCAAGCAAAAGGATTCAGATTCATATGCCATACGGCAAGGATTTGTCCAAGGTTTCTGTATCGCAGTTATGGCTTCAGACTCCGGATAAAAAGAAAATCCCATTTTCTGAGATTCATATCCGTGGACGGGAGATTGAAGCATCTTTGGCTTCTGAATTAAGTTTAAAAAACAAGGAAATATGTAGATTTGAGGTTCATTGCAAAGGATATTTACCAGCTCTTCTTGTACCAAGAGGAATTCTTTGGCACAAGTCTTTGGATTATTCTGAACCGATGGGTTTAAGTTTTGAAAACGGGATTCCCGTGATTCGCTGTTTTGCACCGCTAGCCCAAAAGGTTGATCTGGAACTGTATGTATCTATGGATGGTCCCCAGGCACAAAAGCTTCCGATGCGCGAAATCAAAACAGGTTTGTGGGAGATACATGGGAGTATGGACTGGTTAGGCAAGGCCTACCTTTTCTGGGTAGAAGGGTGGGATCATCCTGTTTCTCCCCGCAGGGTCCAGGATCCCTATTCTAAAATGCATCTTGGCAAAACATCACCTACCCTGATCTTTAAAGAACAGCCCCGTTTGTTGGCAGCACCGAGAATCAAAAAAAATGAACTTGTGATTTGGGAAGTTCATGTCCGTGACTTCAGCATCCATAGCGAGTCCAAACACAGGGGTAAATTTTTGGGTCTTTCTGATCCAATGCTTTTGAGACATCTGAAAGAACTGGGAGTGAATGTGATTCATTTATTGCCGGTTCAGGATTTTTTACATGGAAGTGACAAATCGGGATACGACTGGGGTTATATGCCCCATGCCTTTTTTTGTCTGGAGGGCTGGTATGCCTCAGGCACCCATGATTTAAGCCGAATCCATGAGTTTCGCGAGATGGTCAACCAGCTGCACCAGGCAGGATTTTTAGTGGTCATGGATGTGGTGTTTAACCATACGGCTGAGGCTATGCCCCCGCATCCTCCATCCAGTTTTCAGGGCCTGGCACCTGGATATTATTATCGCAGAAATCATGTAGGAGAATGGTTGAATGGTTCAGGATGTGGCAATGAATTTAAATCAGAAAGCCCGATGGGACGAAGATTTATCCTTGACTGTCTGAAATACTTTGTTACTGATTTTGGAATTGATGGATTCCGGTTTGATTTAATGGGTCTTCTGGATTATGAAACATGGAGAAGTATTTCTACAGAGATGACCCATCTCAAACCAGATATTCTCTTGTACGGAGAGCCCTGGGCTGCTGGTGAGGCCGGAATTCAGGTTGTTGGTAAAGGTGGGCAGAGGGGTTTAAACATCAGTGTGTTTAATGATCATTTCCGTGATGCTGTCCGGGGGGATAACTCCAGTGATGGTCTAGGATTTATACAGGCCGGATATGAAAAGGGGAAGGTGCTTATGGGGCTTTTGGGTTCCGTAGAAGATTTTGCAGAACATCCCCTGGAAAGTATCAATTATATTGCCTGTCATGATAACTATACCCTGCACGACAAGATTCTTGTTTCCACCAGACACCAGCAGTTAAACCAGGAGCAGATTTTTAGAATGAATGCCCTGGCAGCTGCCTTGCTTATTTTTGCACCGGGAATTCCATTTTTGCATGCTGGTCAGGAGTTTTCACGAACCAAGGGGATGAATCATAACTCTTACAATGCAGATGATTCTGTCAATGGTCTGGATTGGACGGCAAAGTTTAGAAACAAAAAACTGTTTGATTTGTATAAGGATTTATTACATTTGCGCAAGAGGCACAGTCTGTTTCGTCCATCCACCAGAGAAGAGGTGTTTCATCACATGAGTGCTCTTAACTATCATGTGGTTATGCCTGAAGGAGCAACAGGGGTTATGTGGAATGCCAACGGATTACTGGACGGATTCAGAAGGGCCATTCTGATTGTCCACTCTGCCAGTACCCCAAGCCAAATGAGTTTGCCCCCTGGTGATTTCTGTCTGGTAGCAAGCCCCGAGAAGGTTCAGTTAAAGCTTGGCAATCTCAAACCGTCTTTAGCCACAATCAAACTGGCACCCATTGATTTTTTACTTTTTGCAGAGTTGAATACGGAGTCCTGATGAAAGCAATTTTATTATTCATGGTTACTGGAACAGCCTTTGCCTTAGGCTTTGAAATTACCTCTCTTGATACCCACAAGGAAATAAACATACAAGATGAGAAATTCTGTTTGTATCCTCGGGATAAGGGTTCGGACACCTGCCCTCTGGATACTAAAAAGGTTCCTGTGCCCGTTCGTCGTTTTATTACTTTGTCCAGCACTCATCTTGCCTCAATCGAAAGACTGCAACTGGAATCCCGCCTGGTTGGTGTCAGTCAGATGAAGCATTTTGACAGTCAGGTTCTACAGTCTCGATTTCGCAAAAAAATGCTGCATGAAGTAGGTATGGATTACAACCTGAATGTGGAAAAAGTAATCGAATTACAACCGGAAATTGTATTTTATTACGCCCCGGTTCAGGATGCTCCCAATCTTGTGAAGTTAAAAAAAATGGGGATTGTAATGGTTCCAGTGAATGATTATCTGGAAAAACATCCTCTTGATGTATTGGAGTGGCTAGAATTGGTGGCTGCATTTTTTGATAGGGAGATCGAGGCCAGAAAAATTATTGCCACCATAAAACAGAAGTACTCAGATGCCGCATCCCTGATTAAAAATGTGAAAAAGCGACCCAGAGTAATGGTGAACTCAGCCTATTCAGGCAGCTGGTTTGTTCCTGGGGCCCAGAGCTTTTTAGCCCAGTGGATTAAGGATGCTGGGGGAGATTATCTGTTTTCTGATCTCAGTGGTCGGGGCGGGCACAATATAGGGTTGGAAGAGGCTCTTAATCGGGGAATGCATGCTGATATCTGGCTCATAACGGCCGATGTCAAATCACGGCAGGATCTTATTGATCAGGACAAACGGCATGGCTTACTCATGCCCTTTCAAACCAATATGGTATTTAACTCCCTGGGAATTCGTAATAAAAATGAAACGACAGACTGGTTTGAAAGGAGCATGGCAAACCCTGATCTGGTACTGATGGATCTCATATCAGTGTTTCATAAAGAAGTTGTGCCCGACTATAAAAGACGCTGGTATGACAGGCTCTATTAAAGGGCTTTTGATTCTTTTATTCCTGTTTTTGATGACAGGTTTATCACTAGGAACCGGAGTCATCTCCATGGATTGGCATACTCTTTTTTTTAGCCCTGGTACTGAACCTCAATCCATAGTTTTCTGGGAAGTACGATTTCCTAAAACGGCCACAGCCATTATGGCTGGGATTTCTCTGGCTCTTAGCGGACTTTTGATGCAGACCCTTTTCAGAAACCCCTTGGCAG
>JACFNL010000124.1 GCA_019454875.1 Candidatus Cloacimonadota bacterium | reverse complement strand
ACCAGCTTTTGATGAATGATTAGATGTGTTTGCATGAGTACATTATAACCCCTGGATTTTTGGGTTTCTTGGAGCGAATGTATGGGCAAAACGGCCAGGAAAACATCAAAAATGAATCGGAGGTTTTGATCTGAGGGATAAGCAAGGTTAAATAGAGCTTGTGTCGCATGTTTTTATGGCCTCTGCGATCCAGCACAAAGCGAGTCTAAATTTTATGTCAAGCTATTTTTAAAAAATTTTCACTACTTTCCCTGTCTCACAACAGGGAATGAGAACTCAATGACAGAGCCGCTTACAACAGAATGACAGTATGGGAACTTAAATCGCATTAATTGTATAGAAAATTATATAACCAAAAGACCAATCAGTGAACTTACCCCGTTCACCCAGCGATACTGGGGGCCGTTGAGGGGCTCAAAGGTGGGGTTTCTTCGTAATCTTTGGTGGTGAGTTCAGAAAGTCCGTATTTGGCTCTGGCTCTGGCACAATCCTCATGGTACTGACCGTCTGAGAAGGAAGCGGTGAACAAACGGCAGGTGCTGGAGCGATTTTCATATATGGAGCAGCTTACATCGTGTCCAATGATTCCCTTGAGGGCAATACAACGGGGAAGGGTTTTGTTAGTTCCTGCCATGGCACGGTAGTGACTGCCTACATCCTCTGTCATGTCGAGTGGTACTCCATTGGGGGTCTGATCGCTGGTCTCTCTCCAGTAAAAGGACACTCGGAAAAAAGCACAACAGGCTCCACACTGAAGACAGGGGTTGAACGGCATAAATCCACCAGCTCGATTTGGACAACTGTCCAACTTCACAACAAGCAAAGACACCACTCAGACAAAACCTGGAATCACGAAAAAAGAGCCGCCTCTGAGATCAGGCGACTCTTTATTTTGTACTCCCCGAGCAGGACTCGAACCTACGACAAATCGGTTAACAGCCGATTGCTCTACCAACTGAGCTATCAGGGATTATGTCAGGCATTACACTATACTTTTTTGCAAAATGCAAGCAAAAATACTTTATGCCTTGAGCAGTTCTCTGGCAATTACCATTCGCTGTATCTCAGAAGTTCCTTCTCCGATTTCACAGAGTTTCACATCCCGGTAATATCGCTCTACATGGTATTCTTCCATATAACCGTAACCGCCGTGAAGCTGAATTCCCTGATGGCAGATTTTCATGGCTGCTTCTGAAGAATAGAGTTTGGCCATAGCCGCTTCCTTGTTGTAGGGTTTTCCGGCATCCTTCAAAACTGCTGCTCTTAACACCAGATCCCGGGAAGCCTCCAGCTGCACCCACATATCTGCCAACATAAAGCGAAGTGCCTGCTGGTTGGCAATGGGACCCCCAAACTGGGATCTTTGCTGTACATACTGAACACTATCTTCCAAAGAACCACGGGCAATACCTACAGCCAGGGCACCAATTCCAATTCTACCACCCTCCAAAACCTTCATGGACTGAATAAATCCAAGATCCTTATGCCCAATCAGGTGAGATTTAGGAACCCGCACATTTTCAAACACCAATTCAGCTGTATCTGAGGATCTTAGGCCTAACTTGTGCATTTTAGGGCCATGAGAAAACCCAGGCATTCCCTTTTCCAGAAGAAAAGCCGACACACCTTTGGCCCCTTTAGCCTTATCCGTATTGGCCAGAATCACAAAAACCTCACCCTCAGTACCCTGAGTAATAAAGATTTTAGAACCATTGATCACCCAATGATCCCCATCCAATATCGCTGTGGTTTTCATGCCCGAGGCATCAGAGCCCGAACCTGTCTCAGTCAAACCCCAACCGGCCAGACGCTTTCCACTGACCATATCTGGCAAATACTTCTTTTTTAACTCATCAGAACCATACATGGCCAGATGACCTGTACCTAATGAAGTGTGAGAGGCCACAGTAATGGCTAAAGATGCGTCATAGCGGGCCAGCTCCTCAATGGCCAGAGCATAAGAAACCGTATCTGCTGCCGAGCCACCGTATTCTTCAGGATAGACCATACCCATTAAACCCAGTTCTCCGAGCTGGTTTATCAAATCCCGGGGGAATGTCCCATTCTGATCCCGTTCCAGTACACCGGGAGCAACATGTTTTCTGGCAAAGTCGCGAACCATATCCCGAATCATTTTTTGATCTTCTGTCAGCTCAAAATTCACAGAAACCCCTTTTTCAATACTCCACGACCGATCACCAGTCGTTGAATTTCCGATGTACCCTCATAAATTGTAGTAATTCTGGCATCCCGATACAGTTTTTCCACCAGATATTCACGCACATACCCATTTCCACCATGAATCTGTACAGCCTCAGCCGTAACCCGATTCACCATCTCTGAAGCAAATACCTTGGCCATGGATGCAGACTCAACATAACTTTTACCTGAGTCTTTAAGCCAGGCTGCTTTTAATGTCAAAAGTTCCGAAGCCTCAAGCCCCGTAACCATATCAGCGATCTTAAACTGGATTGCCTGCAAGTTGGCAATGGGAGCACCAAATGCTACTCGCTCATTGGCATAATTGACGGCCTCACGGATTGCCGATGCGGCAATGCCACAACAAAGGGAAGCAATTCCAACACGGCCAGAGTTGAGGCCATTCATCATGACCTTAAATCCATTTTCACCACCAATAATAGCATCTTCGGACAGCTCGACCCCTTCCAGTGTCACCTCAATTGTATTAGAGGCACACTGTCCCATCTTGTGTTCCGGTTTACCTAAAATCAAACCTTTTGCATTTCTTGGAACCAGAAAGGCTGAGATTTCCTTTTTTCCGGAAGCATCTTCAGAAGTGACAGCAGTCACCACAAACACCGAGGCATAGGTCCCATTAGTAATCCATGCCTTCTTGCCCTGAAGCACCCAGCCTGTGGCAGTTCTTGTGGCTCTGGTTTTCTGATTCTGGGCATCCGAACCAGCCTGAGGTTCGGTCAGGCAAAATGAGCCAATCTCACGGCCCGATGCCAGATCCTTAAGATATCGATCTTTTTGTTGTTGGGAGCCATAATCCTGAAGAATACTGCATACCAGATGATTCACACACATGGTCACTGCAACCGAAGAACATCCTTTAGCAATTTCCATCACAGCAAGAGCATAAGAAACCGTATCAAGTCCGGCACCTTCAAACTCCTCAGATACTGTCATCCCCAAAAGGCCAAGCTCTGCCATCTGGCGAATAGTCTCCATGGGAAACTCGTGATTCTGATCCCAGCTCATAGCAAAAGGCGCGATTTTATCGGAGGCAAACTCGCGGGCCATATCCCGAATCATTTTTTGATCTTCAGACAAAAGAAACTGCACAACTCACCCCAGCTTAAAGCTGACCCCATGACCGGAATCAGGAAAAGTCCAGCTTACTGCCCCCTGATCGCAGGCATGCAAACAGGTTCCACATTCGATACAGTCTTCATACTGAAATCTCATTTTTGATTCAATGATCTCAAAACACTTGGCCGGACATACATAGGTCGTACACTGATGAGGACACCGAGTATCACAAATCTCAGTCTTGACTACTATGTGAGCCTTTTTGGAAATATTATTCTTGACCGTGATCAAACGATCCTTAACAGATGTACTCACAGGTTCAACCCTCCTTTAACAGCGGTACTTAACAGTTCCCAATAGGAGAGATTCTGCTCTTTAATGATCTCGGGAAGAATCTCAGTCATTTTTTTCTTGGGCTTTCCATCCACCGTAAAAGCCCGCTCCAAAATTGTGTTTACAAAAAGCGGATACCTGTCAAACATGGCAGGATTATGAATAAACTTCACCGCACCCTGAAAACGGATCATGTCTTTAAGAACAAAGGTCTCAGCCAGTCTTTCCTGATAAGATTTCAGAAAGGATTCAGAATAATCCTGTCGCTTTTTGGCATCAATGACGGTATAGGCTGCCTGCCTGCCCGATTCCATGGCCATATTCATACCCTCAATAGCCTTGCCCGTATTTAAAAGAAGCCCTGCGGCATCTCCAACCACCATTGCTCCCGACATATACAGTTTTTTGGGCACCAGACGGATGTCTCCCACGGGCACAACATGGGCAGAATATTCCACCATCTTCCCATGCTTCAGAATAGGCCGGATGGCCGGATGCTGCTTAAAGGAATCCAAAAGATCATAAGGGGCCTTTTTATGCTCCCTTAAGGCAGCAAGCCCTAAAACCATCCCCAAGGAAATTGTGTCCTTGTTGGTATACAAAAAGGCCCCACCTTCCACACCCTGGGTACAGCCCACAAACTCATTGGACATTCCTTTATCACCCTCAAGCTGGAATTTGGCCTCAAGCATGTCCTGATCAAACTGCCAGACTTCCTTAATGCCCGTGCCCACAAGCTCCGCTTCCACAAATCCGGTCTGAAGTCCTACGGCACGGGTAAGAAGTGAATTCACTCCTTCGGCAATAATTACACAATCCGAAGAAAAGGTATCCTCGCCCGCTCCGATGCCTACCACTTTGTTGTCCTCAAGAAGCAGACGATCCACCAAAATGCCGGTTGCCACAAGGGAGTCCTCTGCAAAGTCAGATTCCGCAATGGCTTCTTCCACCTGCTGCCCCAACCATTTGTCAAACCGTGAACGCAGAACAGAAATTCCGTTGTAGGGCTTTTTGTAAAAATTGTCTGTCTTAAAATCAAAGGTAGTCGCAGAAGTCTCACTCATAAAACTGAGACGACGATTGGTTATAACTCTTTCGTAGGGGCAATCCGCGGAAAAGTCATTTAAAAGAGCCGGAAAAATATCAAAGGCAGTTGGCCCCCAAAGGACACCACCAGATACATTTTTAGCTCCTGTCCAATCTCCTCGCTCTACTAACAAGATCTTAAGATTGGCTTTGGCAAGGACATAGGCCGCAGACAAACCCGCAACCCCTCCGCCAACAATAATACAATCAAATTTATCGCTGTCCTGCATTCCTGTTCCTGACTGTCTAGGCGTTTTTCTTTAATTCTTTAACTGCCTCTATCAAGAGAGGTACAACCTTGAACAAATCTCCCACCAGACCATAATCGGCAATATTAAAAATTGGTGCCTCTGAGTCTTTGTTAATGGCCACGATCACTTTACTGTTCCCCATTCCTGCTGTGTGTTGCACAGCGCCGGAAACCCCACAGCCAATATAAAGTGTAGGATTAATTACCTTGCCAGTCTGTCCGATCTGCAAGGTGGCCGGTACAAGACCCGATTCCACAACAGCACGGGTAGAACCCAGGGCCGCTCCCATTACATCTGCCAATTCTTCCAATAGTTTTAAGCCTTCCGCATCACGAACACCGCGACCGGCAGCAATCACAACATCAGCCTCATCCAGAGAGATTTTTCCTGTATTGGCTGCTAAAACCTCTTTAAAGATCTGCTTCAGGTCAGGAAAAGACACGGAATGTTCCACGATCTCAGCCTTAAGCGAAGGATTAGGCTCCTTGGTCTCAAAGGAACCAGCCCGGCATGTGAGAAGAATCAGGCTATGAGAACTTTCCATGGTGGAACGGGCCTTGGCCGCCATCAGTGGCCTTTCGATCTCAACACCGTTCCCGGTCCATCTGATCTTGCAACAATCCGTTATGCCTGCCCCATCCAGCTTTTGCACCAAAGCAGGAATATAATCCTTGATTCCTTCCGAGGTAGGAAACAGAACCAGCCTTGGTTTGACCGCATCAATCACAGCTTTAGCCGCAGTTACAAACGGAGTATTGATATAGGTGGCCAGTTCCGGCCTGTCTACCACATGCACTGTTTTGGCACCGTAATGGCCCAGAACCCCTGCCTGCTCCTTAACTCCGCTGCCAAGTAAAGCCGCATGAACTTCGGCCCCGCTCTCTGTGGAGAGTTTCACTGCTTCAGACAACACTTCAAAGGAAGACTTTTTTACCTTGCCTTTTTTCTGATCTGCAAATACTAAAATTTTCATATCAAAGTACCTTTGCTTCCTTGGTCAGTTTTTCCATAAGGGTAGCCACCAGAGTCTGGGCATCCCCTTCTATTTTTGCTCCTGCCTTACGGGCGGGAGGCAGACCAAAACTCTTCAAGCTGGATTTTTGTGATTCTTTCAAAACCTCATCGGCACTCAATCCCAAATCAGTCAAAGAGACTTGTTCCATGGGCTTTTTTTTGCTGGCCATAATGCCTTTTAAAGATGGGATTCTGGGATCGTTCATATCATTGGAACAGGTGATCAGACTTGGCATGGGCATATGTAATACCTCTACACCTTCATCTCCCTGCCGCTTCACCACAATCATTTTGTCCTGTACATCCAACCCAACGGCATTCGTGACATAAGGCAAATTGAGAAGCCCTGAAAGAATCCCCCCAGCCAGACCCATATCTGAATCCTGAGCCTGTTTCCCAGTGAGAATAAAATCAAAATCCCTACCCTTAAAAAAGGCCTGCAATACCTTGGCCGCTGCTTGTGACCCAAGATTATTTAATGCTGGATCGGAAATATGAAAGGCATTATCAGCCCCCATAGCCAACCCTTTGCGTAAAGCCTCTTTTCCTGCCTCATCGCCAATCAGGACCAGAGTCACCTCAGCCCCATACTTTTCCTTCAAAACCAAGGCCTCTTCCACACAGGAAGCATCATAAGCGTTCAACACATAATTCATTCCCTCAGAAATGAACTTGCCGTCCTTGATCTGAATGGTCATCGCCACATCGGGCACCTGTTTACAGCAGACATAAATTTTCATCAGATTCTCCTAAAATCAACGGCCTAACAGATTTGCAGCCACAACCAGTCTCTGGATTTCTGAGGTTCCCTCATAAATTTCACAGACCCTGGCATCACGAAAATATCTTTCCACATTGTATTCATTGGTATAGCCATAACCACCATGAATCTGGATTGCCCTATTTGTGACCCAGGTCGCAATTTCAGAGGCATAAAGCTTGGCAGCCGATGCCTGCTGGTTGTAATTTTGTCCCATATCCTTCATCCAGGCAGCCTTCTGTGTCAGAAGCCGTGCAGCATCAATTTTCATACCCATGTCGGATAACATAAACTGAATCGCCTGAAAATTACTGATGGCCTGACCAAACTGCACTCTCTCCTTGGAATACTGTAAAGCCTCCTCAAAAGCCCCCCTGGCCAGACCAATAGCCTGAGCCGCAATTCCAATCCTGCCCCCATCCAAAGTGGTCATGGCAATCTTAAAACCCTTGTGTAGTTCTCCTAACAAATTTTCTTTAGGAACCTTCACATCCTCAAACACCAGTTCCGATAATCCAGAAGCCCGAATTCCCATTTTTCCATGCATGGGCTTAACAGAAAAACCTGGGGATTTCATATCTACAATAAAGCAGCTAATACCCTTATTTCCCTTACCTGGATCAGTATTAGCAAACACAAGTGCCGTATCGGCATGGCTACCATTGGTAATAAAAATCTTAGCCCCGTTTAAAAGCCAGTGATCGCCCTTATCCACGGCATTGGTCTTGGTTCCGGCACAGTCAGAACCAGCATTTGGCTCAGTAAGCCCATAACATCCAAGCTTTTCACCCTTGGCAAGTGGAGTCAGCCACTTCTGTTTCTGCTCCTCTGTGCCATACTTCAACAATGGGCCACAAACCAGTGAATTATTTACACTCAAAATCACACTGGTGGATCCACAGTAACGAGCAATTTCCTCCATCATGATAGTGTATGACAAGGAATCCATGCCTGCACCACCGTATTCCTCAGGAATTGCCACACCCATAAAACCAAGTTCTGCGGCCCGTTGAATCAGCTCCACAGGGAATTCCTGTGTGTCGTCCAGTTTTTTGGCTACTGGCTTTACAAATTTTTCGGCAAACTCCCGTGCCGACTGCTGCATCAGTTTCTGGTCTTGATTGAATTCTACATTCATGTATCACCTCAGGTTTTGCTGGGCATGATACCATCAAATGCAAGGAATTTTCATTCATGCTAAAATATCCCTATGAAAAAAATCCCCATCGGCTACAGTGATTTTAAGGAAATTCTATCCAACCCCAATTTCCTTTATGTGGATAAAACCGGGCTAATTGAAGAGTTTTTAGAGGAGCAGACCAAGATCCTTTTAATCACCCGCCCCCGCCGCTTCGGAAAAACTCTGAATCTTTCCACCCTGCGCTACTTTTTTGATAGGGAGGATTCGGAAGAGAACCGCAAACTTTTTGAAGGATTAAAAGTGTCTCAGAATGAACAGGCCATGGCTGAACAGGGCACTAGACCTGTGATTTATCTGACATTTAAGGATTGTAAGGAAAGAAGCTTTCGCGAACAGGTTATCA
>JACFNL010000123.1 GCA_019454875.1 Candidatus Cloacimonadota bacterium | reverse complement strand
TTGATCACCCCTAAGGTAAGGCCAGAGTCACTACGATATTCCCTTGAGCCTTTTGTCTGCCTGTCAACAGACGAGTTTAGCCGTGATTCATAGCTGTCTGTCGGCACTTCTCCAAAATCAAATACACCATGTTTTCCAGGATTGACTCCGCAGACAAAACTGGTCCAAGCCTGGGGTGTGAGGGGGGGATTGGTAGATTGAAGAGAAGAGAAATGTCCCTGATTCACCAAGGTAAATAGATTAGGAAGATGCCCGGCTTTAAGAAACCTTTGTAACAACTGAGGGTCAGCTCCATCCAGGCCGAATATAATTACTTTTTCCATGTTAGGATGAATGTATGCTTAGTGTACTGATTGTCACTCACGACCACGACTTTCAATGGCCAGTCCTGCTTAACAGCCTGAAAGACCAGGCTTCCAGGCCAGAAATTACTGTTTATCTGCTTCACAACCTTCCCTCGGCTGTACCCTTACCAGAGTTACCATTTAAGATCTACAGTATCACCAATACAAAACCAACAAGCCTGTCCAAAAACCACAATCAACTGATTTCTCGCATAGATACAGAATTCACCTTAATACTAAACCCCGATACAAAACTGCCAAAAAACTGCCTTGAGGTACTTTTAAAGCACATCAAAAATTATGATCTGCTCTCCTGCCCGGCTTATTATCCCGATGGCACTATCCAACCCAATGCCAGATTTTTCCCGTCGGTAAAACACATGCTATCAGAAAAACTGATTCACAATAAAAATCGACTATCAGAATTTAAGGATATTTTATCGGGAACCCAGAATAAATTCTGGATTCATGGAAGCTTGTGGCTGATCCGAAGTGTGTGGCTACACAAACTGAAGTTCTGTGAACAATACAGGCTTTACTGCGAAGATCTGGATTTTTGCCATAGGCTCTATTTGGAGGGAGGGAAAATAGGAATGTGTAAATCCACCTGGTTTGAACACAATTTTAATCGACAGAGCAGGCGGAATCCTTTGTTTGCGTACTGGCACCTTCAATCCCTTTATCACTATTTTCAAATGGCAAAATCCCATCCTCTGTCTTAAGATAAAACTCACAGGGCATACTGACCATACCTGCCCCATCCCCCCTGTCTGAATGCACAAGAATCGAAGCAAAGTAGGGATACTCTGCATAAGGCGTACCCATTACCAGACTGGTATATTCATCAGGCCAAACCGAAAGACTAAAATAATATCTGCCCTTCAGAAGATTAAGAGACTTAATTTTAATACAGATACAGGCTTCTCCCTCCTGTAAATCAATCATCCTGGATAACCTGTAGTTGTTGATTCCTGCCACAAAAATCTGATCATTTCTATGAACCGTGAGGCGAAACAAGGGATTGTTCAGTTTTGCTGTTTCTACCGATACAAGCACTTCTACCGTAAGACTGTCATGAGTGTGTACCTCAAACGCCTCCTCAAAAAACCGATCCAATATCCTTGCTGAATTGATCTTTAGTCCAGGGCATACATCGGATGGAGGATTGCCACAGGGTTCAATTTTTGCCAGAATCCCCTGCTCTTCACTTATTTCCAGATACTTTTGCAAAACCATTTCCATTTTCCCTGCCGTCTGAATCCTGCCGGAAGTCAAAAGAATAGCATCCTCACACAACATACTGGCTTCCTGAAGGTTGTGAGTGGCTAAAAGCAGGGAAGCACCACGATTCAGATGTTCACGAATTGCTGCCTGACATTTCCTCTGAAAGGCCATATCTCCAACTGATAACAGTTCATCAAGAATCAGCAGATCAAATTTCTGAAACAGCATCCAGGCAATTCCTAGCCTCATCCTCATTCCACTGGAATACTCCCTGATGGGGGAGTGCAGCCAGGGAAGAATCTCGGCAAACATTGCCAGATACTCCTCAAACCCCTCCAGGTTCTCATCACCCCGTCCATGACAGGCATTCATGAGGCGAAGATTCTCCCATCCCGTAAAATCCGGATGAAATGCCAGATTCAAATCAAGGATTGTGATGGTGTTTTCTGGAAGCTTAACCGTTCCAAAAGTCAAAGGAAGAATGCCGGCTACTGCTCTGAGGATGGATGTCTTACCCGAACCGTTTGCCCCAATCAAAGCCAGGCCCTTGCCCGGATTTATGCTAAAATTTACAGGCTCAGTCTGCCAAAAATCCTTAGCTCCCCTATGTCTTACAACAAGATCCTTGACCACTACTCCATGCATAAGAGAGGATGATAATCTATGTTTAGTTTAATTGCGAATCCATCAGCCCACCGTTTCTCTCAAACTGTAATTGATGAAGTGAAACACTGGTTTGAGCTTCACAATCTCAATTTGAGTATCCATCTGACCGAAGGGCCTCAACACGCTACTGAACTGGCAAAAAAATCAGTCCGTGCAGGTGTAAAAACTGTCATAGCCATGGGTGGAGATGGGACCGTTCGCGAGGTGGCCAAAGGGTTGATTGGTTCAGAATCATCTTTAGCTCTTTTGCCATTTGGAACCGTCAATGTTTTAGCCAAGGATATTGGACTACCTGAATCACTTGATGAACTTTTGGAAGTATGTGTCCTTGGGACCCGAAAAAAGATTAAAACCGGGCTCATCCACTTGAGAAATCAGAACCAGGAAGAAATCACAGAACCCTTTCTGTTAATGGCCGGATTTGGGATGGATGCCTGGGTTTGTCGGGAAATGAATCCTTCTGCAAAAAAGTGGAGTGGTCAGGGTGCCTATTTTTTTGCAGGAATCAAAGCAATGAGACAAACTTTTCCTGCCTTTGACATACATACAGATAATGAGGTTCGGGTCGGCCATTCCCTGGTAGTGGCCAACTCACGGTATTATGCTGGTGAGTACACTCTGTGCGCGGAGGCTGGTTTGTTAAAACCCAAATTTGATACTTGTCTAATCCAGTCAGATTCATTGGTTCATCTTGGTGAACTGATGATGAAGCTGGCGCAAAATCAGCATAAAAACCTGGGGTTTCTCAAATTTTTTCCCGCAACCGAAATCCTGATTCACAAGCCTGGCATTCCCGTGCAACTGGATGGGGATTACATAGGCATGACTCCAGCAAAAGTTGAGAGCCGACCCGATTCTTTATCCATTTGTTACCCAAATCCGCTGGGAGATGCATGAAAAAGCGTCCTGTCCTACTGCTTGTGGACGACACAGAATCAATGATTTTATTGCTGGAAAGCATTTTCAAGTCCATGCCTGTTGAGACAATCAGTGCCAGAAACGGAAAAACTGCCTTAAAGGTTCTGGAAAATACAAAGGTGGATTTGATTCTTCTGGATATCATGATGTTAGGCATGGATGGTTACGAGACCTGTAGACAGATTAAATTGATGCCTCAACATCAGGATGTACCAATCATCTTTCTGACCGCACTTTATACCAAAGATGAAATCAGCAAGGGGTTTCAACTAGGGGCCGTAGACTATGTGATCAAGCCTTTTGACAATAAGGAGCTGATTCACAGGGTTGAAACCCATCTGGCATTGAGACTATCCCGGCAGGAACTGGTGGAAGTCAACCAGAAGCTGAACGAAGCAAATCAAAAACTGTCTGAGTTAAATATTACCAAAGATCGCCTGCTATCTATTATTGCACACGATTTGCGCGGTCCCCTGAGTGCCTTTGTAAACATCTCTGAGCTGATACACAAAGAGTTTCAGGAAATGTCCCAGGCCGATATTGAAAGCTCACTGGAAGTAATGAAACGGGATAGCAAAAGAATTTTTCTTCTGCTGGAAAATCTCCTGGAATGGTCGCGACTCCAACTGGAACCCACACCAGCAACCACTGGCCCGGTAACCGTATCTGTAATTCTGGAACAGGCCCTGCAACTGTTTTCTGAACCTGTTCATCAGAAAGAACTGGTTATTGAAAACCTCATTTCCTCTGATTTGGTGGTTGAGGCCGACAGTTACATGCTTCAGGCAATTCTTAGAAACCTCATATCCAATGCAATAAAATTTTCCAGGCCAGGAGGAAAAATCAAAATTGAGGCCCAAAATTGTGGTGACACTGTTGAACTTAAGGTTATTGATCATGGGGTTGGTATTCCTAAAGAGATACAGCCCAGAATCTTTAGTTTGAACCACATCTACTCCACGCGCGGAACATCCGGTGAAAGAGGCAGTGGCTTAGGTCTCATTCTCTGCAAGGACTTTTTGGAAAAAAACAGTGGATCCATTCGTTTTGAGAGTAAGGCTGGATCTGGAACAACCTTTTATATAACCCTACCAGCAGTCCCATCCGAGTAACACATCACGAAGCTCGCTGTTGTTATTGGCACTCTGGATTTTTAGTTTAATTGACTCATAGTGCTTTGAATTTCTGAAATATTCAGGCAAGGACTTTCTAAGTCTAAAATATTCGTTGTCCGGTCTTTTTGAGTACTCAACCTCTAAGTCCATGTGTGTCAGGGCCATTGCCGCCTGATCTGAAATACCTGGCTCAATCGGATTCAGACCACACTCCATCTGTAAAATCTGCTGAAAGATCCAGGGATTTCCAACAGCCCCCCTTCCAATCATAACTGCATCACAGCCTGTTTTCTCAAACATTCTTAAAGCATCCAAAGCATTCAAAACATCTCCATTGCCAATCACGGGAATTTTTAATGCCTGTTTTAACTGTGATATGTATTCCCATGCTGGCAGGCCAGAAAATTTCTGATGTTTGTTTCTAGGATGCAGGGTAATAGCCGCTGCACCAGCATCCTCGCAAGCCTTGCCAATCTCCAAAAAATTGATTTGATCCTGATTGGGTCCAGAACGCATCTTTACTGTAACTGGCAGTGAAGATTTGGAAACCATAGAATGTACTACGGCATACACTCGTAAGGGATCTCCCATCATTTGGGCACCATATCCATTTTTGGCAATTTTTTTTACTGGACAACCCATATTGATATCAAGGCACTGCACCCTGGATTCGCCACAGACAATTCTGGCTGCCTCCCCCATTTCTTCCGGGCACCCCCCAAACAGCTGCAGGCAAACACTGTCCTCATCCTGGGCAGTAGCAAGTCTTAAAAAAGTTTCACGGTTTCCCATCACAAGGGCTTTGGCTGAGACCATCTCTGTTACACACATTCCCGCCCCCATCCTGCGATAGAGTAGCCTTGTGGCTGTATTACTGTAACCGGCCATTGGGGCCGCAACCAGTCTGGGTGAGAAGGAATATTGATTTAGAAGCAGTGGATCGGAAACCTTTTGCATACCTAACCCGTATATAGGATCGATAAATAAAATGCAAGATGCAAAGAGGTGTTCTAATGTTTGGCAACCAAGTTAAGCGAGTTTTCTTCAGCCTGGCAGTTTGTTCAGGTGCGATGATTCAAGCCAACCCAAACCAGCAAATGATGATGGGACAGTCACAACCATCCCCATTGATTATGCAGGGTCCCAATGCTCACCTTATGCAAAACCAGATGATGCAGCAGCAAATGCATCCATCGCAGATGATGGGTATGGATCCTTCTTTGGCCGACCCTCAGATGAATCTTGGTATGCACGGTTCAGGAATGATGATGGAGCCTGACGCTCCTGGGGTAGTAAATCCCTTATCAATCAGGGCTCTGATTGATAATGCCAATTCCCATGTGAACCCTCAGCAGCTAGGAGATCTCACTCGGGCTGTTCAAGCCTATGTGGATGGAAATCTTACCGATGCCCGCGAAATGTTTTCCAATGTCACCAACAAGTATGGAGAAAGTGTTGCAACGGATCGCGCTTATCTTGGCCTGGCCAAAATTGAGCGGGCCTATGGGGCTTATGATGTTTCAAGAAGAATCCTTGAAGCTGTGATTCGCAAAAATCGTGATTATGAATCCATCATGCTTGCCCGCCGGGCCTATCAGGATCTGGAGCGGGAAGTAAATCAGGCTGTTGGACAGTCTCAAATGGCTATGGAAGCCGCTAATGCCCGTTACGAAAGTATCGGATGGCTCAATGTCTTTCAAAAAATCCGTGCCTACAATGAATATAAGGATGCCAAAGCCAACTATGAAGGTCTTCTGATTTCTTCCAGACAGTTTGATGCTGTGTTTACCCAGGCCAACATCACTGTGGGCTTACCATCAGCTAGCCTTGAGCCTGTCAAGGAGGCCACTGTACCTGCAGAAATTGACAATCAGATTGATTCAGCTTTGCAGTTGCCATCCGGTCTTCAGCCTAGTGCCAATCCAGTGCCTCAACCCATGGTAACCAGTGATAATCTGCATGGAACTGGTTTACCATGGAATACTTCCAACGCAACACCAAACAATGTAGTTATGCCTGCCGCAACACCAACGGCTGCCCCTGTACAGGCTGCCACACTTCCAGCTCCCGCCACGGCACAGCCTGAGGTGGTTCTTCCCAAAGAATTACCTAATATGAGTCTGGACGAAGCAAGAGTTGCCTATACTCAGGCGTATGAAGAGCTTAGAAAGGCTTTGAGTGCAGAAGATCCAGTAGCAAAAAAAGCCGCTCAGGAGAAATATCAGAGTGCTCTTGAAACCTACAATCTGATTCGGGCAAACAACTGATTTTTAGCTTACTAACAAAACCCTGTCGCTACTGACAGGGTTTTTTTGTTATAAACAGTTATGAAAAAAATAATCCTGGTTCAGCCTCCTGTGGAGGATTTTTATGATACTGAAGTCCGGCTGCAACCCATTGGCTTAGCCTATCTGAAATCGGCCCTGAAGGTACAACATCCTGATATTGAATGTGTGGTCATGGACTTTCATACGGGTAGGGGCAGACAGACTATCAAGATTCCCAAGGAACTGTCCTACCTGAAAGATTATTATGCCATAAAGGATGAAAGCCCCTTCTCTTCATTCTTCAACTACTTTCGTTTTGGAGAGTCCCTGGAAAAAATGACTCAGGAGATACTCGATAAAAATCCCGATCTTGTGGGAATTTCCAGTCTGTTTTCTCCTTATTATCGCGAGGTACTAACCCTGGTCAGTGCCCTTAAGTCTGCAAAACCAGATTTAATCATAGTTTTAGGCGGTTCCCATGTTTCAGCCTGCCCTGAGTTGATGTTAGCCCATGAAGGTGTGGATTTTATCATTACCGGGGAGGGAGAAATTCCTCTGGTTCAGCTGGTTTCCTGCCTCAAGTCCTTTAGGGACTATCGGGCAATACCCCAGCTAGGCTACAAGGCGGGGCAAAAATTGCATATCAATCCAGCAGGAGAAAATCTCGATCTGCAACGGTTTCCCATCCCGGATTTTAGTGATCTGAATCCAGATTTATACCGCTACGAGGGTAAGAAAATCTGTTTTCTGGTAACTTCCCGTTCCTGCCCGCACCGTTGCTCCTTCTGTTCCGTGCATACCACATTTGGAACCTCCTATCGACGAAGAAGTGTGCAGTCAGTCCTTGACGAAATTGATGCAAGAATTTTAGAAGGATATCAGGCGATTGACTTTGAAGATGATAATCTCTCTTTTTACCAGACTGAGTTTCGCGAGATTCTCAATGCAATTATATCCCGATATGGAGAAAGAAAAATCAGGCTTATGGCTATGAATGGAATCTCATACATCAGCTTGAATCAGGATCTTCTGGAATTGATGTACAGGGCAGGTTTTACCAATTTGAATCTTGCCCTGGTCAGTTCAGATAAGGCGGTCAGGGAAACAACCAAAAGACCACATACTCTGGAAAAATTTGAAACCGTTTTGGACACATCCGTAAAAATCGGCTTAAGTGTCATTGCCTATCAGATTTTGGGACTACCCTCAGAATCCCTTGCTTCCATGATTCAAACTCTGGCCTACCTGGGCTCAAAGCCTGTGAATATCGGGGTTTCCACATTTTATCTTACTCCGAGCTCTCCAATTGCCAAAAATTTTGCCCCAAGAAGTGAGAAGGATATATTTCTGGCCCGCTCCAGTGCCATGGCAATAACTTCCGATGAAATCAGCCGCAGCTCCCTTTACACTCTGTTTGTCACAGCCCGCATTTTGAATTTTTTAAAGTCTTTACCGATTCAAAACTCGATTAGCCTTGAATCCCTGCTTGAATCATGGAACTCAGAACAGCCCAGACAAAATTTAGGCATTGAGCTTTTGCGGATACTTCATCAGGAGAACAAGCTCATTTTGGCATCCAAGAATGGATCTCGTCATGTGCAACCCGGTTTTTCCTTCCCTGTTTATGAACAGGTTTTAAACCAGATAGTTTCCGTCCCTACTCAAGCCGGCGGTTCCATTTTTCTTCACC
Source organism: Candidatus Cloacimonadota bacterium (assembly GCA_019454875.1). GTDB lineage: Bacteria > Muiribacteriota > UBA6191 > UBA6191 > UBA6191 > UBA6191. The sequence goes on along the minus strand of JACFNL010000123.1, from coordinate 68 downwards.
ACTAATTCTAGGTAACAAAAAAGCCCATCTGTTATTTCTAGCAGATGGGCTTTTAATATATTAGAAGA
>JACFNL010000122.1 GCA_019454875.1 Candidatus Cloacimonadota bacterium | reverse complement strand
ACCATGATTTCCGTTGCCGTACATGCCGACAGCTGGGCTCATTCGATTGCTGCATCCATCGAGATGGCCCTTTACTTCAAAAGAGAACGGGCTTTTTATGAGGTCAACAAACCCGGCGTATTGTGGAGCGGACAAAAAATTACCGATGTAATCGGGCCAATCCAGAACTATTTTGTGGAAGGTGGCAAGGAACTGTCAAGGGATCACAAAAACCAGATTCGTCAAAAAATATTTGCCCGATTTTTCACCGACATCAGACTGGTAAATTATATGGCCAGTCTGCAAACAGAAAACTCTTTGGATGGCACTGCCTTTGATGCCAAATCTGTTTTATCAGCCATTGGCGACTACTTAAATGACTATGACTTTGATGCCAATTTTCCGCTGAAGGTGGAGCAGTGATAGATCACTTCGGATTTGTCGTAACCTGCTTCCGATTCTAAATCCCCTGACCAGACAGAATTTAACCCAAACTTTTTTCTCGGCTAACCATCTCCCGAACCCAGATAGGAACAAAGGGAGAAGTACAGCCCTTGGAAACCGGATAATCGCGATAAAGACCAAGCTTTTCTCCAATGGCAATGGCTCGCTCCCTGTGCTTCTTTGAATGAATCCCAATCCCTCCCAGACTAAAATTCATGGTCCATTGCACTAATGGATCAGCCTGCCCCATCTCGTTTTCAATCCGATCAAGTAAAGCATCTAAATCCAGACCATCGTGGTTTTTGGTGGTTCTTTCCCAGGTTAGACTCCAGCCCGCTCGCAAAACCCAAGGGTCCTTGTCTTCCATCCACTTCAAGCGCATGGCTTCCTTCTGAGGATGCTTTTTGATGATATAGGAACTCAACCAGTCCGCAACCTGTACACAATCCACAGATCGAAGCATTTGTTCTACTTCTTCTGAAGATAACTTTTCTGGTTTTAACAACAAAATACAAAGAAGTCTGGCCTCAAGATTTCTGGTATCCCATAACTCTTTGGCTAAAGAATCATTTTGCTTAATTTTAGTAGCCACTTTGCGGATATCCCCAAGCTTGACCCCAAACTGATTTTCTGTGGCCCCGTGTTTTAGATTCTGGACCCGTACTTTTTCGCTACCCAATGACTCAAGTTGATTTAGTGTTTCTTTTAGAATGGGTGTCATAAACTACCATCCAATCTTTCGTCCACACTTGGTAAGGTCTGTATCCAGCCCTTCTCGGATAGACTCACGCATTCCAGGTACGGACAACAAATAGTGAGTTTCCAAAATGGCGAGTCTTCCCAAATCTAGACGGGTTTGTAAAGCCTCTTTGTCCACTTTAAACCCTGCTGCTTCTGCTTTATCCCAAAGAGACTGGCACAGATTCACAGTTTCCTGGGCCAGATTATTGGTAAAAGCCATTGCAGCAAAATCAACTTCCAGTCCAAGTTCTTTGATTAGCTTCTGGGTAAACTTGATTCCAGGCCAAAGCTTTTGGTTTATGATACAACTAGTCTTCAGGTAATTGGTCTGCCAGATGCCAAGTTGAGTGTAAAATGCTGGCCAATCTTGTCTGATTTGGTGTAATAAAAAGCCGCGACGACAGGTTTCAATCAGGGTCAGATCTAAAAGATTTTGCCATTGCTCCCAAGAGATTTCCTGGGATGCCAGATTTTGAATCCCAGAAAATACTCCATCTGTATCCTTAAGGGGAGTAGTATTTCTTAAACATAAAATTACTGGCTGAAATGCGAGGGTAGGTTTTACATAATAACCCATTACCTCCGATTCCAGTTGCTTGGCAGTGCAATGAATCAAGTCCAGGGAGACATCGGGGAGAATCAGATTATCTGCCACGCAGGGCTCAGAAAAACCCCATGGGGTTAGGGCCTTTAAATTCCCTGCCATTTTTTGCCGCCAGAACAGATCAGGAAGCTTCTGCCACAACAATACCAACTCAATATCAGAGTACTGATCATAGTGGCCGCGACCGTGGGAACCCCCAATATACACGGCCAGTATACCTGGAGCCTCCGTAAAATAACGGGCTAATTCCTCAATTCGCGACGAAGCCATTTGAAAAAGCCTTAGGCCTTGATCACCCCCACCGCAAATCCAGTTTCCTCGTCGATTTCCACGGTTGTCTGAGCATCGACAGTGGCGGGGATTTCGCCAAAAATCAGGGATTTGGCCAGGGCTTCGGAGGCAATCATTGGGCCAAAGTGGGTTTCAATTTTGGCAGAGTCAAGACCCTTGGTGCAGACGATGGCGGTAATTCGGTCGGTAAGATTGTAGTTGGCTTCTTTTCTTAAGTTTTGAATGTGTCTTAAGATTTCGCGGGCCTGGCCCTCAAGTTCGAGCATTTCATCAATTTCCAGATCCAGGGCCACCACAATACCGGACTCGGAGGCACAGTCAAAACCTTCCACGGCAGCATAGACAATTTCATAATCTGTGGGCTCGATACGAACCCCGCCGACAATGGCATGATCTTCATGAAGAGAAAAATCCCCATCTTTTGCAGCTTTGGCTATCTGCTGCATCTGCTTTCCAAGCCTGGCGCCCAGGGTTTTGAAATTTAATTTCATGGTGGATTTTCCAAGCTCGGATCCATCTGCCACAAAAGAAGAAGCCTTTACATTTAGTTCTTCGCCAATTAAATCCTGGTATTCAGATAAAAGATCCGAGGAAACACCGGCAACACGGATCTCTTTAAGTGGGCGACGAACCTTGATTTTGTTTTTGGCTCTGAGGCTATGGCCTAAGGTCACGATACTTCGGATCTGATCCATTCTTTGACTCAGGGTTTCATCAATCAAATCTTCCCTGATTTCATCCCAATCGGTTAAATGAACGGACTCCGCTCCGGTTAAGTGGCGGTAGATATGCTCGGTCACAAAAGGCATGATTGGGCATAAAATCTTGCACAGTCCAAGCAGAACGGCATAGAGGGTTTCATAAGCCGAAACTTTGTCAGCTTCCAGACCCTCAGCCCAGAAGCGACGGCGCGAGCGTCTCAAATACCAGTTAGACAGAGTCGGCAAAAACTTCTGAATGTAGCGGGCCGATTCGGCCAGATCGTAGTTATCCATAGATGCGGTGACATTTCTTAAAAGGATCTGGTATTCGGAGAGAATGTAACGGTCGAGCTGGTTTTTGGAATCCATTTTGCCACTGGGATGATAGCCGTCAATGTTGGCATAAGAAACAAAAAAGCTGAACACATTCCAAAGCGGTAAAATCACGGACTTGACCACTTCCTTGAATTCGGAATCGGCCACCCGGACTTCAAGCCCCTTGACCACAGGCGAGGTCACTAAAAAGTAGCGCATGGCATCGGCCCCGTAGATATTAAATACATCCATAGGCGGGGTGTAGTTTTTATGGCGTTTGGAAAGTTTTTTGCCATCGGATGCCAGAATCAGTCCAGTGCAGATTACATTTTTAAAAGCTGGCTGATCAAAAAGAGCGGTGCCAATCACATGCAGGTAATAAAACCAGCAACGGGTCTGATCAATGGCCTCACAGATAAAATCTGCCGGAAAGTTCGATTCAAATACTTCCTTGTTCTCAAAAGGATAATGCTGCTGACCATAAGGCATGGAGCCGGATTCAAACCAGCAATCCAAAACTTCCGGGATTCTTTTGTAGGTTTTGCCATCCTTATTAAAGGTCAATGAGTCCACAAAATGTTTGTGGATATCTGGGACTTTCTGGCCTGTGGCTGCCTCAAGCTCGGCAATGGAACCAAAACAGATGCGTTCCCCGTCTTCATTCTCCCAGATGGGCAAAGGAGTACCCCAGAAACGATTGCGGGAAATGGCCCAGTCCCGTGCATTGGCAAGCCAGTTTCCAAAGCGGCCTTCACGGATATGATCGGGCACCCAGTGAATGCCTTCTGCATTTTTCAAAAGTTTTTCCTTGATGGAATCAATGCTGACAAACCAGGATGAAATGGCTCGGTACATCAAAGGAGTATCGGTTCTCCAGCAGAATGGATAGCTGTGATTTAAGGTTTCCTGGCGAAACATCAAACCCCGATCCTTGAGGCTTTTGGAAATCACCTTATCGGCTTCCTTAAAATTCATGCCCCCGATCAAATCCAGTCCGGCAAAAAAGTTGCCCTCGGCATCAATCGGATCAAAAACCGCAATTCCGGCATTCTGACAAACTCTTAAGTCATCCTCCCCAAATCCTGGGGCCTGATGCACAATTCCGGTTCCCGAATCATCGCTGACATAATCATCAACCAAAACCACAAAACAATTGCTGGTATCCATTTTGGCCGAGGCATAATCAAAGAGTGAAGAATAGGCTATCCCCTTCAAGTCACTTCCCAGTTTTGTCTCAAGCACAGAATAGGTATCGGGCTTAAAGTAGCTCTCAAGTCTTGATTGAGCCAGAATCAGAACCTCATTGGTTTCATGCACCTTAATTTTGGCATACTCAATTTTTGGTCCCACACAAACGGCAAGGTTGGATGGCAAGGTCCAGGGAGTTGTGGTCCAGACCAGAAAGGAGGCATCTTCATCTTTTAGCCTCATACGCACGGTCACCGATGGATCCTGAGTATCCAGATAATTCAGACTGGCCTCAGAGTTACTAAGCGGTGTCGATAATCTCCAGGAATACGGCAGGATTTTACGGCCCTCATAAATCAGGCCCTGATCCCACATGCGCTTAAAGACATTCCAGACCGATTCCATAAAACTGGCATCCATGGTCTTATAGTCATTGTCAAAATCAATCCAGCGGCCCATGCGTTCACAGACAACCCGCCATTCATGGGTATATTTCAAAACCGTGGCCCGGCATTCCTCATTGTATTTATCTACCCCAAATTCCAGAATATCCGGTCGGCCCTTCAAACCCAGATTCTGCTCAATCTCAAGCTCAATTGGCAGACCGTGGCAATCCCAGCCAAATCGCCTTTCCACACGAAAGCCGCGCATGGTCTTATAACGGGGTATCAAATCCTTGACCGTGCCCTGAAGCAAATGCCCATAATGCGGTAAACCCGTGGCAAAGGGCGGCCCATCGTAAAACACAAACTGCCGATCCTTGGGTCTCAGTTCCACAGATTTTTTAAAGGACTGATTTTCTTCCCAATACTTCTGTACCCTCTGCTCCATTGCCGGAAAATCCGGCCTTGTGTCCACAGGGGCAAACGGTTGCTGGGTGGCGTTTTTCTGGGCTTCACTCATGCTCTATCCTTATTCCTAAAAGCAGTGGATTTGACGGGGCCCATCAGAAACAAATTCAGGCGGGATGGGCAGGGTTGTGTTGGGGGTGGGGGGATTTTTGATTGAGGGGGTTAGTGATGTAGAACATTGCATATGAAGCAGTTGCAGAGGCTGTAAAAATGCGATACGGTTAACAATTGTATAAAATTTGGGCCCTGTAAATTTGACTTGACCCTCAGCGTTGCATACCATGTTCTATCGCAATTTAGAATTCAAACTAAAAAAGGATGGAGATGCAACATTCGACGCACGATCCAGGTTGGGCGGGCTGGAAAACAGCTCTACTTGTTGGACTGCTGTGGTTTTTAAACCTTAATCTTAACCCCCAAACACTTAGGGAGGAAGTCAAAGTTGTAACCGAAAATGTGGCAACAACACCCGCTAAAGTGGCTGTAACTGTTTCCGAAATGCATAAATTGATGACTGAACTTCGTCAACAGGGATTTGATCCTGATGGTGAGGATATAAGTAGGCTATTGTCCGGTGTTGATAAATTTGTAGAATTTAGTGGTATTTCGAGGCAAACTTTGTTAGGAGCTATGCAAAGAGGCCTTAGAATTGGCGTAGAACATGGGATAAATCCCTTTAGCATGGCTAAAACTTCGGTGCGTTTAGAAGTCGCTTCTCAAACGGCTAATTTTGATGGTACTAATTTATTTTTTGCGTGGGGCCGTGAGGGAATAGTAAGGATAGCAGAAAACTTGTTAATTAATTTGAGTAAGGATTCCGGACACTTATTAGGGTCTTTCATACAATTGAAAAAACAAGGAAGACAACCCGATTCAGACAACATGTTTCAAATGAAGTCGCAACTGAGTAGAAATCTTAGACACGGGCTTCCTGTAGATTATTTAGGATTCATATCCGAAGGTGACAATTTTGATAAAGAGTCAACCGAGTTTATAAAATATTGGAAAGAAAGGAATCTAGCATTTTTACAAAATTATTTGAGTACAGCAGGCGTTAAGTTCTTAGCACAGGCAGCTTTTTTTAGGCTATTAGCTAAACAGGAAGAAAATAGTAAGAAATTTAGGGTCTGGTGATCCTTGAACATTGTGCAGTATGGCTGAGTCCACCCACATTTGTAGCCACATTATTGAAAGAGCTAAATCAACCGTGTCAGCCAAGGTTCGTTGCGGTTTGTCATAACGGGTAGCAATGAGAGCCTTCAAAATTCAGTATCGCCTATCATAATAGGATGTTTGTATCCAATCTACCACTGAAGTATATAGATAATTGAGAAATCGTCAAATTCCAGTTTTGGACGGGTCGGTTCCATTTTTTTTGCGCGTTCTGGATTCCAGCGAATAGCAGTTTGAGAAGACTGTTTTCATTGGGGAATGCACCCTTGGTTTTAGTCTTTTTTCTGTTCATGTCTCATTCCTTGGTTTAACAATATTCTACATGACACAGAATTTTTAGCACTCCCCTCTTGCCTGTAAACCAAGCTAAGGTTATCCTTTGCATAGGGGGGCCATTATGACCGAATTAGAAAGTGATTTGGCAAAACACTGGAATGAAGTCTATCACAAACGAGACTACCAAGCAGGGAAACAATTGTTTTTGGAGGTCGTGGGGATATTCTCTGCTGGTGCTGTGTTGTTTACTGCTTTGACAGTTTGGATACCAGGGATCGGGCTTCCGTTATCAGGCTACATGGTTGCAAAAGTAATGATGGAAGCGGCTAAACAGTATTCGAGATTGACAGTCGAGCAAAGAAAACAAATTCGATGCTTTATCAGGGTTCTAAATGGAGGAGTTAGTTATTTTCTGTTGGAGGATTAAGAGTCCCTTAAAAAATTATAGTGGAGAACAATCCAGACCAATTTTAAACGGCCCTGAATTGTCCTCCTACTCATTCCTGTTATTGACAAGTATCAACCCACCACCTTCAACGCCAAAAACTTCCGCACAATCCCGCCTCCGAGTGCTTTCAAAAGCTTCTTCATTCCATACCTCCGAGCCGTTGCCGTTCGGCTAGTCTTTCTCGTACTTCGATTAGGGCATTGTGCAGTTTTTCTTCAAGTAATTTCTTTGGTGGCAGGTCGGTCCAATATTCAGCGACCATGATGTTATCTTTCTGCATATTGAGTAGCTCTACTTGTTCGATGCCAGCTTCCGCGCATAGGATCATTCCTATAGGCTCATCTTCGCCCGGCTGTCGCTCGTATTTGTTGAGCCAATTCAGATAGAGCTCCATCTGTCCCTTGAATGCGGCTTTGAAACGGGAGATTTTCAGCTCAATTGCCACTAGTCGTTTTAGCCTACGGTGAAAAAAGAGTAAATCCAGGTAAAAATCCTCCCCGTCAATAATCATACGCTTCTGTCGTTCCACAAAGGCGAAGCCTTTACCTAGTTCAAGAATAAAAAGCTCAAGCTCCTTGAGTAAGGCATTTTCCAGCTCATTTTCCAGATAGCCTTCTTTCAATCCTAGAAAATCAAGGAAATATGGATCTTTGAAGTTCCCATGCAACTGGTCTGCGTGAGCTAGAGCCAGCTTTGTAGATGCTATTTCGGACCGTTCAAACACCTTGCGTGCTATTTGGTGCTGCAACTCCCGTTTGCTCCATTTGCTTTCAATTGCCTGTTTAGCGTAAAACAACCTGGCCTCGTCGCTTTTCAGACTCAGCAAGACTATAAAGTGAGTCCAGCTTAATTGTGACACCAGCGGTGACACAATCTCAAAGTGAGGAAAAAGCTCGGCAAATTGCATCATTCGTCGTAAATTTCTGACCTCAAAACTTTTACCATATAGTGCGACTAGTTTCTCTGCCAGTGAGACCACAATCTGTTTGCCGTATTCTGCCCTGCCATTGTGCAACACTTCATGATTGATGCGCTTTCCCACATGCCAATAGGTTACCGTTAGAGCACTATTGACCGCCGAAACTGCCTGGTTTCGACCCTGATCAATCAGTGTCTTTAAGTCCAAAAGCAAATCGCCTGCTCCAGCAATGGGCAAGCTATTTTTCAAACCACCTTTCATCCGATCATCCCATTAAGTTCCAATAACTCCCGGACAATACCACTTTCAACTTTAGATAAGTCACTTTCTTTCAGTTCACCAACCTCTGCGCGTTATGATGCAGTTCGGTCCACGGTTCCGGAACTTCGGTCCAAGAGTC
>JACFNL010000121.1 GCA_019454875.1 Candidatus Cloacimonadota bacterium | reverse complement strand
ACTACATCAGCATCCAGAATTTCACCTGTCTGAGGGTCATGTCGATTCGGGCCAAAAGCTACGGGAACCTGACTGGCTGCCCAGCTTACTGTTGCATAACGGGAGTCTGCCGGATCAAAGTCCAGACCATTTTCTGGAAGTCTGGCCTCAATAGCTCCTAAAAAGCCCAGCTTTTCAAAGGCGAGATTCCACTCCAGAATTCCAGCACGGATAAATGCACGGTACTCATAGGGAATACTCTTGTCCAGATAAAATACTATCGGCTGTTTTACTACGGAAGCAGAAGCTGTCGGGTCTGCCTTTTCCAAAGGCCAACGAACAATGTTTCTTTTGATCCCGGAGTCGTCAAGTATGCTGGACCAGTCCCTGGAATCCACAGTGAAATATCCAATTCTTTCATCAGCCACTCTGGGTCTGAATTCAGACTTTTTCTTGTTTACAAAGGAGTAATGATAACGAATCTGATTGGAAGCCGGGCTATATCCGTAGGATGAGCTGACCCTTAAAGTCTGCTGCACTTCAATTTCCAGATTTTCCGGAAATGCCTTTGCCTGAGAAATAAAGGATTGTCTTTCATCCAGTCCCTGAATTCCATAAGCCATATTCATCCACTGCGGAACCGATTGCTGCCCATGAGAATACAGAAATTCATGCAGGGGTATAAGAATTGATGCCTCGCCTTTGGATGCCCCAGCAATACGGAACCTATATAACATTCTGTCCAGAAAAGCTCTTTGAACCGCTGTATTTTCCGGGGAGTTTCTCTTGGCCGTTTCCGTTGTATCCCTTACAAAAAGACCCACCTCATTACCAATGCGCCTGAAGTAAAGCACATGCTGATCAAGAGTCCACACGGGCATCATGTACCCTAAAGACCCTTGGCTCAATGTAGAAAAAAAGTAGAAATCCTTATCAAATGAAGCCTTGGCAATCTCCAGATACAATTCAGATTCAGACTGGTAGAGATTAAAAAACCCAGGGAGTTTTTTGCTCTCCTTGACGGTCTCCTCCAAAAGAGGATATTTGTCCTTTTTTTCATCCTTACTGGCAAAAACTGAAACAACAAACACAAAAACTAACAGTAGGGACCGTATCAGCATGAATTTCCTCTTTACAAGCTATCAGTAGATAATTACACCTAACATGTGGCCACAACTGATCATAAGCACCATATCAAGCATACCTATCACAGGATTGTCGGCCTTCACAAACTGTTCATGATAACAGCCTTTTGCCACCCTTCCCATTAAAAATCCGAAGAGAAATCGAACGGCTATTAAAAACCCCAAAATCGATAAAAAATAGGCTCCTAAAACCCAGCCCGAATTAAAAATATGGGCCCCGTCCTCCAGCATAAGGACAATCTTTGACTGTACAAACAGATTTGCAAACAAAAAACCACACAGGGACATTCCAACCGCAGGATTGTTATCCAAAAAAAGTTCATTAAGAACCGTATGACCCTTAGGCATAAAAACCAGTGAATAAACCCACATAAGCAGGGCACCGCTTACAAATGTTCCCAGCATATTCATCAAGCCTGCCGTGGAACTGCCTTCCAGGGATAAAAAATCTTCTTTCTGAATCACGAAATACATAAGAATCATAAAGGAGATGGAAAAAAATGTAGCCGCCAGATTCTGCTGTCCAAAAATTTCGTTATTAAATCGGACTTCCTCACCGTGGCTATCTTTCTGGTTCACAAAATGGGAACGAATGTACATGGAAACCATGCCCCGCAAGGAGAAAAAACAGAGATTTGAAATAAGGATTGTGACAAAAACAGCCTCCAGATCCCTCAGGTAACTTACAGCCACTGCCTCCCCATTTAAGGCATTAACAGCAAGCAGGAATTCCAGAGCTAAAAATGCAGCGATCTCAAGGCCAGCCGCCATATTTCGCTTTTCAAATATTTCTGTGACCACAGAATGCCCAGAGGCCGCATAACGGGTATAAATCAACCATCCAGTCAAATAAATGGCAAAAAATGCCACGGCCACATAGCTGAGATCGTATGCGATTACATCAAAATGAATCATTTACCACCTCGGAAGCCACCACCAGAGGATCTTGAAGAAAACCAGCCCCTGCTGGAGCTAGAGGAAGAAGAAGAACGACCAAACCCACCAGATGCCGGAGCCCTTGAACCGGAGGCTGTCTGCCCTGATTTATAACCCCAACCGGAAGATGATGAAGAACTGCTTCGTCCAAATCCCCCACTGGTCGTAGACTTGGCCCGCATATCTTTGGCTGTGGAAAAACTCTTCTGGGATGCCAGTTCTGAGCCTTTTGAAGCGGTAGGGATTTTACCTGAGTCCGTCTTGGCGCGATTCCAGGAACTGCTGCCACTGGAATAATTCGTCACAGTTCTGGTTGATGCAACCTGGGAAACTGGCATGGGGCGATAGTAGCTTCCATACCATCCAAAATAGGATGGCCCAAACCACAAAGGGCGAAAAAACAGATCTCTGACAATCATATAAGTCAAAAGATTACTGGTGAAACTGGAAGTGTAATAGGGCTGATTCGGATAAAACCCCGAAGATGGCCTGGCTTCCACATCCATCTTTTCAACCTTGCCATTTACGGCTCTAGGAATTACTGAAACTGAGGCCAGCTCCACAGATTTTGACTCAGATATATCCTGCCAGGCTTTGGAATCACTTAAGGGGGGATACTCAGTGACATCTTTAGGATCAGGAACTCTAAATGAGTATGTCATCTGCTCCTCATCCCCATCCGGGATCACAAGAACAGGATCCGCATTTCCATCTGCGTTCAAATCCACAGTGGAAATGGCCTGTACCTTTTCTGAAATTTTCTGAACCACAATTTTTTGTAGCTCTTCCTTGGTCTTCTTTGTCTCCAGACCTTCTTCCCATGCTGCCTGAACCAAAGCAGGAAGTTTGGAAACATCAAGCATTTCACTCAGATCAATCTCGCCTGAGGACATACTGATACCCACTCCGGTATTTTCCGAGGTATAACGGCTATAACGGTCGGCCCCGCACCCGCTTAAAAATAGTCCCATCAGTATGGACAATAATAAAAGCAACCAGTTCTTAACGATTCTGTATTCCATGACCCACCAGTTTTTCCTTCCTGTCTGATTCCAGGAGTTTTGTTACTGCAGCACTCAGTTCATCCATATCAAAGGGTTTTTGTAAAAGCCCATCAGAAAGGTTGAGAATTTCTTTCCTGTCCTCCAAAGAAGACTCTTCGTGACCCCAACCTGTTACAACCAGGCACCGTTGTGATGGATTATACCTTTGAACCCATCTTAAAACACTTAATCCATTCGGTTCAGCCATATAGATGTCAGTGATCAACAGATCATATGTCCGAGTTTTCAACTGAGCCAATGCTTCTTTCCCCGAAGCCGCAAAATCTACATTGACTCCAAGAAACTCAAGTACCACGCCAATGATGTGACGCATATTGGGGCAATCATCTAATACCAGAACTTTTTTCATACCTGTGGAATTTTACCCTAATTGCCACTCTGTGTCACATAACCCGCTCGTCATCAATTTGTCAGGGAAATAGATCAATCTGTTGACTTAAAGGTGGCAAACCAAGATCCTTGCCTGACTGAACACAGTCCTCAACCGCCATAGGCCACTCCAAACCCAGATGCTCATCCAAGGCCTGAATCCCTCTTTCAAACTCAGAGGAATAGGCATGGGTAAGCTTGTAGCTAATCCAGGCTTCTTCGCTTAATGTCAAAAATCCATGAGCAAATCCAACTGGCACCAGAAGCATCTGCATAGGATCCTCACCTAACTCTACTCCCAAAGCCTTGCCAAAGGTGGGCGATGAACGGCGGATATCAACAATGACATCAAAAATTCTGCCACGGGCGCAGCGAATCAGTTTGGCATGGGCTGCCGCACCTATCTGATAGTGCATTCCTCTAAGTGCTCCCCTTTTTGAGATGGTCCAGTTGTCCTGAACAAAGACCTCGGAAACACCAAGGGCCGTAAATTTATCCCGGTTCCAGACCTCGGTCAGACTACCTCTTTCGTCTCCATGGGTTGGCGGGCGTACTAGCCTGGCCCCCCGTAAGGGCAGTTCCGTAATCAGCATGAGCTCCTCCTGAAATTCCTCTTGCATTGTACCATTTGTTACAGGAGAATGAGGTATGGAATGGGAACTTGTATATCTGTCCATCTATCGATTTTATCAGGATGATGAGGACAAAAGACGCACAATGGAAGAGATCGCCACTCTTTCTGCCAATGATTCATACGAAGATCGCTTTCCTTTTCTGCAGGAATATCTGTCCGACATGATCCGTCAGGCCAAAGGGAAAAAAGCCAGTTTATCGCCTTCCGCCTCGTGTCGAGCCTGGCGTTTTCGCATAGAAGATGAGGCCGGACAGGAAGATAAAAATCTTTGTGATGCACTTCTAGGAAGTGTCAGTAAATCCACCTTTCAAAATCATGCACAGATTCTGGCCCAACGGTATACCCGTATCCCAAAATCCAGAAACGGTCTGCTGTTTGTTTTAAATGCCAATACCATGCAGGGAAAAAATCTTGCCCCTTCCCTTCTGATATTTAAGGCTGATTTTCGTTCGGCAGCTCTAGTAAATGAAGATAAAGCCATTAAGGAGAATCACGAGATTCTGCTTTCTGATTTAAAAAAATGTATGTGGTATCCACATTTTGACGGATTTAACCATAATCTGGATCAGATTCGTATTTTTCAGTCTTCAGCCAGTGACTATTTCCAAAAACTTTTGAATGTAGTAGACCTGCCCGATTCCGTGGATATTGCAGAAGAAGCTCTCAGGGAAGAATTGTTTGAGATTCATCCCGAGGTTTATGAGAAGTACTTCCAAATCCCTGAGCAGGAGAGGCACCAGAAACGCGAGGTATTTGGTGAACGAAGATATGTTGCCGAAGAAGATCTCCTTGAGCCTGAGAAAGTAGCTCAATTAGCAGTCAAGGCGCAAATCCGTAATATTGATCAAAACGCCAAACCTTTGAGACTAAGACTCAATATTGATGGTGGCTTAAAATTTGAAGGCAGTATAGATTTACTTGGTCAAACCTTTTTCTTTGCAAAACATGGGGATGAAAAAATCCTGATTCTGCGAGGCGATAAATTTGAAACCAAGTCCCATTACCAGCCTATTGAGTTTTTAAAACTCGAATCTCTGGAGTCTGTGATTCAAAAACTGGGCGAGCCAAGATATGAAGTTCTGGAGCAGTCCTTGTCAGAAGACGAGTAAAAACTGTAAACTTTCTAAGTCTTACTGCCGATAAGGAATAACATGGACGGAATTTCAAATCAAAGTACACAAAGCACCCTGATGGTTCTGAATCAACTAGGGACACAGATGTTAAAAGCTTCCATGGACTCCATGGAACAAACAGCTGCAAGCATTTTGAAGCCCGAAGCATCTGCCCCTAAAGCAATGCCTGAGTTTCTAGGTCAGAACCTTGATTTGTTTGCGTGAACCTCTGGGAGATTCACAAAAGTTATGTAAACGCGAAGCGGTTTCAGGAAATCGCTTATGTGTTTGCCAAGTACGGCTTCAGTGACATTCTTGAAAGAATCGGACTGGAGGCCGCTAGTGCCCTTGGTCTTGGTCGGGGACTGTTATCCAATAAAGAAAAAAACAGTCTAGCCCGTTCGCGTCGCCTCAAACTGGCACTGGAAGAATTAGGCCCCACCTTTATAAAACTGGGACAGATTTTATCTACTCGAAAGGATCTGTTACCAACAGACTATATCCAGGAACTTAGAAAACTTCAGGAAGAAGTGACCCCAGTTCCTAAAGAAACTATTGAATCCATTCTGCTACAGTCTTTACAGGTACAGACTCTTGAGGACATATTTCTTACATTTGATTTTAATCCGGTCGCTACAGCCAGCATTGCTCAGGTACATCGGGCCAGCTTAAAAAACGGCTCCATGGTGATCGTAAAAATTCAAAAGCCCAATATCCATGAAACCATTCGCACGGATCTAAACATCCTATCCTATCTTTCAAGACTTCTGCAGGAACAGTTGGAACCGGAATATTCAGCGGACTGGGCAGGTATTCTGACCAATTTTATTGAAGGCATCCTCAAAGAACTGGACTTTATGAGAGAAGCCAGAATGATGGCACGATTTGCCAGCATCTCAGATGCACAGGTTCGTATTCCTGCCGTTTTTTTTGAATATTCAGGGGCTTCGGTTCTGGTACAGGAATATGTCCCAGGGATTAGGATTCAGGATAAAACTGCTCTTTTGAAGGCCTCACTCAAACCGGAGATTTTGGGTGAACATCTGGTTACCACCTTTTTTAAACAGGTATTTGAAGAAGGGTGTTTTCATGGCGACCCCCATCCAGGCAATATCCGTATCCATGAAAATGGATGTCTAATTTTTTATGATTTTGGTATGGTAGGCCAGCTGGATACACGAACCCTGTATCACATGACCAGGGTGTTTTACGCGGCAGGCAATGGCGATTATGCCCTGATGGCCCGTTCTTTGTGTATTATCTGTTCGGGAAGCATCTCTGGAACAGAACCCATGTTGGAAACAAATTTGAAGGATCTGGTCCTCACTTACAAAAGTCTTCCTTTAAAGGACATTAAACTTCAGAATTTTTTACATTCCCTGGATCATCTGCTTTTAAGTCATAATCTTAGAATGCCTGGGGAACTGTCCATCCTGCTGAAAGCCATCCTGACCCTGGAAAGCTCTGTTCGTGAACTAAATCCAGATATCCAGCTTCTGGACTTTTTACTGCCTAACTTTGAGGTTCTGATTCAAAAGCAGTTTACCAAGGAAGCAATTTTTACCCGCTCCCAATCCTGGCTTCATTTGGGCCTTGACTATTTATCGGAACTGCATGGGGATTTGTTTTTGATGCTTAAGCAGCAAAAACGCATCCAGGTCGAAACCCTGGCCCGTTCACGAAAGATTGATATGTTTGCCTATCGAATTGAAAAACTGGTTTATCGGGGAATTCTTGGATTGGTGATTGCCAGTGCCCTGATTGGATCATCCATACTGATAGCCACCGGCAAAGATGCTGCTTCCCTGCCTTTTTTTCTGGGATTGTTTGGCTGGTTTTGCGCTTTTGTATTTGCTGCAATTCTGGTGTACAACATTCTGACTGTGAACCAGCCTGGTAAGGAATAATTGTCTAAAGTCATGATATACTGCGGCGCATGAAATCACCTATTCTCGTTACCGGAGCAGCCGGTTTTATTGGCTTTCACACTTCCATGAATCTTCTTAATCGGGGAGATACAGTAATTGGCCTTGACTGCATGAATCATTATTATGATCCAGAACTTAAAAAGTCCCGGCTCAAAATCCTTAAGCAGCACAAAAACTTCCATTTTCTGGAAATGGATCTTTGTGATCGGGAAAATCTCAGACAGGCATTTTTAAACTTCAAGATTTACAAGGTGTGTAATCTTGCTGCTCAGGCCGGGGTGCGCTACAGTCTGGAAAACCCCTATGCTTACCAGAAATCCAATCTGGAAGGATTTTTAAACATTTTGGAATGCTGTCGGGAGTTTAAGGTAGAAAACCTGGTGTATGCGTCCTCATCCTCAGTCTACGGAAAAAACACCAGTTATCCCTTCGCGGAAACCCACAATACCGATCAACCCATCAGTCTTTATGCAGCCAGTAAAAAGGCCAATGAACTGATGGCCCATACCTACAGCCACCTGTTTGGCTTAAATACCACGGGCCTGAGGTTTTTTACGGTTTATGGGCCGTATGGAAGGCCAGACATGGCCCTGTTTTTGTTCACCGAAGCCATATTGCAGGATAGACCCATTCAGGTCTTTAATCATGGGGATATGTATCGGGATTTCACTTACATTGAGGATATTGTCAGTGGGGTAGTGGCCTCTTTAGATAAAAACTATACCTGTGAGGTGTTTAATTTAGGCAACAATAAACCAGTCAAACTGCTCTATTACATAGAATGTATCGAAAAGGCTTTGGGCAAATCTGCCACAATGGAGTTTTTGCCTTTGCAGGCCGGAGATGTGCCCAAAACCTGTGCCAACATCGATCATGCAACTGAAAAACTGGGATACGCGCCAAAAACCTCTATTGAAGAGGGCATTCATCAATTTATTCGCTGGTACCGCGAGTATTACGGGAAGTAATTATGAACCATCAGAATTTAACGATTGGGGTTGTGGGATTAGGTTATGTGGGCCTTCCCCTTTTGATCTCCTTTGCAAAGCACTACAAAATGGTGGGCTTTGATATCTCCAAAAAAAAGATAGACAACCTGCTTTCAGGGCATGATGACACCAACGAAGTTGGAAATGATGCTATCAAAAATACCAAAGCCAGCT
>JACFNL010000120.1 GCA_019454875.1 Candidatus Cloacimonadota bacterium | reverse complement strand
TGGCCCGGATCTGCCCTTCGGAGGAAGGGGCGAGCATTCCTGAACTTTTGCCATCACAGGACAAGCCCCCACCTCGAATCAGAACCAGAATCTCATCCTGATCACGGATGGCATCGGAAAGGCGTTTTAATACCAGGGCTCCCCCACCTTCTCCCACAACCAGTCCATTGGCAGCTTGACCAAATGGCTGGCATTGTCCGGTAGGTGACAAGGCTCCAAGCTGCGAAAATCCCACAGTCAGAGCAGCCATTTCACAGCGATTGACCCCCATTGCCAGCATGGAATCAGCCTTAAACATTCTCAATTCGCGACAGGCCAGCTCTATGGCATAAAGACCTGAGGCACAGGCAGCATCAAGGGCATAGGCTCCCAGACCAAGATTTAGAACTCTGGCCGCCATCTGGGCAGGCAGTGCGCTTTGAAACAAATCCTCAGACTGTAGGGAAATTTTAGGGGGTTTTAATCCCAGGCCCCGGGCAATATTAATCAGAAGCATGTTTTCCAGAGCCTCTTCAGCCTGTTCGGTGGCAAATGTTAGGTTACCAAGGATTAGGCCGGTACGGCTTCTGTCTTTAACTTTACTCTGTTTCAGGGCTTGATGGGCCAGGTGCAGCACCCAGTGAAAAAACGGATCCAGTCTGTCTATTTCGGGAATCAAGTCCACAAAGGGGGACAGATCTACAGACTCTTCCACAAAAGAGGCCACGGTAGAGCAGGTTTTACTTAACTCAGAGGGGTTTCCTTTTAATGACTCAGGATCAAGTCCCATGCGTTTTGCACTGAGTGGTCTGTACAGAGCCCGTCTTTGCATGATATTGGCAAAAAAGGCTTCGGGAGTGGTTGCGTATGGAAACAGACAGGACGCACCAACAACAGCAATTGGTTCTACAGCATTAACTGGCATTGTTCATTCCTTTGGCTTTGCTGGTATAGGCATTGAATGATTCGTTAAACACAGCTTCCCAGCCGTTGCCGTAAGCCAGTACCTCGTTGGAGGAATTTATGAACCAGCAGCTTACGGAAGCTTTGTAGGTTTTTTCATTCAAATCATCAAGTACGGCCAGACATTGAACCGTACCTGTAGGGAATGGGGCTACCTGCTGGTAGGATTTAAATCCCTGTGGAATCCCAATACATCCTTTATGGGTTCCCAGCCAAATCAGACCCATCTGGGCCATTCCATCCAGTGCTAAAGGTTCTGTTACCCATTTTTTGGGAGCAGATTTACTTAAAACGGATGGGGACGACAGTTTCATGGATGCCAGCATTGCTGTTTTGGAAATGCCTTCTACGGATTGGATACAGCGAAGACTGGGCCCGTGAAACAAATAGTTCTGGTACAGTTCATCCATATTTCTCAATTCCTTGTCTAGCTGTAGCTTGGGCATGGCAGGCAGTTTGGGCAAGTGTGCCTTGGGCATAAGGACTACCTCAGCCTGATAGTTAGGCTGTGCTAAGCTGTTACTAGCAAGGCGGATTTCAACCGATAGAAGGCTTCCATACAAAAGATTAGATTCAGTCAGACTGGAACGAATCAAAAACTCCAGGTTGTCTTCTTCAAAAGAGACCCCTTTAAGCACTTTCAGATTGCGAACTTCAAACACGCACAAATCGGGAAAAAATGCCTGGGCAGCTTCGGCAATCCATTCCAGGGCCATGGCCATAGGGAGCACGGGCTGATCTTTGAGCTTGTGATCGGTAAGGTAGGCATTGTCCTCAAGTTTGACAGATTTTTTTAAGGTCAGGGGTGAGGGACTGTTCATTGGTCCTTCGGATGCTCCAAGCTCCATGGGACCAGCACCTACAACAATTTCAGAGCAATCCAGATGCCCATTAAGAATCTCTCTGGTGAAAAGTTTTGCTCCCGCCAGTGGTGGAATCAGTCCAACTCCTTTTTGGGTAAACATTCGGGCCAGTTCTGGTGTGACCATACCCCCAGCAAATGGGCCCCAGTTGACCGATAAAAAGCGGCAGTTTTCCCACTGATTGGAGTGAGTCAGTGCCACATGGTTAAAAATTTCGTTGGCAGCGGCATAATCACATTGGCCTACATTTCCAAACTTGCCAGCCACGGAGGCAAACAGGGCTACTAGTTTGAGGTTGTGACCTTTTAAGGCATCCAGTACAGCAAACAATCCATTAATTTTGGTCTGAAATACATTAAGAAACTGTTCCTTGGTCTTTTGGACAATCATTTTGTCCTGCAGGACTCCTGCCCCATGAATAAAGCCGGTAACAGGCCCAAGTTTAGCTTCCATCTGTGGAAGCATTGTGGCTACAGCGTCCCTGTTTGAGATATCTACTGCAACATACTCAGCCAGAGCACCACAAGATCTGAGGGCAGCAAGCTGCGCAACAATTTCCATGCTGGCGGAAATCTGACTGGCTTCCTTTTCAATATCTTTGGGTGAGGGTTTTTCACCTTTGGCTTTGGCCTCGGAGAATAAAAATGCCTTGATGTCTTTAACATCAGACACACCTGCTGGGAGTTTTGCCAGTTTTTCTTCGGCAATTCTGGAGCGACCCGCCAGAATAAACCGGCCTACTCCCTGTGCCGCCATTTCCCGAACCATATCGGCAGTAATACCTCGGGCACCACCGGACACAAGAATCACATCCGAGCTACCTAGACGGGGAATACCAGTTTCTTCTGCTACTGGGGCGGGAACTGGGATCTGGGTATATCGGTTTCCATCCAGATAACCTACTTCCACCACCGAGTCCTTGGGCCGCAATTCCATCAGAACACACTGGGCAATCTCAGAGGCTTTGATACCAGGATTAAAATCCACTACCTTGACACCCAACGAGGGGACTTCCTTTTTTAAGCATTTAAGAATCCCGCTGACCCCGGCCTGTCCTGCAAAATATTGGGCATCTTTCAGAATTCCAAAATCCCCACCCATACAGGTTGCTGCCATAATGGATGCTGTCTGAGTGGCATCGGTATGAGCAACTACAAAGGCTTTCGCCAGAAAGAACTGGGCCAGAGAGATTTCTTCAAGGAATGAGTCCCGATCCTTAACAAGTGTGTCAAAAACAGAGCGACCAAAACTTAAGGGGCTAAGGTTAATCACGGCCCCAATCGGATGATTCAAGGTAGGCAGGCTTTTTTGAAAATCTTCAAAGGAACTTAAATCCAGGTCACAGGCATTGGAGTATTTGATACTGGAAAGGGAACAAATGGATACTTCTATTCCCTTTCCACTCAAGACTTCCTTGACCCTGGATGCAACGCCCAGGGAATCTTCCAGAATTAAAACAGACTTGCCCACAAGCCAGTTCAAATCCATTTCCTCAAGTTCTGGTAATCGACTCAAGGTCATCAAATCCCGATGGACGGTTTGTTCTGTCAACTCAGTGTTCAGATCTTTTTTTTTTCTTCTCCCACGGAAGCTGAAGCACCATTGTTTCCAGAAAGATACGAAATCACATCACCAATGGTACGGATTGAACCTAATTGAGCTGGACCAATACTGGGTGCATGGGGATATTTTTCCTGCATTGCTCCCAGAATTTCTACGCGGCGGATGGAATCCACAGCCAGATCATTTTCCAGATCCATTTCCGAACCCAGCATATCCGTAGGGAAACCTGTCTTTTCAGAGATGATCTGCAAAAGAGTCTGGGTCATGGCATTGGACTCTGAGGAAGCGGAAGAGGAAGATGTAGATGCAGTTGTCGATGCAGCTACAGGAGCACTTTGGCCACCGAGGTATCCTACAATATCAGAAATGGTTTTTAATGTTCCAAGCTGTGCAGGGCCGATTGTGGGAGCAGCGGGGAATTTTTCCTGAACAGCTCCTAAAATTTCTACCCTGCGGATGGAATCCACGGCCAGGTCGTTTTCCAGATCCATGTCAGAGCTTAACATATCCATAGGAAATCCGGTTTTTTCGGAAATTGTACTCATTAAAAAGTTCAAAATAGCACTGGAGTCAGAGCCTGAGGCTGTGGCGGTTTTCTGCACAGGTTTTGCAGCAGCTACAGCACTGACTGGGGCACCTGCCGAGAGATAGCCAACAATATCAGCAATTGTTTTAAGAACTCCAAGCTGTGCAGGGCCGATTGTGGGAGCAGCGGGGAATTTTTCCTGAACAGCTCCTAAAATTTCTACCCTGCGAATGGAATCCACGGCCAGATCGTTTTCCAGATCCATGTCCGCACTGAGCATATCCATAGGAAACCCGGTTTTTTCGGCTATGGTTTGCATCAGATAGTTTTGGATTTCATGAGCCATAGAAGTGGAAGGTGCGACAGCCTCCGCTACTTTTACCGGTTTGGCTACAGCCTTGGCTGGCTGAGCTGGTCTTTTTTCAAACATATCTCCTAACACGGAACCGGATTTAGGCTGTACAGGTGCTTGCATGACTGGCACAGGAGCCGGGATTGCCGGTGGGGTTGGGACAGACAGAGCTGCTACTGGTGCAGCTACTGGTGCTGCTACTGGGGGGGCGATTGTCTGAGTCCTGGCAGGAGGTGTGTATTCCTGAACAAAGGTACCACCACTTAACATTCTTTCCATCAGGCGGTTGGCTTCCATCTGCATCTGTAAAAACTGCTCCTGAACTTCAACCATTCTTAGACGGTATCTCTGTAATTCTTCCAAAGAGTTGGCACTAGGCAGATTCTGAGAAAACTGGTTGTCCTGATTCATGTTTTTTCCTGTGTGTTTGACGGGAGTTGCTACAGTAGTTTTTACGACTGCAGATTTCACGATTCCCTGTGGTTTTACAATAGTATTTTTTACTTCTGGTATGGTTCTAGTGGCCTGGCTGATGGGGACAGGAGGGGGAGTAACTACTTCAGGCACAGGCAAGGCGGCGGCCTGGATTTTCTGTTTTACCAAAGGTTCACGATGGACGGCCTCTTTGGTTTCCTTTTTTAAGTAGTTAGCTCCATTTAAGCGAATGGTTACTGGACTTCGTTTGGACTTCAAGGCCAAAGCCTCGGGCTTTGATCCAAAAACAGAAGCATTAAATTTCACATGACCGGAGGCTATAAGCCGTGCCACTACAGTCAGAAAATTACCAAGATTTGGTTCTCCCCGGCTCATGCTGTCCACCGCAGACACAACAGCATCCTGAGGTGCTATTCTTTGAATCAGACCTGTGAGAATTTTGGAAGGTCCTGCTTCCACAAAAATTCCGGTCCCATCTTTCACCATATTGGAAACCAGATCTGTAAACTTGACCGGATATAAAAGCTGATCCCTTAAAGTGGCCATCTGTACTTCTGAGCTATCTCCGTACTGTGAACCAGTCATATTGGAATAGACGGGAAATGCCGCTTTGCCAAAGGTGCACTGCTTGACAAAATCGCCAAACTTTTTAACAGCTGCGGCCATCAGGGATGTATGAAATGCAGCAGAGACAGCAATGGGCTTGACTGTCAGTTTGTTCTCTTTTAACCAGGCACTGACTTTTTCCACCTCGGAGGTTTTTCCTGAAATGACTCCCTGTTCCGGTGCATTATAGTTGGCCAGGGTAACTTCAGTTTTTAAAGCCTGATTTGCCAGCTTGAGCTTTTCTTCAATCTCTTTGAGAGGTGCCAGAACCGCTGCCATGGTGCCTGAAGAATCATTGGCACACTCAAGCATCAGCCTTCCCCGTTCATGGGCTAGCCGAAAATAGGTTTTTCTATCAAAAACATTGGCAGCATAAAGGGCTGTTAACTCCCCAAAGCTGTGTCCACAGGAAGCATCAAATTTGACACCCAGTTTTTTAAGAACCTCAAATGTGGCCACATTCACAAAGGCCAAGGCTGCCTGAGCTAAATCTGTGCGGCGCAGTGTTTCTTCCTGTTCCTGCTTCTTTTGGGCTGAAAATACAGGCACTGGATAGAGAAACTGACTGATGGAAGGGAGTTTGGCCTCTCTTAACAAAGATTCCTGTTCTTCAAGAATCTCATGTAAAAAGGGGAATGCTAAAAGTAGTTCCCTGCCCATTGCTACATACTGTGCTCCTTGCCCAGGAAACGCCAGAGCAAGTTTTTGTTTTCTGATACTATGATTTTTTGGGAAGTAAAATGCAGATTTTCCCTGGATAGCTTCCTCGGGCTTATTCAAAAGATGAGTCCTTGATTCGGCAAGAATGGCCTTCAATTCCTCAACACTCTTACTTACAATTACGAGGGTGGCAGGTTTGTCTTCCAAAAACAAATGCTGATTATGTCGGGCAAACTGATGAAAATCCGCGATCATGGGTAACTGGTCCAATACCTTTTGCAGGGTAATGGAAAGGCCCGGTGCATCCTCAGCCTGGAATACAAAAAGCTCGGCTGGGCCTGGCTGATAAAGGCTGTCCCGGCAGGTGTCCTCATGCTCCTCTAAAACCACATGGAAGTTTGTTCCCCCAAATCCAAATGCAGAACAGGCTGCCCGCCTCGGTGTGGCTGAAGCCCCACGAACCCAGGGTCTGATTTCACTGTTGATATAAAATGAACTTGATTCAAGCTCCATTTTGGGATTCGGTTCTTCGATATTGATGGTTGGAGGCAGAACCTTGTGATACAGGGCCAGAGCGGCTTTCATCAAGCCTGCAATGCCAGCACTGGCTTTTGTGTGCCCTATCTGGCTTTTAACCGATCCCAGAGCACACCACTGTGTATCAGGACTATCTGAGGAATAAACCGACTTAAGGGCCGTTACCTCAGCTAAATCTCCCACAGGAGTTCCGGTTCCGTGAGCTTCCACAAGTTCAATACTTCTTGGATGGACACCAGCCATTTCATAGGCCTGTAACAGGGCCTTCTGCTGTCCGCTGGACAGTGGTTGATAAATACTTTTGGCTTTCCCATCACTAGATGATCCAATGGAGCGAATCACGGAATAGATACGGTCATTATCACGAATTGCATCTTCGTACCGTTTAAGCACTACAAGCCCAAGACCCTCACCAATCAAAATTCCATCCGAGTTTTTATCAAAGGGGCGGGTTTTCCCTTCTTTGGAAAAGGCAGGGGTTTTTGAGAAACAAAGATACATAAAGATGTTATTTACAGTATCAACCCCACCAGTGACCACCATATCGCAAGTCTTGGCCAACAAGGCATCAATGGACATTTTAACAGCGCCCAAAGCCGAGGCACAGGCTGCATCAATCACGCAGTTAGTTCCCCCAAGATCCAGAGTGTTTGCAATTCGCCCAGAAATAACATTGCCCAGAACCCCAGGAAAGCTGTTTTCCTGCCAGATTGGAAAACTGTCCGCATACTGCTTGGAAACAGATTGAATTACGGCCTCATCCACCCCATGCTTTTTCAGGATTTTTTCCATGGTAGGGTAGGCAAGCCTCATATTAAGAGGTGTGGCCAGTTCAGTAATTGATGTGGTTCCCACAATGGCTGCGCATCGGTCGCGGACAAAAGGTCTTTTGTCTCCGTAGCCTGCATCAAGCATTGCCTCTTTAGCTACCTTCATACCTAATAACTGAGCAGTATCGATGACATCAAGATCCTTGGGAGCAATTCCAAACTCCATTGGGTCAAAATCGACAAAGGGTAAAAACCCCCCCCGCTTACAGTAGGACTTATCTGCAATTTTGGGATCTTTATCCCAATAGTCGTTAGTATCCCAGTGAGTTTCTGGAATGTCTGTGATGCAGTCCCTTTTGTGGACAATGTTCTCCCAGTACTCCCTCAAATTTGTGGCTCCGGGCAGATGGCAGGCCATACCGATGATTGCAATATCATTTGGTTTAGGTGTTTTAGGCATCCTGAGTCGTCTCTCTTATTCCGTAGGTTATTTCAATGAGTGATGAATATAACTCAGGGCAATGACAATTCCAATATCAAAAGGGGATTAATTAATTCATCGATTGATTAATTAGATGAGGTTCGGGTAAATTGAGGCATGCAGACTCTGATTCACAATGATCATCTCATCATAAGGCTTTATCCAGGACAGGATCTATATTTGACCCTGACTGATTTAATAAAAACCCAGGAGATTGGAGCCGCCTGTATGGTAACCTGTGTTGGCAGTCTTGCTCCGGCTTCTGTGCGTCTGGCATCCGCAAAAGACATAAAACAGATACCTGGGCCATTAGAAATTGTTTCCCTGGTTGGTACTCTTGGTAATTCAGGACTGCACCTTCATCTTTCTGTAGCAGATAGGTCTGGACTGGTTCAGGGTGGACACCTGCAACCGGGCTCACTGATTCATACCACTGCTGAAATTGTTCTGCAGTTGTTCGAGGGAATCGTGTTTAACCGTGCCTTGGATCCATTGACTGGATATAAAGAGCTGCAACTCCAGTAGATTTCAAAGGCCTTAAGGCAGCTTCCTTGGATTGTCAGGTGACTGATTTGTTTCCGGGGGTATGATTTTTGGCCTTATTCACAGCTCTGAAGTATAATTGTATATATGCCTTCTCA